>DASZHF010000164.1:0-3990 GCA_035938095.1 Solirubrobacteraceae bacterium
TTCGAAGAGCTCTACGGGCGCCGCGCCGCGCGCATGGCGGCCCTCGCCCAGCGCACGGGCGAGCGGGGACTGCCGCCCGAGGCCGTCGCGCGCACCGTCGCCCGGGCCCTGACCGCGCGCCGTCCCCGGTCGCGCTACCTGGTCGGCCGCGAGGCGCGAGTCCAGGTCACCGCCTTTCGCGTGCTCCCCGATCGGGTGATCGACCGGCTCCTGGACCGGTTCCTCGCGGGCTAGACCCGGAACTAGAATCGCCGCCAAGGCGACCGCCATAGAATCGCCGCCGCCTTGGGGTCCGACGCCGCCCATCCCGCCCGACCTAGGCGCGCCCTCGCCGGAATTCTCGCCGCCGCCACCGCCGCCGCCCTAGCCGGGTGCGGAAGCGGAGGCAGTGGCACCAACACGAACACGGTTGGCGCGGGCAGCAACGCCCCCAGCAACCAGCTCACTGTCTATTCCGCGCTCCCGCTTGGAGGCGGCGCCCGCTCGCGGTCCGACGGGATCGTCAACGGCGAGAAGCTCGCGCTGAAGGAGTCGGGCGGCCGGGTGGGCCCCTTCCGCGTCAACTACGTCTCGCTCGACGACTCCGACCCCAGCACCGGTTCGTGGACCCCCGAGCAGGCCTCCTCCAACGCCAAGCTGGCGGCGCAGGACAAGACCGCCATCGCCTACCTCGGCGACTGGGACTCGGGGGCGACCGCGGTCTCGCTGCCGATCATCAACGGCGCCAACATCCTCCAGATCAGCCCGGCCAGCACCTACGTGGGCTTCACTCAGTCGACCTTCGCGGGCAAGGGGGAGCCCGACCGCTACTACCCGCTGGGCCGGCGAACGTTCGGCCGGCTCGTGCCCTCGGACCAGGTCCAGGCCGCCGCCCAGGTGGAGTACGCCAAGCGCGCGGGCGTGAGCAACGTGTTCCTGATCCGCGACCGCGAGGTCTTCGACGCCGAGCTGGGCGCCATATTCGCAGCCCAGGCGCCGCTCGGGGGGCTGGCGCTGGCCGGCGACCAGATCATGAGCGCCAATCCATCCGACGACGTCACCCTCGCCCGCCAGGTGACCAACAGCGGAGCCCAGGCCGTGCTCTACGCGGGCCAGCCCACCCTCCGCGCGGCCGCCCTCCTGGATGCGCTGCTCGCCGCCAACCCCAGCCTCAAGCTCTTCAGCCCCTACTTCGTCGCCGAGCCCGACTTCCTACGCGCACTCGGTCCGGCCCAGAGGTCGCTCTACGTGACATCGCCCGTGCTGCCGCTGGGCATGTACCCGGCTACCGCGCGGCGCTTCGCGAGCGCCTACCGGACCGCCTTCGCGTCCTCGCCCGGGCCCTACGCGCTGTACGGGTACGAGGCCATGAAGCTCGTGCTCACGCTGATCCGCGAGGCCGGCTCCCGGGGCAACGACCGCCAGGCGGTCGTCAACCGCTTCTTCGCCACCCGCGGGCGCCAGTCGGTGATCGGGCGCTACTCGATCGAGGCCAGCGGCGACACCACGCTGTCGCGCTACGGGGGCGACCGGGTGCGCGGCGGGCGGCTGGCCTTCGACCGGCTGCTGATCCACTAGCTCTAGGGAAAGGGCTCCGCCCCTCGACGGGGCTTCGCCGGAAGGGGCGCAGCCCCCACAGGGGCGCTGCGCCCGAGCGCGCGCCCGGGTAATCTCGCGGCGCATGCGGTCCAGGGTCGGACCCGAGATGAGCTTGGCGCCGACTGATCGGCATATGCCGATGGTCACTTGCACAGGGTGAAAGCCGCCCATAGGATCGGCGGCCCACACGCCCCACACGCAGAGGAGGGAGCGACATGAGAGCACGTTGGTTAGCGGTCGCTGGGTGCGGCCTCGTCACCATCGGACTGGCCGCCTGCGGCAGCAGCGGCGGGGGCACGAAGATCTCGGGGAACACCCTGACGATCTATTCGAGCCTCCCCTTGCAGGGAGCGTCCCGAGTGAACTCGGAGGCGACCGTCAACGGCGAGAAGCTTGCCCTGGCCGCGATCGGAGCCAAGATCGGCAGTTACACGGTCAACTACACCTCGCTCGACGACTCGACCGCCCAGGCCGGCAAGTGGGACCCGGGTCAGACGTCGACAAACGCCCGCAAGGCCGCGTCGGACAAGACCACTATCGGCTACCTGGGCGAGTTCAACTCGGGCGCCAGCGCGATCTCGATCCCGATCCTCAACCGGGCCACCATCGGACAGATCAGTCCGTCCAACACGGCCGTGGGCCTGACCTCCGGCGGTCCCGGCACGACCCCGGGCGAGCCGCAGAAGTACTACCCGACCGGCAAGCGCACCTACGCCCGGGTCGTGCCCAAGGACACCGTCCAGGCCGCCGCTCAGGCCTCGCTGCAGAAGCTAGAGGGCTGCAAGAAGGTGGCCACGCTCAACGACCAGGAGGTCTATGGCGCGGGTCTGGCCACCAACCTCCAGACAGCGCTCCCGAAGGTAGGGCTCACGTCGGCCGGCAACTTGCCCTATGACCCCAAGGCCGCCAACTACCGGTCGCTGGCCAGCCGGGTCGCCGGCACGGGCGCCGACTGCGTGTTCATCAGCGCGATCACCGAGAACAACGCGGTGCAGCTGACCAAGGACATGGCGTCCGCCCTGCCCACGGCGAAGATCTTCGGGCCCGACGGGGTGGCGGAGAGCACGTACACCGATCCCGCGAAGGGCGGCATACCGCTCGCGCTGGACTCGCGCGTGTTTATCACCGTCGCCACGCTGGCTCCGAGCCAGTACCCGCCGGCCGGGAAGGCCTTCTTCCAGACCTACGGGGCGACGTATCACCCGTCGAAGCCCGAGCCGTACGCGATCTACGGCTACGAGACGATGGGGCTGATGCTCGACGCGATCAAGCGCGCGACCGCCGGCGGGGTGACCGCCGACCGAGCCAAGGTGATCGCGGCGATCTACGCCACGCGCGATCGCCCGAGCGTGCTCGGGACGTACAGCATCGACGCCAACGGCGACACCACGCTGACCGACTACGGCTCGTACAAGGTCAAGGCCGGCCAGCTGGTGTTCTTCAAGACCATCAAGGCGACCGCAGCGGCCTGAGCGCCCGGGGCGGGCCCCCGGCCGGGGGCCCGCCCCGTTCGCGTCGCTGGAAACCGGCCTTGGTCACCCGTCCCGAAGTCGTCCCGACGCAGGGCCGCGCCCGGGCGGTCGTCAGAGCGCTGCGGGCGCTGGTCGATCGCTACGGCCTGGTGGCCTTCCTGCTCGCGCTGCCCCTGTTCTACGCCGTGCAGGACCTGATCGACAAGGGCAGCCTGGCCCCGGTGGCGGAGAACCTCAAGGACGGGATCTCCAACGGCGCCATCTGGGCGCTGGTGGCGATCGGCTACACGCTGGTCTACGGGATCATCGAGCTGATCAACTTCGCCCACGGCGACGTGTTCACGATGGGCTCGTTCGTCACGGCGGGTCTGTGGGGCACGCTCGGGCTCACCCTAACCACCGGCGCGCTCGGTCTCGTGGGTGGCCTGCTCGTCTCGCTGGTGGTGGGGATGGTGGCGTGCGGGAGCCTCAACGTGCTGATCGAGCGGGTGGGCTACCGCCCGCTGCGTAACGCGCCCAAGCTCGCGCCGCTGATAACCGCGGTGGGCTTCTCCTTCATCCTCCAGAACGTCGGGCTGCTGTGGCGGGGCGGAAGCCAGCAGTCGGTCCCCGATCTGATCGGGGCCCGGACCGAGCTGTTCTCGGTCGCCGGCGTGCACATCTACCGCGCCGACCTGCTGTCGGTCGGCGTCACCGCCCCGCTCGTAGTCGCGCTGGTGCTGTTCCTCAACCGCAGCCGGATGGGCAAGGCCATGCGCGCCACCGCGCAGGACCCCGAGGCGGCCCGATTGATGGGGATCAACGTCGACACGACGATCTCGCTCACGTTCCTGATGGGCGGGGCCCTGGCCGGGGCGGCCGGGCTGGTGTTCGCGCTCTACCAGACCTTCGTGTGGTTCTTCCAGGGCTTCACCGCCGGGCTGATCGCGTTCACCGCCGC
>DASZHF010000165.1:0-1857 GCA_035938095.1 Solirubrobacteraceae bacterium
GACTCCGTCGGGCGTCTCCCTGCTGGCCAGCAGGTCGTAGACCCCGGGGCTCGCATCTCGGGGCAACCCCAGGCCGACAGTCGCGTTGGCTTGCGGGTCGACGTCTACGAGGAGCGTGTCGTAGCCGGCCTCGGCGATGCAAGCGGCTACGTTGACCGCCGTCGTCGTCTTGCCGACGCCCCCCTTCTGGTTCGCGATCGCGTAGACGACAGGCACGGGCCCACGCTAGCGCGGTTCTCGGTCGGACAGGGGCGGCCTTCCCTTGACGAGACTGATGTCACGCCGGGGAGCTCGGAGCCCCGATGACGGCGCTATGTCTCACGGCCAGCGGGCCGGGTCCGTTCGCGGCCGAACCATCGACAGCACGGAGCGCGCGAGCACGAAGCGCGCGAGCACGCGGTCTAACTACCCGGAGGGCCTGGCGGGCGCCAGGCCCTGTGGGTACGGTCGAGCCCCCGCGGCGAAACGGAACGGCGGGCGCGCCACTCCAGCCCAGCCACGCGCGGCGGCCCAGGCCGAAACTGTTCGGGCCCGCACCATGTACGGGCCCACACCAACCTCAGGCTCAACCTTGGATTTAGCCCAACGGGCGGCGGGTGGCGGCCCCGGGCCGACGGGGAAAGCGCGCGGGCGTCTCTTGCACCTTGACGTAGAGGTATAGATGGTGGTGGCGAGCGCCAGGAAACGGCGCGGTCCGGCGTACTTCTTTGAGCTCCAAGCCCAACGTGTCAGCCGCCCTCGCGCCGCGCTCATCCTCGTCTGACTCGCGCGTCCCGCGCCACAGAAGCGCGGCGGCGGAGACCCTCAGGAGCGGGGCGGCGTACTCGAGCACGACCGGGAGCGGCCCGACGGCGCGCGCGAGGACGAGATCGTGAACGCCCTGGCCCTCGGGCCACGCCTCGGCGCGGCGGTGCACGACCTCGACCCGGTCGAGCCCCATTACCCGAGTCGCGCGGACGAGGAAGTCGCAGGCTCGGATCGAGCTCTCGAGCAACCGCGTGCCGGCATCGGCGGGCATCGTGGCCGCGAGCGCGAGTCCCGGAAACCCGGCTCCGGGCCCGATGTCGACCACCCTCCGGGCGGCGCGAACGCCCGGGATGTCCAGCGCGGTTAGGGAGTCGGCTACGTGGACGTCCACCGCCCGAACCGGATCTCGGACCGTGGTGGGGGCGTGGGGGTCCGTGTCGAGCAGGTGCAGCAACTCCTCGAGCTGCTTCACCGGCCGGGCGGCAAGCCCATACTGCCGGGCA
This sequence comes from Solirubrobacteraceae bacterium, assembly GCA_035938095.1. Classification (GTDB taxonomy): domain Bacteria; phylum Actinomycetota; class Thermoleophilia; order Solirubrobacterales; family Solirubrobacteraceae; genus AC-64. The sequence continues at coordinate 1,251 of DASZHF010000165.1, forward strand.
AGCTCCTCGAGGCGGGCCCGCACGCGGGCGTCGCCTCTTGCACTCGCCGCGTCCGACCCGCCCTTCACACGCTCGGCCATGGAGCCTGCAGGCGCCCGACGGGGCAGCCCCGGAACCCCGGAGGGCAAACCCTCAACCTGAGCCTTGCCCGCACCCCGGTCCTGGGGGCGGTGTAAAACGTGAAACACTCGACCCGCAGAGGGCGAAATGCGGCGGAGGGCGACCCGGCCGGGGTCCATCGCCCCCCGTACATTGGCCTCGGTGTAAAACGTGAAACACCCGGCGTGTGATCTGACACACCCCCGGGCTGGCGCCCCCCGGCGCGACGCGGGCCGCAGGCGGCGCCGAGCTCGCCGCTCACACTCCGGCCGGCGCCACCACGAGGTGGCGATCCGGTTCGGTGCCTTCGCTGTACGTATCCACTCCGCCCCGGTCGCGCAGGAACTCGTGCACGAGCCTGCGCTCGCTGGAAGTCATCGCGTCCAGGCTCACGGGTCGGCCGTAGCGGAGCGCCTCCTCGGCCGCCTCCTCGGCCTGGGCGTGTAGCGCGGCCCGCCGGCGCTCGCGGTATCCGCCCGCATCGACGATCACTGCCTTCTCCGCCCGT
>DASZHF010000166.1:0-5961 GCA_035938095.1 Solirubrobacteraceae bacterium
ACCAGCACGTCGACCCCACCCTGCTCACCCAGCACCCGCGCGATCAGCCGATCGATCGCATCCATGTCGGAGAGATCCGCCGCGTAGACATGAGCACTGCCGCCGCCGGCCTCGATCTCCTCACGTAACTCCTCGAGCTGCCTGGCCCGGCGCGCGACGATCAGCGGAACCCCGCCGGCCGCCGCCAGCTTGAGGGCCAGTGCGTGCCCGATGCCGCTCGAGGCGCCGGTGACGAGGATCGTCCTTCCCTTGACCGCAGACTCCAGCGACGGACCCACGCCCGGTATGAGCCCGGCCAGGAGGCGGACCACCGGGACGGCTGCCTCGGCGATCGCCGCCGGAAGCGCGACGGGAAGCCCCGGCGGCCGGCGGTCCCTCCTGGTGGGCGATCCGGCCGCGCCTTCGCGCACCTGGGCCCCAGCTCTCGTTTCCAATTCGCTGCTCGACACGAACCGGGCATTTCAGCAGGACGGCATCGCCTTCGCGGTCCGGCTAGCCCTTACAGAGGCCCGAGAACCTGCGATCGGGCGGGCGATGTCGCTGCCTTACCGAGCCCAGCGCGAGCTCGGGGATGCCCCGACGATCGCGGCTCTGGCGCGGACCGCGGCGAGCCATGCGGCTCGCCGCGTCCCACGCCGCGTGCTGTTACTGGTTGCCGTCGCCGTCACTGGGCGCACCGTTGTTGTCCGGGTCGTGGTCGCCGCCATTGTGTTGCGGAATGCCGCCGCTCATGCTCCGGTGCGTCTTGTGACGAGTGTGGTGCTTGGTGTGGTGCTTGGTGCCGTGGGAAGTGCGAGCTTGCGCCACTCCGGCCAGGCCGCCGACACCGGTCGCTGTGCCCGCGAGCGCAACGAACCCGGCCAGGGTCCAACGCTTGATTCTGGTGATGGTCATGAGTCACGTCCTTTCTCCAAGACCCGTCCGACTCTTGGTTCGGGCGGCGGGGCCTCGGTGGTGGATGTCGTGGTGTGGTGCGCGAACTGCGCTCGACACCCAAGACGTCAGGCCATCACTAGACCTTCCCGAGATCTATATCTGGCGGGTCGTCGGCGCCAAGATGGAGGGGCCCGGACGTCCCTTGGGAGGGGTCCGGAAGACTCTCGGGAGGGGTCCGGAGGATTTCCCGAAGGGCGCGGGAAGATTTCGCGGGCTGGGCGCGTCTATATACACATGGGCGCTGGCCCGACTACGGAGGAGGGTGTCGTCTATCGGTTGCCGTTGGGGCGCCTGGGGCTGCGCCCCGCCCGCGAGCGACGTTCGGCCCAGGCCGATGCTCGGCGGTCCTCCTCGGAGGCGGCTGGAAGGACCGAGCCCGAAGTCGGTCCGTCGCGGCTTGCGGCGCGCCGGCGCTTGTCGCCGGACGGCCTGGGAGCGCACGTCGATCGCCTGTATCGCGCCGCGTGGGCGATGTCCGGAAACCGCGAGGACGCCCAGGACCTCGTCCAGGAGACGTTCGCCCGCGTCCTGGCCAAGCCGCGCTTCGTGCGAGCGGGCACGGACGAGGCCTACCTCCTGCGCGCGCTGCGCAACACCTACTTTGATTCCCGCCGGACCGCAGCGCGGCGACCGAGCACCGAAGAATTGCCGGACGAGCACCGCCTGGTCGACTCCCGGCCGGGCGACCCGGCCGAGGTGGTAGTCAACAACGACCTCCTCTTCGCCGCCATTGCCGCCCTGTCCGACGATTATCGAGACGCGCTCGTGGCGGTCGACATCGTCGGGCTGTCCTACGCCGAGGCGGCTAAGGCGCTGAAGGCCCGCGAGAAGACCATCGCCACCCGTCTGTTCCGCGCCCGCCAGCAGGTCGCTCGCGGCATCACAGACGCTTCCTCGAACGGCGCGGCGGCGAAACGGTCGGCTCTCCCTGGCGACTCTCCCCTTGAACTTGTCAACAACTCCGCGAAGGACAAAAGGCCAGACCATGTTCAAGCGTGACCCGTACTCGCGCCCGCGCACGCCCGGCGACGCCGAGCTGACCGCGTACGCAGACGGATCCCTTCCGCCCGAACGGGAGCGCATCATCGCCGAGCAGGTCGCGGCCTCCCCCGAATTGCAGGCGATCGTCGCCGAGCAGGTCGCCGCCATCGGGCTTATCCGAGGCGTGACGACAGCCGCCCCGCCCAGCGTCCATCAGTCACTCGAGCCTCGCCCTGTCGCGGTCGCGCGACCGAGCAGGCGCTTCCCCGTCGCGGTCGCGCGACCGAGCAGGCGCTTCCCTGTCGTGGTCGCCCGGCCGCACTGGCGCTTCCAGGTGGCGGCCGTCGCCGGCACCGCGACTGCCGTAGTTGCCGCCGTGGTGTTGATCGGCGGCGGAGCAGCCAGCCAGCCCACGGTGGCTCAGGCCGCGGTCTTCGGGGAAGGACCGGCCACGATGCCACCCCCGGCCCAGGACCGTTCGCGGCCCGCATTTCTGCGCCAAGCGGTCCAGGGCGTCGCTTATCCGACCTGGAGTGAGTTCCACCTGGCCGCCGTCGGTCAGCGGCGCGACCCGCTGGCCGGTCGCCAGGCCGTGACCGTGTTCTACGCCAACCGCTCGGACGCCCAGATCGGTTACACGATCGTCTCCGGACGCCCGCTGACGGTGACGGGGCCCGCCCGAACCGTCGTGCGCGGCGGGGTCACCTACCAAGCGCTCGCTACCGGCACTCGGGCCGTGGTCACCTGGCAGCGCGGCGGCCACACCTGCATCCTCTCGAGCTCTCGTGCCGGCGCGTCTCAGCTCATCCAGCTCGCCAGCGCCGACGGTCACGATTGGACGTCCTATAACGCCGCGGCCGGCGCTGAGTACTCCGAGGCTTAAGGGAAGTTTCTTGGCAGGTGGGGCGTCTTATCAGGCGAACATTCCTCCCAAAGGCCCCTCGCAACCGCCTCCCGAACACATGCTTCCCTCCCTCCCAGCCGGGCTCTATCCAATCTTCCGCGGCGTCACGGACGGCGCCGATGGCAGCCTGCACGCCACTCGCGAATATCTCTACGGAGTTCTGGAGATCTCCAGACTCGACGAAGATCTCCCGCAGGACGCGCTCCTGGCTCAGGAGCTCGCGCTCCTGTCGCCGAACTGACCGCGCGTCGCCACACTGGCGACGCCTTCAGGCGGCGGCGCGCCAGTCCGTGTGGCTGCGCCCGTAGCCCGACGGCAAGGCGGGCATTGGCCGCCAGCCCCGCTCCGCCTCCTCATAGGCCTCGAGCCAGCGCAGCTCGGTGAGCTCTGTGGGAGCTCCCTCCGCGCTCGCGCGTCTCAGTCTCGTGGCCAGTTGCGCGGGGTGCGCTGTCGGGAACGAATGCTCTGGAGTCACGTTCGGTGTCTGCATGATCGGTTCACCTTGAATGACGTCCGTGGGCCCCGATCTATTCCCACCAGTGGGCGAATGCCGCCACGGAGCACTGTCGGGCTCCTGTCCGACGGTCGCGCTTGCGCCCGGACGGCTTGCGCCTCCGCTCCGACTCCCCCCGGACGCTCGCGGCGCGGGGCTACTTGGGCAGGTTGGCGGTGGTGAAGCGGCGCGGGTAGAGGTACTGCCCGATCCCGTCGAGGGACTCTCCGGGGTCCCGGGGCGAGAAGCGCCTGAGATGGGAGTTGACGCTGAAGCGGGGGCCGAGCAGCACCCGGCCGTTGTTGGTCAGGCGGGTGAAGAAGCGATCGAGCGGCCGGACCGGAGGGCCACCGATGCGAATGCCCCGAAAGTCATAGACGCCGCCGTGGCACGGACAGATGAACTCTCCCGAGGCCGCGACGAACCGCACCGGGCAGCCGACGTGTGCGCAGCGAGTCGAGACCGCGATGAAACGGTCGTACTGGTCCTTGACGGGCCCATCGATCGACGCGTTGTGCTTGCGCACATAGGCGGTCGACTTGCCCGCCTCCCCGATACCCGGAGTGAGGGTGATGATCACCGGAACGTAGGTCGACTCCGGAAACCGCGACGCCGGCCCGACGTCCTGCCAGAAGCCGCGCTGACGCTTGAACACGGGACCGAGGGCAAAGCCCAGGGCGGGCAGGGTGAACGCCGCCGCCGCCACCGCTCCCGCCGTATTCACGCTGCCGGTCATGAACCGGCGCCGGGTGATCGTCTCGCCCTCGAACGCCCCGGGGATGTTGGCATCCGCGGTGTAGATCGGCTTGGACTTGCGCTTTCGGTCGGCCATTTGGGAAGCGGAGATTACCGGGCGCCTGGACCAGACCGGCCATCGCCGGCGGCCGACGAGGCTGAGCGGGCGCTAGCGAGTCGATCTCGACGACCGGCGTCAGCTGGCAGTCTCGGAGTCCGGTGCGGCGTCGGCCCCGGCGTCATCCTCAGACGCTGATGATTCGGGCTCCAGCACGAAGAACTCCGTGACCATCTCGGGTGCGGGGCTCGCTTGACTCATGAAGCCGACGACGCGGCGACCGGTGGCTTCTTCGACCAGTTTCGTGAAGCGGTCCGCCATCGCGTCCTGGAAGACCTGACGCGTCGCCCGAACCTCCTGCAGGCGACCCAGCTCGACCAGCGTTCGCTCCACGGTGGTGAAGCAGTCGGTGAGGATGCAGATGAGGTACTCCCGGTTGGGCCCGATCCACTCGCTCCGGGCCTTCGTGGGACCCCGCCCGTAGTACTCCGCGTGGAGCTGCACTATCCGGCGACTTACCTCGGCGAGCGTCTGGCCGTCCACTATTTTCGGGCGGTCACCCAGATTGGGGTTGCGCATGTTCAAGCCTCCGCTGGAACGCGAATCTGTTCCTGAAGGCTCTGATCCAGTCCATGCCGTGTCCTGGGACAGCCCCCTCGGGGCCGGTGAACGGACGCTCCGCCGATGCACCCGGTCCGACACCCTGAGTTTACCTTTCCGCCAAGAGTTGGAGCTATTGCAGATCGATCGTTTGCCGTTGCAAATCGATCGCGCGGTCGGCCGGAATGAGCGGCTGGCTGGAGCCAGGCTCCAGCTGTGGCAGGATGCAACCCGTGCCGGCGCAGGATGAGCTCGACCTCGTGCTCTTTGGCGCCACCGGATTCACCGGTGGGCTGACCGCCGAGTACCTGGCCGGCCACGCCGGCGAGGACGTTCGCTGGGGCCTGGCGGGACGCAACCGGGCCAAGCTCGAGGCCGTCCGAGACCGGCTCGTTTCCATCAACCCGGTGTGCGCGGCGCTGCCCCTGCTGCGGGCCGACGTCGGCGACGAGTCGTCGCTGGCGGACATGGCCGAGTCCGCGCGGGTGGTGATCACCACGGTCGGGCCCTACGTCAACTACGGCGAGCCGCTGGTCGCCGCCTGCGCGAAGGCGGGCACCGACTACGTCGACCTCACGGGCGAGCCGGAGTTCGTGGACCGAATGTACCTGCGCTATCACCAGCAGGCCCAAGCGTCGGGGGCGCGGATCGTGCACGCCTGCGGATTTGACTCGATTCCCCACGACCTGGGTGCCCTGTTCACCGTCGAGCAGCTCCCCGAAGGCGTGCCGCTCAGGGTGCGCGGGTTCGTGCGCGTGAACGGCAAGCCCTCGGCGGGCACGTTTCACTCCGCGGTGACCGCGTTCTCCCGGGTCCGCCAGCTCGCCGCCGTGCACTCCGAGCGCCGGCGCACCGAGCCCGGTCCGCCGCCGGGCCGGCGGATCAGCTCGATCGGGGGCGCCGTCCACTACGAGGGCTCGCTGGGCACCTGGGCGGTGGCCATGCCGACGATCGACCCGCAGATCGTGCGGCGGTCCGCCACGGCCCTGGATCGCTACGGCCCCGACTTCGCCTACGGGCACTACCTGGCCATCAAGCACCTGCCCACGGCGTTGGGGTTGGCGGGCGGGGTCGGGAGCTTGTTCGTGCTCTCGCAGGTGCCCCCGTCGCGCACATGGCTCATGGGCCGGATGAGCTCCGGCCAGGGGCCGAGCTCCGAAGAGCGGGCGAAGTTCTGGTTCAAGGTGCGCTTCATCGGCGAGGGCGGCGGCCAGCGCGTGGTCACCGAGGTCGCGGGCGGTGACCCGGGCTACG
>DASZHF010000167.1:0-7424 GCA_035938095.1 Solirubrobacteraceae bacterium
TCCGGCAGGACCGCGAGGAGCATCGGACTGGCGAGCTCGTCGGCATCCACGCGCAGCACCCAATCGCCCGAGCACTGCGCCAGCAGCCACGGTAGGTCGCGGCCAGCACCGTGGTACTCGTAGCGAAGCAACCGGTCCGCCACGGTCGCATAGGCGGCCAGGTCCTCCGGGGCCGCGCGGGCGTCCGCTGCCACCACGATCTCGTCGGCGACGGCACGTAGCTGTCCGAGCCCAGCAGCGACCCGCGCCCCTGAACCCCAGGCCTGACAACACACCGACAGCGACACAGGAATCACAGCACCCCGGAGGCAGGGCAGGTTAGCGGTGGGCAGGAGAACCGGGCGTGCCCGCCCAGGGGTTTGAGCGGATCCGGGGGGCGGGTATCCTCAGGATGCGTCGAAAACTCCAGCGGGAAGGAGCGCGATGCGCCTAACGTCCCGGCCCAGACACTTCGTGCCGCCGAACTGGCTGCCGTTTGCCAGGGTCGCCTTTCGCTACAGCTACCTATACGACTTCTTCGTGCCACGCCTGGTGGGAGAAGAGCGTGGTCCTATCCTGGTCGCCGAGCGCCGCCAGCAGCGAGACCGCCGGCAGCGCCAGCTCAGGCTCAGGGGGCGCGAGCGTCGCGTCATCTGGGACCGCCGGCGCATTGTTTCCGCGTAGGGCGCGCTTAACGCGAGGGGCCCGGCGCTAGTCCGGGCCCCCACTGCGGAACTTCTTCACGGCGCGAAAGCGCCGCCTAAACCGACTTGCCTTACATCATCCCGCTCATGTCGGGCATGCCACCGCCGCCGCCGCCCGACTCCTTCTCGGGGACCTCGGCGACGATCGCCTCGGTGGTGAGGATGTTCTTGGCGATCGAGGCCGCGTTCTGCAGCGCAGAGCGCGTCACCATCGCCGGGTCGATGATCCCGGCCGCGACCAGGTCCTCGATCTGGTTGGTGGCGGCGTTCAGGCCCTGGCCCTTCTTGGCCTTGCGCACGTCGTTGACGACCACCGATCCCTCCAGGCCGGAGTTCTCGGCGATCTGGCGTAGCGGCTCCTCAAGGGCGCGGAGCACGATCCGCGCGCCGGTGCGCTCGTCTTCGTCAACGATCGCGTCGGCCTTGATCGCGTTCGCCGCGGCCAGCAGAGCCACGCCGCCGCCGGGCACGATGCCCTCCTCGAGCGCCGCCCGGGTGGCCTGCAGGGCGTCCTCGACGCGGTGCTTCTTCTCCTTCATCTCGGTCTCGGTGGCGGCACCGACCTTGACCACCGCCACGCCGCCGGAGAGCTTGGCCAGGCGCTCCTGGAGCTTCTCGCGGTCGAAGTCCGAGTCGGTGTTCTCGATCTCGAGCTTGATCTGGTTGATCCGGCCCTTGATCCCGTCGGAGTCGCCGGCGCCGTCGATGATCGTGGTCGTGTCCTTGGCTACCACCACGCGGCGGGCGCGTCCGAGCTGGGACAGCTGGGTGTTCTCCAGCTTGAGACCCATCTCCTCGGTGATCACCTCACCACCGGTGAGGATGGCGATGTCCTCGAGCATGCGCTTGCGGCGGTCGCCGAAGCCCGGCGCCTTGACCGCTACGCCCGTGAACGTGCCGCGCAGCTTGTTGACCACCAGGGTGGCCAGCGACTCGCCCTCGACGTCCTCGGCAATGATCAGCAGCGGCTTGCCCGACTGGATCGTCTGCTCGAGCACCGGCAGCAGGTCGCGCACCGAGCCGATCTTCTGGTTGGCGATCAGGATGTAGGGGTCCTCGAGCACCGCCTCCATGCGGTCCTGGTCGGTGACCATGTAGGGCGAGATGTAGCCCTTGTCGAACTGCATGCCCTCGGTGAACTCGAGGTCCATGCCGAAGGTCTGGCCTTCCTCGACGTTGACCACGCCGTCCTTGCCGACCTTGTCGATGGCGTCGGCGATCACATCGCCGATCTCGTCGTCCGCGGCCGAGATGCTCGCCACGCGCGCGATCTGGTCCTTGCCGGCGATCTCCTTGGACTGCGTCTTTATCGAGTCCACCGCCTGGTCGACGGCCTGCTCGATGCCGCGCTTGAGCCCCAGCGGGTTGGCGCCCGCCGCCACGTTCTTCAGCCCCTGGCGAACAATCGCCTGAGCCAGCACGGTGGCCGTCGTCGTCCCGTCACCCGCGACGTCGTTTGTGGCCGTGGCCACCTCGCGGACGAGCTGGGCGCCCTGGTTCTGGAAGACGTCCTCGACCTCGATCTCGCGGGCGATGGTCACACCGTCGTTGGTGATGGTCGGGGCGCCGAACTTCTTGTCCAAGACGACGTAGCGGCCCTTGGGTCCGAGCGTGACCTTGACCGCGTTGGCCACGGCGTCCACGCCCTCCTCGAGCGCCTTGCGCGCCTCGGCGTCGTACTTCAGTTCCTTGTGAGCCATGTTTCTCTAGTTCTCCTTATGGTCCTCGTTCTCGGTCAGGACTCGACCCGGGCGAGGACGTCGGACTCGCGGAGCACGAGAAGGTCCTCGCCATCGACCTTGATTTCGGTGCCGCCGTACTTGCTGTAGAGGACCTCATCGCCCTCGGATACGTCCAGCGGCGTCCGCTTGCCGGTGTCCTCGTTGACCTTGCCGTCGCCGACGGCGAGGACCTTGCCCTTCTGAGGCTTCTCCTTGGCGGTATCGGGGAGGACGATGCCACTCGCGGTGGTCTCCTCCTCCTCGATCGCCTGGACGATCAGCCGATCGCCCAGAGGCTTGAGCTTCGTTTTCTTAGTCGCCATCGAACCTCCACGAGAGTGAGACGGAAGACTTGCTGGTACGGGTAGTAGGCCGGGGGTCAAATTGGCACTCTCGGATGGAGAGTGCCAGCCCCCGCGGGGGTCACTATAGCGCGTGGGCGCGGGCTTTGGCACTCATCGGACGGGACTGCCAAGGGCCGGGGGCGGCGCCCAGAGCGGCGGGCGACAAGTAGGCTCTCGGCGGGGGCGGATCGCGGAAACAGGGGAGCGCAGGTGGTCAGACGGTTGGTGGCGGCGGGAGCGGGGCTGGCGGTTGGGCTTGCCCTGGCCGCCGGGGCGCCGGGCCTCGCTCGGGCGGCGACCAGCGAGCAGGGCTTCATCACCGCCCGCGACGGCACCCAGCTGCGCTATTCGGTTCTCCGGCCCGACGGCTCGGGCCGGTTCCCGGTGCTGATCAACTACGAGGGCTACGGGGCCGGTTCCGACCCCTCCGACAACGGGGTATCGGTCTATCAGGCCCGGCTGCTGGCCCGCGGGTACGCGATGGTCGGAGTGTCGGTCCGGGGGACGGGGTGCTCGCAGGGCCAGTTCGACCCGTTCGCCCCCACCATGGGCACCGACGGGTACGACGCGGTGGAGTGGGCGGCCCGTCAATCGTGGTCCGATGGCCGGGTTGGCATGATCGGCACGAGCTTCGGCGCGATCACCCAGCTGCTGACCGCCGCCGACCGGCCGCCTCACCTGGTCGCCATCACGCCCGACTCGGCCACCTCGGACCTGTATCGCGACGTCGCCTACCCGGGCGGGATCCTCGAGTACGACTTCACCTTCGGCTGGACCGCGCTCCAGAAGGGCTCCTACGCCCAGGTGGTGACGAGCGACCCGGACCCCCAGTGCGCCATCAACTACACCCAGCACGAAGGGGCCAACGCGAGCCCCGACACGTTCATACCGACGCTGATCGTGCAGAACCCGTTCGACGACGACTCCAACGGCAAGTGGATTCAGCGCGCGCCCAACGCGGGCTTTCACAACATCCAGGTCCCCGCCTTCCTGTTCAACCAGTGGCAGGACGAGCAGCTCCCGGCCCGGATCTTCGACTCGCGAGGACTGTTCGGGAATCCCAACCTGGTGTGGGCGAACTTCAGCAATGGCAACCACGGCCGCCCGTTGTCGTCGGCCTCCGACCAGCAGATGATCCTCGACTTCCTGGACCACTTCGTGCGCGGGGTGGCCAACAGCTTCGAGAGCCGCGTCCCCCACCTGACACTGGCCATGGAGACCGCGCTCGACCGCAACGGCCACACCAACGAGCCGGCCTGGAACATCGCCCGGTCCTCCATCAACGCTCTCGGCGCCACGCCGCTGCCCCTGTACCTGGGCGCCAGCGGCCACCTGAGCGTGCACCCACCCGGTTCGTCCGAGACCGGGGACACCTACAACTACCCGCAGCCGTCCTCGGACGTGGCCGAGCCGGGCCCGGCCATGCAGGTGGGGTCGTCGGGCTACTCGACCGGGCAGCTGGCGTGGAAGGGGGCCGTGCCGCCCGGCGGGGCGCTTGCCTATACGAGCGCGCCGCTGTCGCGCGACCTGGTTGTGGCCGGGCCGGCCAGCCTCGACCTGTGGCTGTCGAGCACGGCGACCGACACCGACCTGCAGGCCACCGTCACCGAGGTCCGGCCCGACGGGCAGGAGACGTATGTGCAGCGCGGGTGGCTGCGCGCGTCGCACCGCAAGCTCGATCCGGCCCTGTCCACGGCGCTGCGTCCCTACGAGACCCACCTCCGAGCCGACGCCCAGCCGCTGGTGCCCGGTCAGCCCACCTTGATGCGACTGGAGGTGTTCCCGTTCGCTCACGCCTTCCGCAAGGGCTCGCGGTTGCGGTTGTGGATCGAGGCTCCCACCGGCCACACCGGGTTCTGGGCGTTCACCCCGCTGGGTGGGTCCGCCCAGAACACGGTGCTCCACGATCCGGCCCACCCCTCTCGCCTGGTGGTGGGCCAGCTGGCGGGCGAGAGCGCTCAGGCCCCGCTGCCCGGGTGCGACACGCTGCGCAACCAGCCCTGCCGCGCGGATCCGGCGCCCAACAACTGGAGCGCCCCCGGCGAGGAGCTCCCCGGGGGCGGCGCCGGGGCCAGCGCGTTGGGTAGCGCGGGCGGCCTGGGCCCCGGGGGGTGCGTGAGCGGACGGGCGATCCGGTTCGTCGTCCACCAGAACAACGGCCGGGTCACCCGGGTCACCTATCGCGTGTCCGGCGGTCGCCCGCGGACCATCCGGGGCCGGCGCATCCGCTCTGTGCAGGTGGTGGCTCCTCCCGGCCGCCGGCAGTTCACGGTCCGGATCGTGGCGTTCACCACGAAGGGCAAGCGGGTGGTGAGCGTGCGCCACTTCACCCGCTGCGCCGGCAAGACCCGCCCCCGGACGCGGGTGCGCGGGCGCGGGCGCGGGCGGCGGGCCTAGTTGTAGTTCCTAGTTCTGGGCCCCGCCGAAGCCGCGGACGGCTTCGGTGATGGTGGGTGGCGTGTCCAGGATCTGGGAGAAGCGCACGACGGTCACGGTGTCGTCCAGAGAGACCGAGCGGCCGTAGATCTGCTCGAGGAAGTGGACCAGCTCCTCGTGGCGGCGGAACTCCGGGTTGTCGTGCTCGATGTCCCGGGGCGAGAGGTCCTGGATGCGCATCACGTCGACCTGGTCGATAACGGCCTCGAAGATCTTCTCCCGAGGCGAGTGCTGGTAGCCGATCGTGACCAGGACGAGCTGGTTCTTGCGGTATTTGTGGCGCTTGTCGCCGAGCCGGATGGTGGCGGTCTTGCGCCCGCGCTTGAGCTGATCGGCGAACAGCGTCGAGTAGAAGTTGAGCACCTGCACGCTAGCTGCGCAGGCTATCGGTCCGGCAATGGGATTGACAGGGCGCGGCCGAAAGGCACGCGTTCGGCTAGCGGCCCGCCTCGGGCGGCACGAGGGCCTCCATCGCCCGCTGGATCATCTCCCGCTCTCCGGAGTAGGTCAGCGCCGTGCGCGCCTCGTCGAGCGGCATCCAGCGGGCGTCCTCGATCTCGTGATCGTGGTCGGCCGGGTCCCCCGAGCGATACGAGAACAAGTAGAAGGAGACGACCTTGGGGATCCGGCGGCCATCGCGCTGGTACCAGTAGCGCACGTCCCCGAGCTTGCGCACGAGGTCGGCCTCGACGCCGGCCTCCTCGCGCACCTCGCGGGCGGCGGCCTGCTCCGGGGTCTCGCCCGGGTCCAGGTGTCCCTTGGGCAGCGCGAGCACGCGCTGGCCGTCGGCCGCGCGCCGCTTCGGGACGACGACCACCACCTCGCCGTCCCGGAGCACGACCCCACCCGCCGAGATCTCGGGGCCGGGGCGGGGCGGGGGCGACGCCTTGGCCGCGGGGGGTGCGGCGCGGCCCCGGCCGCGGCCCTCAGAAGACATACCGCTCGAGGGCCCCGGCATCGTGGACCGTCAGCCGACCGCGGCCCTGGGTGATCACCCCCGCGCGCTCGAGCACGGCCAGGAAGCGACTGGCCGACTCGCGCGAGGATCCCGCCAGCTTGGCCACGTCGGCCTGGGTGGCGCGAATCAGAACGTCGCCATCGCCCGCCCCCTCGGCCCGAGCCTGAGCGACGAGCTGGGTGAGCACCGTGGCGACCCGGCTCTGAACGGTCTGGAAGGACTGCCGGGCCAGCCGCTCGTTGGTCTCGCGCAGGCGCCGGCCCAGCGCGATGAGCAGCTTGATCGCGATCTCCGAGTGCTCGGCCAGCAGACGGCGCATGTCCCGGCCCAGCAGGGCGATGACCTCCAGCTCATCGAGCGCCTCGATCGTGGCGGACCGGCGCTCGTCGTCGAACATGGCCAGCTCCCCGAAGAAGTCTCCCGGTCCGAAGTTCGCGAGCGTGATCGAGCGGCCGTCCTGGTGCTCGCGAATCGCCCGGGCATGGCCACTGCGGACGATGTAGCAGGTGTCGCTCTCGTCTCCCTCGCGGAACACGACGTGTCCCACCGGAAAGTGGCGGGGGACCGAGACGTCGGCCACGCGCTCGAGCTCGGCCGGCTCGAGCTCCTCGAACACCGGCACCTGGGCGAGCAGGTCAACCGTCTCGCCCGGGCTGTACTGCGCCATGGCTTCGAGTATCGCAGGCGTCCTGCGGGGCCCCGAGGGTCCGCCCGGTGGGCGGGGCGGGTGGCGCAGCGCAGGCGGGGCGGGGGAGGCGGCGCGGCGGGCGGGGGACGCGGCGGCGGCTGGCTCAGATGCCCTCGAGCGCCTGCTCGCGGCGGCGGCGGCGCAGGGCCCGCACGGTGGTCGCGACGCCGGCCGCCACGAGCGCGCTCGGCACCAGCGCCGCGAGGGCGACGAGGATCACGACGAGGGTGGCGCTGAGGACTGCGAGCGCGGTCCGGAGCCCGTCGTCCGGGCTCCAGCCTCCGATAGACCCGCCGGTGCTCGCGCCGCTGCCCTGGACGAGCACGCCGACATCGGCGTAGCTGCTCGCCCGACCCAGGCGGGCCAGGCCACGCTGGTCGTCCTGGATGGTGTGGGCCAAGAGACGCAGCCGAATGCGGATGCTCTGGGCCTGACGGGGGTTGTTCGCCCGCCCGAGCTGCCGGAGCAGGAACTGACGCTGGGCGAGCGCCTGGTTCAGGCTCGCGCGGGCGGCGTCGTAGGGATCGGTGATGTCGAGGCTGGTCTGCTGGCGGGAGCGCACGTGGGCCAGGTGCGACAGCTCGGCCAGGGCGG
>DASZHF010000168.1:0-4617 GCA_035938095.1 Solirubrobacteraceae bacterium
CTCGCAGCGGTCGGCCAGACCCGCGGCCACGACGTTCTTGGCCACGTAGCGCGCGGCGTAGGCGGCGGAGCGGTCGACCTTCGACGGGTCCTTGCCCGAGAACGCGCCGCCCCCATGGCGGGCCATGCCGCCGTAGGTGTCGACGATGATCTTGCGCCCGGTCAGGCCGCAGTCCCCCATCGGCCCGCCGATCACGAAACGCCCGGTGGGGTTGACGAGCAGGTTCTTGAGCAGCTTCTTCTCGTCGTAGAGGTGGGGCGGAAGGATCGGGTGGATGACGTGCTCGTAGAGGTCGGGCTTGATCAGCGTCTCGCAGTCGACCCCGTCCTTGTGCTGGGTGGAGATCAGGATCTTCTCGACCTCGACCGGCTGGCCGTCCAGGTAGCGCACCGTGACCTGGGTCTTGCCGTCCGGGCGCAGGTAGGGCAGCACCTCGCCCTTTCTGACCTCGGCCAGGCGGTGGGCGATCTTGTGCGCCAGCGAGATCGGCAGCGGCATCAACTCGTCGGTCTCGCGGGTGGCGTATCCGAACATCATCCCCTGGTCCCCAGCTCCCGCGACGTCCAGCGCGTCGTCGTCTGAGGGGTCGTGCCGGGTCTCGTACGCTTGGTCGACGCCCAGGGCGATGTCCGGGGACTGCTTGTCGATCGCGTTGATGACCGCGCACGTGTGGCAGTCGAAGCCGTAGGAGGCGTTGTCGTAGCCGATGCGGCGAATCGTCTCGCGCACCACGTCGGGTATGTCCACCCACGTCTCCGTGGTGATCTCGCCGGAGACGATCACCAGACCGGTGTTGACCAGCGTCTCGCAGGCCACGCGCCCGTAGGGGTCATCGCGCAGCACCGCGTCCAGCACGCCGTCAGAGATCTGATCGGCGATCTTGTCCGGGTGTCCCTCGGTAACCGATTCGGACGTGAACAGGAACTCGTTGTCTGAAAGTACGGTCATGGCTCCTTTACGGGGCGCTCGCCAGCGCTGCGGTTCCCCGGCGAGTCACGAAATCTTGAAGAACAGGTCCGCCGTCGTCTTGCCTTGCCCGGGCGAGGAGCTCTCGCCCACGGCGCTGACTTTCTGGAGGTCGTCTCGAATCGCCAGGTAGGTACGGCTCTGGTTCAGACCGGTCAGCTCACCGAGCCTCAGCAGCTGGCCCAGGTCGAGAAAGACTAGCGAGCTGACCTCCCCGGGATGATCCCCGGCCACCTGCTGGAAGGCGGGATTGGAGGTCAGCGGGGTGCGGTGCTGGCGAACCTGCGCAATAGCGTCGAGGCTGGTGGAGAGGACCAGCTTGCCGTCGAAGACGGCGTAGTCGAGCTCGAAGGCGGGTGTCAGCCGCAGCGAGAAGGCATCGACGCCGGCCACGCGCGTCTGCGTGAACACCGGGGCCACGCCGCCGCCCCGGGTGGGCGGGGCGAACAGCTGGGCCAGGGGGCCCTGAAGCTGGGCCAGGGCCAGGCGGGTGGCGCTCTCATCGGGAGCGTGGGCCACCACCGCGAGCGTGGGCGCGGGCAGGTGCGGGGCGATCCACAGGCCTACCTCGCCGCTGAACAGCGCCGCCAGCTGGCGTCCGAGGCTGGCGTTGGCTCCCCGGGCGAGCACGCCGCGAACGCGGGCCACCAGAGCCCCCAGCAGTCCCGGGCTTCCCCCGGCCGCGCTCAGCAGGCGCCCCAGGGCGCGGTCCAGGCCCGCGACCCCCAGGTAGGCGAGCGCGTTACCGGGGACCGCGGAGGCCAGCGACGGGCTGAACGCGCGAAACGGACTCGGGGACGAGCGCTGCTGGCGGGGATCCAGCACGCTGACCACGTGCAGGCGGGCCCCACCGTCCACCGCGCTCAGCGCCAGTCCGGTGGCCTGGAGCGCGGGCTGGTCCAGCAGGGTGGCGACCGCTCCCAGGATCCCGCCCCGGGGGCCGAGCAGGCGCCGGATCCCCTCCACGGTCAGGTAGCCGTCGAGGACGCGTCCGACCGGGAGTCCTGCGGTGGCGCGGATGTAGCCGGGATCCGAGACCAGCGAGCGGCCGCGACCGGCAGCCAGGTCGATGGCCTTGTGCAGGCTGGCGAGCTGGCCGAGGGCGAGGTAGTGGCCCACGAAGGCGGCCTGCACCGAGCCGTACGGGATGATCCCCACGCCGCGATACAGCGACCCGATCCCGGTGCCGCCCGCCCGGGCCAGGAAGGCCTGCGCCTTGCGCCGGTCCGAGATGTCGAGCAGGATCAGCGAGCTCGCGGTCCTGCCCCCGGTGTTGAGTAGAGCCAGCGCCGCCTCGCGTCCCAGCCAGGGCCGGACGTCGTGGCGCGGGTCGAGCGGCGCCCCCGACGCGGACAACCGGTGAACGAGCGAGTTGATGAGCCCCGGATAACCCGGAAGGTGGTTGGCCAGCGCGTTGGCGCGCTGGACCGCGGCGCGCGACGGATCCGTCGACAGGTGCATGTAGACGAGCGCGCCGGCGGGAACCAGCCGGGCGGCCCCGCTGGCGGGAGGCGTGTCGCCGCCGCCGCAGCCAGCCAGCAGGGCGCCGGCGGCAAGGAGGGTCGCGGTGAGCAGGGCACCGCGGCGGTACGAGCTACGGGGACGGTGGGGGTGACGCACGGCGGGCGGGACTTGTTGGGGTCTTCCGCGCGGATCCGGGACAGGCGCGGGAAGGGAAAACAGTCAAGCAGCCCCGGGCGGCCTTCACGCCGCCCGATCGCGGCGCCGGCCGCCGCGCTGCACGAAGTCGATCACCAGCGGAACTCCGTCCATCCCGTAGCGGTCGCGGAGCCGGTTCTCGAGGAAGTAGGCGTAGTCGCGCGTCACCCGGGCCCGCGAGTTGACCTGGATGGCGAAGCGCGGGGGCCGCTCGCCGACCTGGGCCATGTAGAGCAGCTTCAGGCGGTGGCCCTGCTTGGCCGGAGGCTGGCGGGCCTGGGTGAGCTCGGACAGGAAGCGGTTTAGGTCGGGGGTCGGTATCCGGCCCCGGGCCCGGTCCGCGAGCACGACGGCTTCGGCCAGCAGACGGGTCACGTGACGGCCGGTGAGCGCGCTGGCGGTGAGCACCCGCGGGCGCAGGCGCAACTTCTGGGCCACCCGAGCGCGCTCGTGGTCGAGGTCGGCGACGTCTCCGGCGAGATCCCATTTGTTGAGCACCAGCAGCGTGGCGCACCCGGACCGCATGGCCAGATCGGCGATGCGCAGGTCCTGGGCGGTGACGCCGTCCTGGGAGTCGCACACCACCATGGCCACATCGGCGCGCTCGGCCGCCTGGCGCGAGCGCAATGCCGTGTAGTACTCGAGCGACTCGGACACGCGCGCCTGACGGCGCAGGCCGGCGGTGTCGATCAGGATGAGCTCCCGCCCGTCGAAACGCACGGGCGTGTCGATGGCGTCACGCGTCGTGCCCGCGTGCTCGGAGACGATCACGCGCTCGGTCCCCGTGAAGCGGTTGACGAGCGATGACTTTCCGACGTTGGGGCGGCCGATGATCGCCAGCCGGACCGCCTCGCCTGGCATCGGATCGGCGTCGCGGCCAGCGTCATCGGGGGGCAGCGCCGTGACCAGGCGGTCGAGCAGGTCGCCCGTCCCCAGGCCCTGGGTGGCGGAGACCGGCTGCGGCTCGCCCAGCCTCAGTCGGTGAAAGTCGGCGGCCAGGGGAACGTCGCCGAGGACGTCGCATTTGTTGGCGGCCACCAGGACGGGCCGGTCCGAGCGTCGCAGCAGATCGGCAAGCTCCTCGTCGCCCGGTCTCAGGCCGGCCCGGACGTCTACGACGAGCAGCGCGACGTCGGCATCGGCCAGGCCCGCCCGAGCCTGGGCCCGGATCGACTCGGCGAGGGGATCGGGGTCCGTGAGGTCGACGCCCCCGGTGTCGATCAGCGTGAACGTGCGGCCGTTCCATTCGCACTGCAGCTCCTTGCGATCGCGCGTGACCCCGGGGCGCTCGTGGACGACGGCCTCGCGCGTGCGGGCCAGGCGGTTGATCAGGGACGACTTGCCGACGTTGGGGTAGCCGATCACCGCGACCTTGGGGATGCTCATCGCGGAACCTCGGCTTCGGGCGCTCGCGGCGCGGCTCCCTGCACGCCGTGGGCCAGCTCGAGCACCCGCTCGACCGCCTCCGGCACTGAGAGCCCGGTCGTGTCGAGCATGGTGGCGCCGGGCGCGGGCGTCAGCGGACTGTGCGCGCGGGTGCGGTCGCGCTCGTCTCGCAGCGCCTGCTCGGCGAGCACCGTCTGCTCGTCGGCGCCCAATTCGGCGGCGCGGCGGCGCGCCCGCTCCTGCGGGTCGGCGGTCAGGAACACCTTGACCTCGGCGTCGGGCGCCACGACGGTGCCGATGTCCCGCCCCTCGGCCACCCAATCGCCCCGGCCCAGCAGCTCGCGCTGCCGCGCCACCAGCGCGGCGCGCACGCCGGGGTCCGCCGCCACGCGGGAAGCCGCCTCGGAGACCTCGGGGGAGCGGATCTGCTCACTGACGTCGCGACCGTCGAGCAGCACCCGGTCGCGTCGCGGACGAGCGCGCTGATCCGGCCGACCACGTCCGCGAACGCCATGCCGGTGGTGTCGATCACCACCGCGCCCTCTGCGGGAGCGAGCGGCGAGTGCTCGCGCGTGCGGTCGCGCTCGTCGCGGATCGTCTGCTCGG
>DASZHF010000169.1:0-12503 GCA_035938095.1 Solirubrobacteraceae bacterium
GCCCGGGTCGCTGCCCGCACCGTCTGGGCGGAGCGCATGGCATGCGAGCATTGTCCCGCATGTGGCGACGCTTTCGCAGGCGAAGCCTGGCCCCGCGGCGGCCGGCGATCTTCCCCGAGCAAATCGGGCTGGTCATGGTCACCGCGGCCGCCATCGCGCTCGGCGGCGTCGCCGTCTGGCTCGTCCTGCGCTGAGGGCCGACCTCCTGAGCGCCCCCCTCGAGATCCGCTCGCAAGCCCCGAAAACCCGGGCCCTGGCGGTCATGTTTGCCGGCGCCCGAGTGCTCGGCTAACCTTGTGGGTACAAACATTGACTGACTAGTCAATCTACCGCCTGGTTTCGCGACCCGGCGAGGGGGCTCCCAGATCGAGCCCGCCGGCCGGGCCGCGTCCTCGGATCACAAGGAGACGCCAGAACAGTGGTCGATTTCACACTGACCGACGAGCAGAAGAGCCTGCGCGAGCTGGCCCACGACTTCGCTGAGAAGGAGATCCGTCCGGTGGCCTGGGAGTACGACAAGGACGGGACCTGGCCCGAGGACATCATCAACAAGGCCTGGGAGGTGGGTCTCATGAACACCCATCTGCCCGAGGAGTACGGGGGACCGGGGGCCACCTACCTCGATGGATGTTTGATCGAGGAGGAGCTCTCCTGGGGGTGCTCCGGGATCCAGACAACGCTGGGGTGCAACGGCCTGGCCGTCACCCCGGTGCTCATCGGCGGTTCCGAGGAGATCAAGAAGGAGTACCTCGGCCGCCTCACCGAGGAGCCGCTACTGGCCTCGTTCTGCCTCACCGAGCCGGACGCGGGATCCGACGTCTCGGGAATGCGCACCACCGCCGTTCGCAAGGGCGACAAGTGGGTCATCAACGGCTCGAAGTGCTTCATCACCAACGGCGAGTACGCCAACTGGTACACGGTCTACGCCAAGACCGACAAGGACGCCGGCCACCGCGGCATCTCTGCCTTCGTCGTCCCACGCGACGCCGGTGTGGTGGTCGACAAGCACGAGGACAAGATGGGTCAGCGGGCGTCCAACACCGCGACGATCAGCTTCAACGATGTCGAGATCCCCGCCAACCATCTGATCGGCGAGGAGAACCACGGCTTCAAGATCGCCATGATGACGCTCGACCGCACCCGCCCGGGGGTGGCGGCGATGGCGGTGGGCATCGCTCGCGCCGCGTTCGAGTTCGCGGTCGGGTACTCCAAGGAGCGCATCCAGTTCGGAGTCCCGATCGCCATGCACCAGGCGATCCAGTTCATGATCGCCGACATGGCTACCGACATCGAGGCCGCGCGGCTGCTGACCTGGAAGTCGGCGGTGCAACTCGACAATGGCGAACGCAACACGCTGCTGTCCTCGCACGCCAAGCGCTTTGCCGGCGATGCGGCGATGCGGATCACCACCGACGCCGTGCAGGTCTACGGTGGCTACGGCTTCATCAAGGAGTACCCGGTCGAGAAGCTCATGCGCGACGCGAAGATCATGCAGCTGTATGAGGGCACCGCTCAGATCCAGCGTCTGGTCATCGCGCGCGAGACGCTTCTACCGCGCCGGGTGGAGGAGCCGGCAGCGGCGGCTGCCTGATCCGTGGCCGTGACCGCCGTCTGATCGGTCGGGCCCATCGCCGCCCGATCGTTGGGGGGCCCACGGCCGCCCGATCGTCCGGGGGCCCGCCGCCGCCGGGCGATCATAATTCTTCGCATGGGCCGCGCTCGATCGACCGAGAAGGCGGTCGTCCGGGTGGCGTCGGTGCAGGAGGCGCGGGCGGCGGCCGGGGCGCGAGACCCGGAGTCCGACGGTGCGTTGGCCGGCGATGACGAGCGCGCGGGCGGGCCGGGTACGACCGACCCGCTGGTAGGTGATCTGCGCCGGGCCGGGTTGCTGCCCCTGCTCGTACTGCACTGCCTCTCGGGTGAGGCCTCCTACGGCCACCAGCTTATGGAACGCATCCCCCGGCTGACGGGCGGACTGCTGCTGGTCAACCCCAACACCATGTACCCGCTCCTGCGTTCGCTCGAGAGCCGCGGGCTCGTCCGAGGCGAGTGGGAGCACCCCGAGCGCCGCAGTCGCCGCTTCTACCGCCTCACCGAGGCCGGCGCGGACGAGCGTGACCGCATGCTGGTCGCGGTGCTGCCCCACCTGGACCGGGTGTCGGCCAGCGTCGAGGAGATACGCCGGGCCCTGCTCGGCGCGATGACGCCCGCACCCACCTCATCCACACCCGCTACGCCCGCACCCACCGGTTCTCCCCGCCCGAGTGGCGGGGACTGAGGGACGGCGCACCGATGTCCTCCGTCGAGCGCTCGCGCGACTTTCGCGGCCCTCGGGCGGCGGCCGAGCGCTTGTGGTACGACCCCGTCCGTTGGCCCTCGTGGGTGGATGGGTTCGGTCACGTGGTCCGGGTCGAGGGCGAGTGGCCGGCTCCGGGTGCGGTGGTGGTGTGGGAGTCGCCTCCGCGAGGACGCGGGCGCGTGGTCGAGAGGGTGGTCTCCTACGAGCCGGCTGTGGGGCAGGAGCTCGAGGTGGAGGACGAGCGCCTCCGGGGTCGCCAGCGGGTGGACTTCGAGGAGCTCGAGGGAGGCGTGGGCGTGGCGCTGACGCTCGACTACCGGCTCAAGAGGGGCGGTCCCGGAGCTCTCGTCGTGGACCTGCTGTTCATCCGGCGGGCGCTGGGCGAGTCGCTGAATCGCACGCTCGAGCGCTTCGGGCGCGAGCTGGCCGCCGAGCTCGAGCTGGATAGATAGATTCCGCTTGATGTTCATTTTCAAAGCCGGGGTGGTGGGGGCCGGGACCATGGGTGGGGAGATCGCCCAGGTGCTCGCCGCCGCCGATGTTCCTGTCGTGCTCAAGGACGTCGAGCAGCGATTCGTCGACGCGGGCCTGGAGAAGGCGCGCTCGGTGACCCGGGCCCAGCTCGACGGGCTGGTCTCCAAGGAGAAGCTCACGCGGGAGCAGGCCGACGCCCAGTTCGATGCGGTCCTGGGCCGCATCGAGGGATCGCTCAGCTACGACGGCTTCGGCGACGTCGACTTCGTCATCGAGGCGGTCCCCGAGCGGATGGAGGTCAAGCGCGCGGTGTTCGACGAGCTGGATGTCGTCACTCCGGGTCACGCGATCCTGGCGTCCAACACCTCGTCGCTGTCGATCACCGAAATGGCGGAGTCCACCTCGCGACCTGACCAGATCGTCGGGTTTCACTTCTTCTACCCCGCTTCGGTCATGCGCCTGATCGAAGTAATCGAGGGCGACGAGACGTCGCCCGAGACGCTGCAGGCGGCGAGCAGCTTCGCGCAGCGCATCCGCAAGATGCCGATCACCTGCGCCGAAGTCCCGGGCTTCGTGGTCAACCGCATCCTCAACTCGGCCGCGTCGGAGATCTGGCGCGTGCAGGAGGCCGAGCAACTCGACCCGCACGCCATCGACAAGCTCGTGGCCGAGTCGCGAGCCGCGCCCATGGGGCCCTTCTACCTCGCCGACCTATTGGGACTGGACACGGTCTTGCATGTGGCCGAGCACCTGCAGGCCTCCTACGGAGACCGTTTCTACGTCCATCAGGGGATGCGCGAGCTCGTCGGCGAGGGTCATCTGGGCGCCAAGAGCGGGAAGGGGTTCTATGAGCACAGCCGAGACTGAGTCCACGTCTGGCACGCCGTCCGCGGCGTCCGGGACGGTCGACGCCAGCAGCGAGCTGGCCGAGCACCAGCTCGTCGACCGCTTCGCCCTGAAGGCGCTGGTCGAGGCGTGCCTGCTGGTGGAGGAGGGCGTGGCCGGCACGCGAGAGATCGACCTGGGGATGATGGCGGGAGCGGGGCTGATCCCGCCTCCCTTCGCGCGCGCCGACGCCACCGGGCTGGACGCGGTGCTCGCGGCGCTCGAGCGCGCCCAGCGCGACTGGGGTGAGCACTACGCGCCGCCGCGAATCCTGCGCCGGCTGGTGGCCCAGGGCCGGCTGGGGCAGAAGTCCGGTCAGGGCTTCTTCCCCTATCCGCGTCCCGACGAGGGGTTCGATCAGGGCGGCGCGGTCAAGCTCGAGATCCGCGGTGCGACCGCCATCGCCTGGCTCGACCGCCCCCCGGCCAACTCGATTTCTCCCGAGGTGATCGAGGAGCTCACCCGGATCTGGGAGCACCTCGAGTCGCGCTCGGACGTGCGGGCGCTGATCGTCGCCTCGGCGAACCCGATGCTGTTCAGTGCGGGCGCCGACATCAAGGCTTTCACCCAGATGGACGAGGCCAAGGGACGCAGCCTGCTCGACGCGGGCCACGCCCTGCTGCGGGGGTTCGAGCGCTCGCCGATCGTCACCATCGCCGCCGTCAACGCGCTCGCGTTTGGCGGTGGCTGCGAGCTGGCGATGGCCTGCGACTTTCGCCTCGCCGCCCGCTCGGCGAGCTTCGGGCAGCCCGAGATCAACCTCGGCATCATCCCGGGATTCGGCGGAACCCAGCGCCTGCCGCGGCTCGTCGGCGAGGCCAAGGCGCTGGAGATGAACCTCACCGGCGAGCCGATCTCGGCGGAGGACGCCTACGAGTTCGGGCTGGTCAACCGCGTCGTGCCCGACCACGAGCTCGTGGATACCGCCCTGGCGTGGGCGCGCAAGCTGGGCGGGCAGGCCCCTCTCGCCGTGCGCGAGATCAAATCCGTCTCGGCGCAGGGCGACCTCGACGAGGGCATCGAGGCCGAGAAGCAGGGCTTCGCCACCGTGTTCGGCAGCGAAGATGCGCGCGAGGGCATCGGCGCCTTCCTGCAGAAGCGCACGCCGCGGTTCCGGGGAACCTGAGGTGGCCGCCGGATCGAGCCGCCTCGACGAGCCGCGCCGGGTGGACCTGGAGCCCACGCGCCCGGAGCGCCTGGCCCGCCTGGTTCGCGAGGCCGGCTCCGTGGTCGCGCTGACCGGCGCCGGCGTCTCCGTCCCCTCGGGCATCCCGGACTTTCGCTCTCCCGGCACCGGTCTGTGGCAGAAGGTGGATCCGATGGAGGTCGCCCACATCGACGCCTTCCTGTCAGACCCGGCGCGCTTCTGGGAGTTCTACGCCGAGCGCTTCGCCACTCTGCGCGATCGCGAGCCCAACCGAGCTCACGGCGCGCTGGCCGAGCTCGAACGGCGCGGGCACCTGGACGCGGTGATCACCCAGAACGTCGACATGCTGCATCGCAAGGCGGGAACGCAGACCCTGATCGAGGTGCACGGAAGCATCGAGCACTCCGACTGTCTGGCGTGCGAGGAGCAGTTCGGTCTGGATGAGGTGGCCGGGCGCCGCGAAGTTGACCCGCAGAGAGTGCCGCGCTGCGACTGTGGCGAGCCCCTCAAGCCGGGCGTCGTGCTGTTCGGCGAGCTCTTGCCCGCCGCGGCTCTGGCTCGCGCCCAGGAGCTCGCCGAGCGGGCGGACCTGTTGCTCTGCGTCGGCTCTTCGCTCGAGGTCTACCCCGTCGCTCAGCTCCCGTTCATCACCCGTGCCTCGGGGGGCAGGGTGGCCCTGGTGACGCGCAGTCCGACGCCCGCCGACCAGCTCGCCGAGGTCAAGCTCGACGGCGACGTCGTGGACGAGCTCGACGCTTTACTGGCCGCGCTCTAGCGGCTCTGCCCCGCTTCACCGCCAGGGCCCGGCGGCGGACCGCGCCCGCAGGGCCGCTTCCAGGCGCGCGAGCGTGTGGCGCACGCCGGCTTCCTGGTCCTCGTCGAGCTCTCCCCGCAACGCCGACTCGGCCGCGGCGGCGACCGTGGCCCGCTGCTGCGAGAGCTCGGCGATCCGCTCGGGCAGGCGTGCCGTCTCCCCGCTGGCGGGCAGCTCGGTCAGGGCCGCGCGGAGGGCCACGTCGAGCATCAGCGCCGCCACCCGCAGGCGCCCGCCGTCCATGGCGGCTCGAGCCGCGAGCGTGGGTTCCTCGCAAGCCAGCGCCCGGTCGCGCCCCCCGAGCAGAGCCGCCAGGCGCTCCTGCGAGCGCAGCGCCGCCTCGCGCCGCGGACGCTTGCCCGCGGCCGGAGTCAGCTCGCGCGCTGCGCTCCAGCGACCGTCGGCGACTTGCTCGCCCGCTCCGTAGCCGGCGCGGATGACGAGCGCCTGCTCGGCCGAGAGATCGCGCGCCGAGGGATCCTGAGCCGCGATTCGATGGGCGGCGATCGCCTGGTTGAGCGCGGTCAGGCCTGCCCGCGCGTGCTCCTCGAAGTCGCCCCGCTCGAGCCAGGTGGTCGCCGCCTCGGTGCTGGCGAAGGGCTGGGCGGCGATCACGGTCGCTCGGGTCGTGCTCACCGACACGGGCTCAGGTTCGGGGGCGGCGGAGCGCGGCCGCCGCCCGCGGACGCGGTGGCGTTGGATCGCTCCCAGCGTCTGGAGGACGAGCACCCGGTCGGCCTCGGCCTGGCCCGGCGTGCGCATGACGTAGCGGCCATCGGGAGGACCGATCGCCGACGCGAACTCGAACTGCACGAATGAGAACGCGGCGGGGTCGGTCACCGTCCTGCCCCGCCGGCGCCCGCGCCGCTGTCAGTCGCCCGGGCGGTCAGCCGCCGTTGCCGCTGGGGATGGCCGCGCTGGAGGGCTTGAGGGGAACGGAGGGGTTGGGGATTTGACGCAGGCGGTCGATGAGCTTGATCCACTGGTTGGGCTTGAGCACCGAATTGACCTGCTTGGCCAGCTTGGGGTCGTCGCTGAACAGCGGGAGGAACGCGACCTCGACGCGGTCCGCGTGATCGGGCAGGCTGATCGTGTTGTCGGTCCCCGGGTAGGACAGCTTGCTGACGATCTGGTAGGGCTTGTAGAAGCCCTGGAGTGTGAGCAGCCGGCGGATGACCACGTCGGCGATGCTCCCCTGCTGTTGATGACCGGCGATCGGGATGTCGTTGATCTTGGTGATCGTCATGGCGTTGCCGGAGGCGTGCTCGGTCACGGTATCGGGCGTGGCGACGGGCAAGGGCGCACCGGCGTTCTGCGGCCCGGTCGAACCGGTCGTGCCGGTCGGGGTCTGCGACGCGGAGTTCTGCCCGCACACAAGCGAGCTCACCGTGGGCTTGAATCCGGACACAGACAGGAACTCCAGGGCGGCCAGGAGGCGCCGGTCGACGAGTCCGCTGGCGACGTCACGCCGGCCACACGAGTAGATCGAGATGTTCGGATCCTGCAGGACGCGCTGCTGGAGTGCCTCCTTGCTCATCAGGAAGACCTGTCCGACGGTCGGGATCTTGGCGTTGGATCCCAGGAAGGGGTTTTGGCCCGCCGCGCGGTAGATGGTCGACGCTTCGAGCAGCTTCCAACCGTCGAGGATCGGCTTGGCGTCGATCAGCGGCGTGTGCGGCCCGCCCGGGCGGATCTCGAACAGCACGTGCGGCGAAACGCCCGGAGCGGTCACGCCGATGCGTCCGAGGATGGTTCCAGCGATCACGGTGGCGCCCGTGTGAAGCGGCTTGAGCTCCATGTCCGACTTGTTCAGGCCGAGCACCTGGGTGAAGTACGAGGACAGGTCGGAGGTCACCGGCTGGCCCGGCGTGTCCTGGGCCTGCGTGGCCTGGGTGGCGATCTGCGTCCGTCCGCCGGCCTGGAAGGCACCCGGTCGCTGCGGGCTGGCGAACATGCGCTCCTTCTTGAGCGTCACCACGGGCGTCACGTCGGGAGCGGGCGCCGCGGCGGCCGTCTTCGGCGCGGCCTGTCCGGCGGGCGCGCTGAGCGCGGGGGTCGCGGTGGCCACGGGCTGCTGCCCGGCGGTGGCGGGCTGCGTGGGGGCCTGGTCGGCGGCGCCGGGAGTCGGGGCGCCCGGAGCTGCGGCGCCCGAGGCTGCGGCCTGCTCCGCTGTGGCGCCCTGACCACGGCCCGGGCGTTGCTCCTGCGCGACTCCCGGCTTACCGGTGCTCGCCGCGGCGGTGTTCATTGGCTTGGGCACCGGGTAGGTGGAGACGATGCTCTTCAGGTGGCCGTAGGTGTAGGTGTTGCCGTACGCGTCGCGCAGGCGAATGAAGTTGCCCAGCGTGGGCGTGTTGCCGATCCCGATCACCTTGCTGTCCTGCACGGCGATCACGGGCGACCCGGGCTGGGCGTAGATGTGCACGCCCTGGCTGGTGGCCGACTGGGACTGGTTCTTGGCCGTGCTCGCCGTTTGAGCGGCCTTGGCCGGGTCATCGGCGTAGCGCGCCGGGGCCGCGACCGGGAAGTGTCCCTGCGTGAGGCCCGTCAGAGACCCCAGCAGCGTGTCGGGCAGGCCCCCGATCAGCTGCGCGCGCAGTAGCACGGAGTCGACGTACCACTGGGCGTGGTTGTAGGAGAAGATCGCCGTGCGCAGGTTCTTCTGCGCTCCGGCCGCCTTCAGGTAGCGCGCGGCGGCGAAGATGGCGTCGGCCGGGTTGTAGGGATCCTTCTTGCCATTGCCGGTGGCGTCCACGCCGTACTGAGCCCACGTGGAGGGCAGGAACTGCATCCATCCCTCCGCCCCAGCCGAGGAGACGTTCAGGTCACGGCCGTAGTCGGTCTCGATCTCGTTGATAGCGGCCAGCACCTGCCAGGGAACTCCGTACTCGTTTCCGGCCGCCTGGTAGATGGGCAGGAGGAACAGCGGGACGCGGAACTTGTCGATGAAGAAGTTGGGGACCCCGGGTTGCGTCGGTCCTGGCAGCGAGTAGGAGAACGTCGGGTTGGCCGGCGTCGGCGGTTTGACCGGCGCGTTGGCCGGCGTCGGAGCCGGAGCGTTCTGTCCCCCGGTCTTGGCCGAACGCTGATTCTGAGCTTGAGCCTTGTGCCTGCGACGTCCGGTGGTCGGCTGGGCGTGGCCGCGGCCGGGGGCGAGCACGGGACGTCCGGCGGTGGCCGGACCGCTCGGCGGCGGAGTGGGCTGGGGCGGGGGAGTCGGAGCGGGCGGCGCCGTGGTCGCGCCAGGGGGCGTCTGAACCTGCGGGATGGCATGCTCGACGACCGAGACGACGGGGTCGGTGACGCTGCCGACGCCCGGAACCTTGTCCGCCGGAGTCCCCGCCGGCACGTCGACCGTCATGGTCTCCGTGCGCCCGCTCTGGTACGTCACGGTGACCTCGCGCTGCTCGGCCGAGGCCGGTAATACGGCCGCGCTGAAGCATCCGGCAAAGATGCCGGAGACCACCAAACCAATGAGCAGCTTGCGCCTGGTCATCCGAACCGCATATCTCCTCCCGCGCGCGGCCTCATCCAACGCCGATTTGGCACGGCGAGCCTAACAGCCTGTTGGACCGGAACCGGCGAGGGACGCTACATGGGCTATTCGACAAATGCAATCTGGAACCGTAGGGCCTTCTCCGGCTGCAAGGACGCTTGTACGACGATTGCCCCTCCCGATCCTCCTTTGCCCGGGCTCGACTCGAAGGGCCCGCCCGGGGAGGCGGCTGGCCTTCCGGGGGTTACCCGGCGGCCCGGGCCGGCTCACCTCGCGGGTCGTCGAGCTCGATCGGAGGGTTGGCTCATCCGTCCTCGGGCCCTTGGATCACCACACTAAGCGTCAACTTCAGAGTGAGCTTCCACCGTTCCGCGTCGGTCGGCGTGCCCTGGCGCCGCCGCGGGCGCGACACCCGATGGGTTAGCCTTCCTGCCCGCCCCGCGACCAGCGCCCGGCCGCCTGGAAGCGTTCTCCGAGAGCAGGTCAGAGAGGAGTGAGCTGCATGAGCCAGGAGGGCCAGCAGGAAGGCTTTCGCGATCGTCTCACCAGTAGGGGAGAGGACGCCCTGGGAAAACTCGCCCAGGACCTGCTCGAGAACCCGCTCATCAACGGAGCCCTGGCCCGCGCGTTCGACGCGCGGGAAAAGGCGGCCCAGGCGCAGGAGGTGGCGATGGGTGCGCTCAACATCCCCTCGGCGGGCGACATAGAGCGCCTGACCCGCCGGCTGCGCTCGGTGGCCCAGCGGATGGAGGGACTCGAGGACGGCATGGACCGCATCGAAGGCACCCTCCGCGGATTGGGTGCCGGGGCCACCACGGATCAGCGCTTGGCCGCCATCGAGGAGCAGCTCGCGGTGCTCGGTAGGCAACTGGCGGAGCTGCGCGACCAGCTTCCCGGCTCCGAGCCGCCGGTGTCTCGCGCTCAGGAGCGACTCGACGTCGAGCATTCGCTCGCCGGCACGATCGCCACTCCGCCCGGGACATCGCCGGGACGCACGCCGGGCCCGCGCCGAGCCTCGTCGTCGCGACGCTCGGCCTCCTCCGCGCGCCCGCACTCCAGCTGACAGCTGGCTTTAGACTCCGCCGGCGATGGCCAAGAGGAGCACCCCGGCGGAGACCCTGCGCCACGCGGTCGATCAGACCTTCCAGGCCGCGGCCGGTCAGGCACAGACCACCCGTGACCGCGCCCAGGAGCTGGTCGATGAGCTGGCTCACACTGCGGGCCGGTTGCGCGGCGCCCTGGATGAGTTGCGAACGCCCGCCGCCGATGACATGCGGTCGTTGCGAGCCGAGCTCCAGGAGCTCGAGCGCCGCGTCCGCGCGCTCGAGCAGCGCGTAACCGAGCTGCCCGCGGGACCGCCGCGGTCGAGCTCGCGCCGGTCTCCGTCTGGACGGGGAGGCTCTGGGCGCGCCGGCGGGAGCTCGCGAGCCGGACGCAGCGGGGGCGGATGATGGGAAGCGGAGGCGGATGATGGCCTCCGGCTTCCGCTCACCCGCCGAGTTTCGCGAGGTCATGGACCGCGTCTTCACGCTCATGAGCGAGGACCCCACGATGGGACCGAAGCTGCGCGACGCAGACGTTCCCCAGCGCTTCGAGTTCGACGACCTCGACCTGGTGGTCAACATTCGCGCGGGCCGGCCGGATGAGGGCACCAACCTGCACTGGGAGTGGACGGACGACGTGGACTGGTCGCCCAAGGTCCGGATGAAGATGTCCTCCGAGATTGCCAACCGTTACTTCCAGGGCAAGGAGAACATCGCGGTGGCCATCGCCCGGCGTCGCATCAAGACGGGCGGCGACATCAAGGCCGCGCTGGCCCTGCTCCCGATCACACGACCGGTGTTCGAGCAGTACCGCGCCATTGTCGCGGCCGAGTATCCGCACCTCGAGGCCTGAGCCTCACGGCCGGCCCGGCGACGCGTGAGCGCGAGGCTCTGTTGACCGAACTCACCGCGCGCGAGGCGGCCGAGCGAGCCGGGGTCTCCGTGGCGACGCTCAAGCGCTGGACCAAGGAAGGCCTCATTCCGCAGTACGACGGCCACTGGTCGTCGGCGGCGGTGACGCACGCGCGGCTCGTGGCTCGGCTGCGGAGCCGGGGCCACTCCTTCGAGGACATCCGGCGGGCCGAGGAGAGCGGGAGGCTTGCTTACGCCTACATCGAGGATCTGCTGCCGACGCCTGTGAAGCGGTACACGCTCGACGAGGCAGCCGCAGAGACCGGGCTCGAGCCCGCTCTCATCGAGCGGATGTACACGACGATGGGCTTCCCCAGTGGCGCCCTGGAGAACATCTCCGACGAGGACCTCCAGATGCTCCACCAGGCCGCGGCCGTGCTGGCCGCGGGCTTTCCCCTCGTCGCCTTCCTGCAACTCCTGCGCGTGTACGGCCAAGCTCTGGCGCAGATCGCCGACGCCGAGGTGCGGCTGTTTCACCTCTACGTCCACGAGCCGTTGATTCGCGACGGAGTGCCGGGACTCGAGATGGCGGAGGAGATGCAGGATCTCGCCGCCGAGCTCCTGCCGCTCTCGTCGCCGTTCATGGATCACGCCCACAACCGCTTCCTCGCCCACTTCGTCGAACAGGACGTCATCGGGCACATGGAGGCCGACCTCGACGACCCCACCTTGGACCTGGGGCGCTTGCGCGTTGCCATCGCGTTCGCCGATCTCGCCGGTTACACGAAGCTCACCGAGGAGCTGGGCGACGAGTCGGCGGTCGACGCGGTCGAGCGCTTCGTCGAAGCCGTCGAGGTGACCATTCCCGACGATGCACGCGTGATCAAGACGCTGGGCGACGAGGTCATGATCGTCGGCACCGACGTCGCAGCGCTGACCGAGTGGGCGGTCGGGTTCCAGGCGATGCTCAGGGACGAACGGCCCCTTCCCCGGATCGGAGTGCACTACGGAGAGACGCTCTACCGGGACGGCGACTACTACGGCCGCGAGGTCAACCAGGCCGCGCGCGTGGCCGCCCGAGCGGCCGGGGGCGAGGTGCTGGTCACGCGGCCGGTGGTCCAGGCCGCGACGAGCCATCTCGAGTTCGAGCTCATCGGCGAGGTGCGCTTGAAGGGCTTCTCCGAGCCGAGCGAGTTGTTCCTCGCGCGCGCGCGCGAAGAAACGTAGGCGCACGCCGTCGCCCTGGAATCGCGTCGGGCCGCCCTCCCTAATCGCGCAGGCGCACGCCGCCCTACACTCGCACCGATGGGCACCGCACGCGATCAGCCCGTAGTCGAGCGCGTGCTCGCCGCGGCTCGGCGGAGCGCGCTCCTGGACCGGGGCGGGAACGCCGTGGTGCTGATCTCGGGCGGTCGCGATTCGGTATGCCTGCTCGACGTCGCGGCCACGCTGATGGCGCCGCGCTCGCTGCTGGCCCTGCACGTCAACTACGG
>DASZHF010000170.1:0-7473 GCA_035938095.1 Solirubrobacteraceae bacterium
TGAACGAGCTTGCTGGGGAGGAGCTGGCGCGCGCCCACCACGGCTCGCTGGCGCGCGAGGAGCGCACGGTCGTGGAGGAGCTGCTGAAGTCGGGCGAGCTTCCGTGTCTGGTGGCCACGTCTTCGCTGGAGCTGGGCATCGACATGGGCGCCGTCGACCTGGTGGCACAGGTCGAATCCCCCAAGTCGGTGGCGCGCGGACTCCAGCGCATCGGGCGCGCCGGTCACGGCGTCGGCGACACCAGCAAGGGCCGAATCTTCCCCAAGTTCCGCGCCGACCTGCTCGAGTGCGCGGTCGTCGTGAGGCTCATGCGCGAGGGCCGGATCGAGCCCACGGTCGTGCCCAGGAATCCGCTCGACGTGCTCGCTCAGCAGATCGTCGCCATCGCCGCCAGCGCCGACGAGGTGCGGGTCGACGACCTGCACGATCTGATCACCCGGACGTACTCGTTCGCCGACCTGTCGCGCTCGCTGCTCGAGAACGTGCTCGACATGCTCGACGGCCGCTACCCCTCGCACGAGTTCGGCGATCTGCGCCCAAGGATCGTGTGGGACCGCATCGAGGGCGTCATCCGAGCGCGCAAGGGTGCGCGACAGCTCGCCGTCACGAACGCCGGCACGATCCCCGACCGCGGCCTGTTCATGGTCACCCTTCCCGACGGGCGGCGGGTGGGAGAGCTCGACGAGGAGATGGTCTACGAGGCGCGCCCCGGACAGACCTTCCTACTGGGCGCGTCGTCCTGGCGCATCGAGGAGATCGGCCGCGACCGCGTGGTGGTTACGCCCGCGCCCGGAGTGCCCGGGGCGGTTCCGTTCTGGCGCGGCGACGCCGTCGGCCGCCCGCGCGAGCTGGGCGAGGCGATCGGCGCCTTCGCCCGGTGGGCGGTGGAGCAGACCCCCGACGTGCTCGAGCGGGAATACGACCTCGATCGTCTCGCGGCCCACAACCTGATCGACTTCCTGCGCGAGCAGCAGGCCGCAACGCGTGTCGTTCCCAGCGATCGCGCGATCGTCGTCGAGCGGTTTCGAGACGAGATCGGCGACTGGCGCCTGTGCGTGCTGTCGCCGTTCGGCGGTCGCGTGCACGCCGCCTGGGGGCTGGCCCTGTCCGCCCGCATCCGTGAACGCTTCGGCCTCGAGTCCGACGCCATCTGGTCGGACGACGGCATCATCGTCCACCTCCCCGACGCCGACGAGCCCCCCGGCGCAGACCTGGTGCTGCCCGAGCCCGACGAGGTTGAGGACACGGTCATGGCCGAGCTCAGCGGTTCGGCGCTGTTCGGTGCCCGTTTCCGCGAGAACGCCGCCCGGGCCCTGCTCATTCCGCGCGCCTATCCGGGGCGTCGCACCCCGCTGTGGCAGCAGCGGCTCAAGGCGCAGAGCCTGCTCGAGGTGGCCCGGCGCTACTCGGACTTTCCGATCGTGCTCGAGACCTACCGCGAGTGCCTGGGAGACGTGCTCGACCTCGCCGGCCTGCAGTCGCTGCTGCGGGCCGTCCACCAGCGCGAGATCTCGCTGGTGGAGGTCGAGACCCCGACGGCCTCGCCGTTTGCCTCCTCCTTGCTGTTCGACTACGTCGCCACCTACATGTACGAGGGCGACACGCCTAATGCGGAGCGCCGCGCGGCGGCGCTGTCGCTGGACCGCGAGCTGCTGCGCGAGCTGCTCGGTCAGGAGGAGCTGCGCGAGCTCATCGACCCCCGCGCCCTCGCGCAGGTCGAAGACGATCTCCAGCGCCGTTCGGAGGCCACCCGGGCCGCGAACCGCGACGAGGTCGCCGACCTGCTGCGCCGGCTCGGCGACTTGAGCGCCGCCGAGGTAGCGGACCGCGTACTGGCGGGCGTGGATGCCGGCGCGATGCTCGACGAGCTCGAGCGCGAGCGGCGCGCGGTCCGGGTCCGACTGGCGGGCGAGCCCCGCTGGATCGCGGCCGCGGACGCGGGCCTGTACCGCGACGCGCTGGGCACCGCTCCGCCCGGCGGGCTCCCTGAGGCCTTCCTGGAGGACGTCGCCGACGCCCTGCGGGTGGTGGCGCAGCGCTTTGCCCGCACGCACGGCCCGTTCACCACCGCGGAGCTCGCCGCGCGCTACGCCGTCGACCCGGGCCCGGTCCTGCACGAGCTCGAGCGCGCGGGTGAACTCGTGCGGGGCGAGCTGCGCCCGGGCGGCAGCGAGCGGGAGTGGTGCGACCCCGAGGTCCTGCGCCGCCTCCGCCGAGCGTCGCTGGCCGCGCTGCGCCGGGAGATCGAGCCCACCGACCAGCGGGCGTTTGCCGCCTTCCTGCCGTCGTGGCAGGGCGTCGATCGCCATCCGGCGACCGGGGCCGGCGTCGATCGCCTGCGCGAGGCGCTGGTCCCCCTCCAGGCGCTCGCGCTCCCGGTCGATGTGTGGGAGCGCGACGTCCTCCCCCGGCGTCTCGGCGCCTACTCACCGACCTGGCTCGACGCCCTGTGCGCGAGCGGGGAGCTGGTGTGGGTGGGCGCGGGCGCGCTGGGCCGGCACTCGGGACGGGTCGCGCTGTACTTCCGCGAGGACGCCGCGCTGCTGGGGCCGCCCGCCGCGTCGCGCCGCGAGCGCCAGACAGTGCCCGCAGCCCCCGAGCACGAGCTGCTGCGCGAGCGCCTGCAACGGTCGCCGTGCTTCTTCTCGGACCTGCTCGCCGAGGTCGACCTGGCGCCGGAGGTTCTGCAGGAGGCGCTGTGGGACCTGGTCTGGGCCGGGGAGGTCACCAACGACGCGTGGGCCCCGCTCCGGGCGCCGCGCCTCACCCTGGCCCGCGCCGCGCGCACCCGCCAGCGCCCGGCCCGCCGCTTCGCCCCCGCGGGCCGCGCCGCCGGGCGGCTGACCCCGCCGCAGCTCCAGGGCCGCTGGTCGCTCACCGGCGAGCTGTTCGGCTCGGCCCGCGATCCCGTGGCCAGGCGCCGCGCGCTGGCCGAGCTGCTGCTGGAACGCTACGGCGTGCTGACCCGCGAGCAGGTGCTGGCGGAGGGGGTGGAGGGCGGCTTCTCGGCCCTCTACGACTCCCTGGTGAACCTCGAGACGCTCGGGACCTGCCGGCGGGGCTACTTCATCGAGGGGCTGGGCGGAGCCCAATTCGCGCTGCCGGGCGCGGTCGAGCGCCTGCGCGCTCAGCGCCCCGACCAGTCCGGCCCCGTGGTGCTGGCCGCGACCGATCCGGCCCAGCCCTACGGAGCGGTGCTGCCATGGCCCCCCGACGACCGCCGCGGCGCCGGGGGGCGGGCCGACCACCGGACCGCCGCCGACGATCGGGTCGGCGGCGGCACCGCCGCGAGCCCGACGCCCCCGAGCCGGAAGGCCGAACGCCGGCGCCCGATGCGGCTGGCCGGGGCCTATGTCGTGCTGTGCGAGGCGGAGCCGGTCGTCTATCTGGAGCGGGGCGGGCGCGGCCTGCTCACCCTGGTCGACGCCGACGATCCCCGTCTCCCGCTCGCCCTGGAGGCGCTGGCGGAGTTCGTGCGCGCGGGCGGGATCGCGCGCGTCGCCCTCGAGCGCGTCGACGGCGAACCGGTCGTCGGCTCCGCGCTGGGACCGGCGCTGATCGAGCTCGGCTTCCGTCCCGGCCCGCGCAAGCTGACCCTGAGCGCCTAGCCGCGTGCCCGAAGGCGACACGATCCACCACGCGGCGAATCGCATCCGCGCCGCGCTCCTGGACCGGGTTCCGGACGAGATCGACTCCCCCCACCCCCGGCACCGGCACGATCGCTGGCCCGAGCGGCTGAGTGGGCGCAGCGTGCGTGCGGTCGATGCCTACGGCAAGCACCTGTTCCTGCGCTTCGACGGTGACCTGACGCTGCACTCGCACCTGCGCATGACCGGGGCCTGGGCCGTGTACGCGCGGGGCGAGCGCTGGAGGCGCTCGCGCCGGCGCGCCTGGCTGGTGCTGCGGACGACCGATCACGAGGTTGTCCAGTTCGACGGCCCGGTGCTCGAGCTGATGACCGAGTCGCGGACCCGGTTCGACCAGCGCCTCGCGGGTCTGGGGCCGGACATCCTGGCCGAGCATTTCGACGAGCGGGGCTTCATGGCCCGGCTGCGCGGAGACGATCCGCGCCGCCCGATCGGCGATGCGCTCCTGGACCAGCGCACGGTGGCCGGGATCGGGAACCTGTGGAAGGCCGAGGCCTGCTTTCAGGCGGGGCTCGATCCCTGGCGCGAGGTCAGCCGGGTGACCGACGCGGAGGCCCTGGCCGTGGCCCGCGCCGCGCGCTTGGAGATGCGCAGGTCGGCGCTGGGGGGATGGGAGAAGCGGCCGCGGGCGGTGTACCGCCGGGCGGGCCTGCCCTGTCCGCGGTGCGGGGCCGAGGTCCTCGCGCGCGGGCAGGGCGAGGCTAACCGGACGACGTACTGGTGCGCGGCATGCCAGAGCTAGGGTCGGCGACCGCCGGTCCCGCGCTCCGGCCCCTGCGGCGAGTCGGGCACAAGGGGGCCGACCTCATCGCCCCCGGGAATACCTCGGAGAGCTTTGACGCCGCGCTCGCCGCCGGGGTCGACATGATCGAGTTCGACGTGCTCTCGGAGCACCCCGACGGCTCGGGGCGACTGCTGCTCGCCCACGACTACAGGGCCTTGCGCGCACGCGAGCCGTACACGCTCGACCAGGCGCTGGCCCACCTGGCCGGCGAGGAGTTCGCTCAGGTCGAGTTCGACGTCGACCTCAAGCTCCCGGGCTACGAGGTGCAGGTCGTCGAGGCCCTGCAAGCGGCCGGGTTGGCAGAGCGGGCGATGGTCTCGTCGATGTACCGGGAGAGCCTGCGCCGCGTGCGCGCCGCCGAACCCGCGTTGAAGCTCGGGTGGTCGGTTCCGCGCGTGCGGCGCGACTACACCACCGACCCGCTGACGAAGATCCCCGCCGCCGCGGTGATCGCCGGATACCGCCTGCTGCTCCCGCGACGAGCCCGCGAAGCCATTCGCGGCGGGGCCTGCGACGCGATCATGGCCCAGTGGAGGCTGGTGACCCCGGCGCTGGTGCGGGCGGTGAACGGCGCGGGCGGCGAGCTCTACGCGTGGACCGTCGACGACCCCGTCCGGATAACGACGCTTCGCGGTCTGGGCGTGACCGGGATCATCAGCAACGATCCGCGCCTGTTCGCCACCGCCTGAGCGCGCGTCAACTCAGCGCACAGATGTCGGCGCTGTAGTTGGGCGGGTCGCCCTGGGCGCCGGTGGGATGCCCGGCGGTGGTCGCAAGCTGCGTCTGGTAGCGCACGTGACCGTTGTGCCGGCGCCATTGGAACACCACCAGGCCGCGCAGCATCGAGCGCTGGCCGCCCGGCGTGGGCAGGAAGTTGAAGTTCCACCCCGACTCGCGCACCTTGAAGCCCGCCGAACCTAGGACTCGGAATCCCGAGCTCGCGGCTGGGAGGTCGGCCCACGTGCCGTCCGCCTGCTGGAACTGGGCCTGGAAGCGCATGGCAAGCCGCTCTCTGCGGTGACCCGTTCCCGGCATCGAGGCTCGGATCCCCAGGATCCTCGGGTGAGCGGGCGTGTTGCAGACGTCCACCGTCGCCCACAGATCCGACGAGAGCGCCAGGCGGGCCGGCGGCGCCGGCGGCGCCGGCGGCGGGTGGGGCGACGCGGCCCGGGCCTCTGACGTCCACGCCGGGCTCGCGCCCGCGACCAGGATCCCGGCCACGCCAGCGGCCACCGCCGCGCGTGCGACGCTGCGCGCGCGCCCGACCACAGAGTCCACAGAACCGCCCCCGGCCTGCATCACTCCAACATAACCGTGCGGCTGCCCGTTTGATGCGGGTCCACCGCGGCGCCGGGTACCCGCTGTCGGCGCGGCGCCTGCGGTCCGGAGCCGGGTACCCGCGGTCCGGCGCGGGGCCTGCGGTCCAGCGCGGCGCCTGCGGCCCGTCCGTCCGGCCATCATGTGCGAGTCGTCGGTGACCGTGTGATGCAACCCGCGCTCCAACCGTAGTAATGGCGTGACGCCCGCGCTGATCGCGAACCGGCCGGCACAAGAGAGCGCCGAGCCGAGCTTCGAGGAGCTGTACCGCGCCAGCGCCGGCGACGTCTACGCCTATGCCTGCACGCTGCTGCGCGATCCCTCCGCCGCTGAGGAGGTCACCGCCCTGGCCTTCGAGCGCGCGTACCGGCGGCGGACGAGCTTCGACGCGCGCCGCGGCAATCAGCGTGCCTGGTTGTTCGGGATCGCCCGCAACGCGGCTCTGGATGAGCTACGGCGCCGCAAGCGCTTGGCTCCGCTCGAGCCCTTGCCCGCGCACGAGTGGGCCGGCGAGGACTACTTCGACGAGCCGGGCGAGCGCGCGGTCACCCGAGCCGCCGTGTGCGCCGCGCTGCTGTCGCTCGAGGCCCGCGACCGCGAGCTCATTGCGCTCAAGTTCCACGCCGGGCTGGCCAATGCCGACCTCGCTCGGATTCTGGGCGTGAGCGAAAGCAACGCAGGCACCCGATTGCACCGCGCGATCACCCGATTGAGGAGAGCCTTCGATGAGACTTCGTGATCCTGGCCCCCCGCTCGACCCGGTCGCCGCCGACGAGCTGGCCGCGCTCGAGGCGATCCTTCTCGGCGAGCCCGTCGGAGTCGAGCACGAGAGCCTGCGCGAGCTCACGCTGCTGGTCAAGGAGTCGGCGCCGCGCATGCCCGCGGCGTTCCGGCTCGAGCTGGACGAGCGCGTCGACGCGGGCTTCCCGGCCAGCTCCGGGCGCTCGGGCAACGGCCACCGTTCCAGGCGTCACCGTGGCGGTCGCGTCCGGGCCCGGCTGGGCCGCTGGTCAGAGCGCTGGCCGGGCCGCTGGGTGACCCGCTGGCCGCTCGCCGCCGGTGCGACCTTCGTCGTGGTAGCCGCCGTGGTGGCGGCCGCGGGTGTGTTGGGGACGGGGTCGGGTGGCCCGGCGCAAACGCCGGCGGTCTTGCAAAACCCGGCCCCGACCGCGACCACGCAATCTCTTCCCTATACCGCCAAACCAGCTGTGGCCCCCTCCACCGCGCCGCCGATCGCCACTGCCCGGAGACAACCCCTGGAGGCGCCGGCAGGGGCCTCCCGTGCGGGCGCCCCGACCCGCGCGACCCCCGCGGCCTCGCCCGGCTCGACCGCCACGACTCCCGCGCCCCCGAGTGCCGCGTCATCGCCAAGCGCCCCGTCATCCCCGACAGCCCGGCGCGTCCAGCGCGCGGCGTCGCTCACTCTGGCGACGCCGACCGACTCGGTCGCCAACGTGGCCGATCAGGTCATCGGCGTGACCGATCGTTCGGGCGGAATAGTGCGCAGCTCCCAGGTCTCCTCGGGCGATTCGTCAGCTGCTCAGGCGACCTTCGACCTGAGCATTCCCACCAGCCGCCTCGATGCCGCCCTGGCCGAGCTGTCGCACCTGGCCCACGTGCGCTCCCGCCAGCAGACCAGCCTCGACATCACCGATCCCTACGACGCCGCCCGCGCGAGCCTGAACCAGGCGCTCGCCCAGCGTCAGTTCCTGCTCCGGCAGCTCG
>DASZHF010000171.1:0-20398 GCA_035938095.1 Solirubrobacteraceae bacterium
GCAGTCACCAGCTATACAGTGAGCCACCTCCACACCGCTGGTCTGGCTAACGCCGCGGCAGTCCACGGCGACACGACCGCGTTCTGGTGGGCGGTCGGAATCTTCGCCGTCGCCTTCCTTCTGGCGATGGTGATCCTGCCCGGCCGGGCCAAACCTCGCGTGCCCACGATCAGGGCTGCGCTTGCCCGTCTCGCGATCGGCAACTGCCACCACTTCGAGGCTGCGGATGGCGTCCGGGATGTGCCTGGCGCTACGACGGGTGCTGCGGGGCGATGAGCACCGGCCGCTTGGTGTGTGCTACGAGTCGGTGGGAGACGCTGCCGAGGGTTGCGGCCATGGCGTTCGCAATCTCTTGTGTGGCTACCAACTCGCGCGTCTAGGTACCCAATTGGTACCCGCCGCCGTTCGGCGCTCCACGACGAAGGCCGCCCTCGCGAGCGGCCTTCGGGTCTCAGTCGGCCTGTTTGCAGGGCTCTTGCAAGTCCTACGCCCTGGTCGGCCTCGATAGCGGGGGCGGGATTCGAACCCGCGACCTTCGGGTTATGAGCCCGACGAGCTACCAGACTGCTCCACCCCGCGGCGGACACCCAATCTTACCAGTCAGGGCCGGCTCCGTGGGCCTGACTAGGATGGCCCGCCATGCGTGTCGGGGTGGTCGACATCGGGACCAACTCCACTCGACTGTTGATCTGCGACGTGTTGGACAACGGTTCGGTGATCGAGCTCGACCGGCGGTCTGAGGTCACGCGCCTGGGTGAGGGGGTCGACGTCAGCAGGGCGCTGAACGCCGCCCCGATGGAGCGCGTCTTCCGCACGCTAGAGGCGTACCGGGAGGCGCTCGAGGCGCGCCATCCCGGGCGCACGGTGGCAGTGATGACGAGCGCCGTTCGAGACGCCTCCAACGGCGAGCAGTTCGCCGAGGAGATACGCCGGCGGTTCGGAGTCGACGCCCACATCCTGTCCGGCGACGAGGAGGCGCAGCTCACCTTCCGAGGCGCCATGAGCGAGCGCCGAGACACCGGCGAGGAACCTGGCGTGGTCATCGACATCGGCGGCGGCTCGACGGAGTTGATCATCGGCCACCCAGGTCACATGACGTTCCACGTGTCACTTCAGATCGGAGTGGTACGCCTGGGCGAGCGCCACATCCATAGCGATCCGCCCCGGAGCGAGGAGCTTCAGGCGCTGGCGGAAGACGCGCGAGGGGCAATCCTGGCTGGCGTGGGACAGGCGGAGCGCGAGGAAGTGGCCTGGGGGGTGGCCGTGGCCGGGACGCCCACCGCGGCGGCGGCCATCGAGCAGCACCTCGACCCCTACGATCCGGCTCGGGTCCACGGCTTCCGGCTCGAGCTGGCCGGGTGCGAGCTGCTTCTGGCCCGCCTGGCGGCCATGACCAACGGGGAGCGCCGTCAGGTGGTGGGCCTGCACCCCGATCGCGCCCCCGTGATCGTCCCGGGCCTGATCATCCTGATCGAGGCCATGCGGGCGTTCGGGCTCGAGGAGATCGAGGTCTCAGAGCACGACATCCTGCGTGGCGCGGCCCTAGTCGCGGCGGGCGAGTAGAGCCGGCTCCGCGGCTTGCGCCTGTGCGGCGAGCATCAAAGGTACGGAAACCCCCGCATTCCTCGTCAAACCTCAACCGTCCTACATACAGCATCTACCCACTTTTGGGGGCTCACCTGGACGAATGTTCGATTGCCGATATGGGCGCGTGCGAGCATACTTTCCGAGTCGAACAGGGATTCGTGCCTCGTGCCAGGAAGGGATGAGGTATCCTGTTCGTTACATAGGTTCGAGCGTAGCCGCATCGAATCGGCGCCTCCCGCCGCTC
Organism: Solirubrobacteraceae bacterium; assembly: GCA_035938095.1. Classification (GTDB taxonomy): domain Bacteria; phylum Actinomycetota; class Thermoleophilia; order Solirubrobacterales; family Solirubrobacteraceae; genus AC-64. Next base: position 1,832 of record DASZHF010000171.1, read on the forward strand.
GAGCCACTCTAACCCGGCCCTTTCATGGCACGTACCCCTGCCCGTCCTGACGGGGCCAGATTTGGAAGCCGTCCAGGAATGGGCGGCTTCCGATCATCTGGGGACTGATCCCGTCATCATCTGGGGACTGATCCCCGGGCACCACGACCCGGCGGGGATAGGGACCACCCCCCGGTCGACGCACAGCCGACCGGGTCTACCCCGAGTAGCCCGACCCGGTCTACCCGCCGAGCGGCCTTCTAGGCCAGTACCGAGCGCCGCGGGTAGACGACCGACGGATCGGTGAGCACGTTGACGAGCGCGGGCAGGCCCGCGGAGAACGCCCGCTCCAGGGCGGGTCGGAGTTCGGCGGGGCGCTCGACGAGCTCGCCGTGCCCACCCAGCGCGCTGACCACCTGGTCGTATCGCGTACCCGGCCGGAGGTCCGCGGCCACCGAGTAGCCGTAGAGGAATTCCATCGGATGCTTCTCAAGCGCCCAGATTCCGTTGTTCCCGACCACACCGACGATGTTGACTCCATGGCGCACGAGCGTGTCGAACTCGAGTCCGGAGAACCCGAAGGCCCCGTCTCCCAGTAGGAGTAGGACCTGGCGGTCGGGACGAGCGAGCTTGGCCGCCAGCGCATAGCCCGGTCCGGTTCCGAGGCAGCCGTAGGGACCTGGATCCAACCAGCAGCCGGGCTCGTAGGTGTTGACGACGCGGCCCGCGTAGGAGACGAAGTCGCCGCCGTCACCGATCACGATGGCGTCTCGATCGAGCAGCTCATCGAGCTCTCGGTACACCCGCATGGGGTGCAGCGGAGCCCGATCATCGGCGAGCTCCGCCTGCTCGCTGCCGCGACGCTCGTCCTCCGTGGCCCGGAGCTCCTCGATCCAGGCCCGGCTGGACAGCGCTTGCCCGCCGGCCGCTTCCCGCATCCGCTCCAGTGTCGAAGGCAGGGCGCCGTAGAGCTCCGCGATCACCGGGCGACGGGGCGCACGCTCGGGTTCCGCCGCGTCGATGACGACGATCTCGGTCTCCTCGCCAAACGCCCCTCCGAAGGCGAGCCGGAAGTCCATCGGGACCCCGATGACCAGCGCGACGTCGGCGCCCCGCAGGCCCGCGCTCCTCGCCCGCGAGAAGAACAGCTCGTGGTCGGCCGCCACGCATCCCCGAGCCAGGCCGTTGAGGAAGACGGGTATCCGAAGGGCCTCGATCAGCTCCAGCAGCGCACGCTCACTATGACCCCAGTACAGCCCGCTGCCGGCCATGACCACCGGCCGCTCGGCCCCCCTCAGCGCCGCCGCCGCCCGCTCGATCGCGTCCCCGTCGGCGGGCTGGTCCCGGCCCGCGTCGGCCCCGCCGGCACGGGCGCCGGCCGGCTCGGGCTCCCCCTCGCGCTCGGGCACCTCGGCCTCGCTGAATACCACATCGAGCGGGAAATCCAGGAAGGTCGGCCCGGTCAGCGGGGTGAGAGCGACCGCCAGGGCCTCGTCCACCAGGTCCGGGATCTCGGCCGTGGTCGCCGCCGTGGCCGCGAGCTTGGTCACCGGCCGCGTGAACGGTATGTGGTCGATCTCCTGCAACGAGCCCTGGCCCCAGCGCATGGCGGGAGCGCGGCCCCCCAAGACGAGCATTGGCGAGTGGTTCTGCTGCGCGGACGCCAGCGCGCTCATGCCGTTGGTCACGCCCGGTCCTGCGGTCAGGGCCGCCACCCCGGGCGTCCGGGTGACCTTCGACCAGCCCTCGGCGGCGAACGCCGCGGTCGATTCGTGGCGCACATCGACGATCTCGATGCCCTCCTCGCGACACCCGTCGTAGATCGAGAACAGGTGGCCACCCGAGAGCGTGAACAGGTGGCTCACGCCGTGAGCCTTCAGGCGCTGCGCGATCAGGCGACCGCCGTGAAGCGCCGTCCGGGGTTCGGTCTCCGTCCCCACGGCGCGGACTCTACCGGCGGGCCGGCGCGAGCCCGCCGTAACCGCCGCGCGATCCTAGCGCCGCGCCGGCTCGGGACCCGCGGCCTCCCCGACCTCCCCGTCCCCGACTGGCTCTTCGCCGGGCACCTCCAGCGCCGCCGCCGCATAGAGCACCACGCGTTCGGTCTTTCCCTTCAGCGGGATCGGAGGACGGCGCCGGAACTCGCCGAACTCGCGCGTGAGCAGGCACCTGGTGGCCTCGGTGATGAGCAGCGCATCGCCCGTGGCCCGAGTGGCTTCCTCCACGCGGCATGCCGTGTTCACGGGGTCGCCGATTACGGTGAAGCCCATGTGTCCCCCGCCGCCGATCGTTCCGGCTACCACGGGGCCCGAGTTGATGCCGATCCCGATGCGAAGGCGATCACCGTAGGTCTCGCGCACCAGGCCCGCGATCTCAAACCCGGCCGCAACCGCGCGATCGGCATGATCCGCCAGCCGCTCGGGCGCGCCAAAGACCCCGAGCAGGCCATCACCGACGATGTTGTTGGCGTGGCCGCCGTGCTTGACCAGCACAGGGATCACCAACTCGTAGAAGCGGTTGAGCTCGTCCACCACCTCCTGGGCGCTCGAGCGCTCGGCCAGGCCTGTGAAGTCGCGGATGTCGGCGAACAGGACCGACACCTCGACGTCCTCGCCCTTGAGCGTCGTTCCTTCGGCCAGGACTCGATCGGCCAGGTCCCGGTGGACGAATGTCCCGAATGCTTCGCGCAGCTTCTCGCGTTCCTCCAGCCCAGCCACCATCTGGTTAAACGATCCGGCGAGCGCTCCCGTCTCGTCCGTCGAGATCACGCCCACGCGGGCTCCGTAGTCGCCCCGTCTGATCCGCTCGGTGGCGGCCCGGAGCTCCTGGATGGGAGCCAGGATCGAGCGGGCGAGCAGCAGCGTGAGCTCGAGCGAGATGGTGAATGCCACCCCGACCGCGACGAGGACGTTGATGCCCAGATCCGACAGGTTGGCGTGACCCCCCTTCGACAGGGCCGAGACGACGACGCCGGTGATGATGTTGATCGCCGGTAGGGCGGCCAGCAGCTTCCAGCGCAGGGGAATGACCGCCGCGCCCATCTCCACCCCGCCCGGCAGGTCGCGGGAGATGTCCTCGAGCACGGGGCGCATGCTGAGCTCCATGACGAAGAACCGCACGATGAGGCCGTAGGCGAGCACGATGGCGGCGCCCGCGAGCAGGATCGGGAAGCTGTACCACCGCAGCCCCAGCTCCCACGTGATGTAGGCCGAGATGGGAACCAGGTTGAAGACGATGGGAAGGGCGCGGCGGTGCCGGACGAAGTCGACGGGCAAGCCCGCCAGCGCCCGCCAGGCCTGGCGGGCCGCGTACTCGCTGTGGTCACCGTGCAGCCACGGATCGGCCGGGCGCACGAGGCGGAACAGGACGCTGATGGAGAGCACGTTGTCGAGCACCACCAGCCCCTCCGCCACCAGCAGGATGTGGAGCAGGTGGGCGTCCGACATCCGCCTGTAGAGCACGAGCAGCCCGACGCCCCCGAGCACCACCACGTGGGTGATCGGGAACTGGACGGTCAGCGCCAGGCGGGGGTACCGCGAACCGAGCCGCCGGTACAGCGCTGTGACCGGAGCGGGGATACCCATCGCCCCAAAGTGTGCCAGCGGAGGACGACCTGGCCCGTGCGCCCAGCGAAATCGGGCCCGCCACAGGCCAGCGGGTGCGCCGCAATCGCTACAGGCTCAGCGGCCGCGACGCGTGAAGGGCGGGGACCAGACGGCGGTCGGCGTGGGGCCCGTCGCCGTCTGCTCGACCACCGCATTGGGGCCAGGCGGCGGAGGTGGCGAGGACGGGCCGTGGACCGATCTCCACAGCAGGCGGTCCTGGGCCTCCTGGGTGATCTGGTCCAGTCCGCGGAAGCGAAGCTCGCGGGCGGCCGACGCGCTTGTCGCCGCCGGATTGGTCGCCAGCAGGTTGACCTTCGGCCCGATCGCGTCGAACGGTGCGGCGTTCACCGGCGACGACTGGAATGCGTCATACATGGGCGTCGCCAGCTGGTCACCGATATACAGCGGTCTCATACCCATGATCAGCTCCATCGAGCGGATCATCGAGAGCATGTCGTACCGGGTGTGCACGACCGCCCCCGCCTTGGCAAAGGGGCTTATGACCAGCCCCACCGTACGGTGCGCGTCGACGTGGTCGGCTCCGTCCTGGGAGTCATCCTCGGTGACGAAGATGGCCGACGAGCTCCAGATCGAGGAATGGGTGATCGTGCTGACGATCTGCCCGAGCCCGTAATCGTTGTCGGCCACCATCGCGGTTGGGGTGTACGCACCGGGGTCCAGAACCCGGGTGTGGTCGTTGGAGAGCACGAGGTAGTTGAAGGTGGGCACCGTGCCGGCCGCCACCTGGGAGGCGAAGCGCCGGGCGAAGCAATCAGAGCGCGACTCCGAGCCCGGCGGAGCCCCCGCCGGTGGCGAGGAGTCGAAGACGGTCTGGCCGGTGATCGCGTCCTTGCCGACGCTGGCGTCGTTGGGGAAGCACGACCCGGCCGGGGTGCTGAGGCCGAAGGCTCCCGCTCCCAGGTCGGACTTGGCGTACTTCTGGGCCACGCGCTGGTTCTCGGCGCTGGTGCGGTCCTTGTCGTTGAGCGGGACAACGCCGGCGATCGCCTCGCCGTAGTTGAAGTACGAGATTCCCTGCCGGTCGGCCTGGTCGAAGAGGAAGCCGTTGGCGGGCCAGGTAACGGAGTAGACCCCGAAGTCGTAAGGCCGGCCGTGGCTGTTGTTGGGCCCGGCGCGGTAGTTCTGAAACCAGTTCTTGTTGACGTAGTCCGAGACGCTGGCCGCGCTGGTCCAGAAGTGACCGTCGATCGAGGCCTCGGAGTTGGAATAGAAGTGGTCGATCAGCGGAAAGCGCTGGACGAGCGCGTGGGCGTTGGGGGTGACGCCGCTTCCGAACAGCGTCAGCCGCGGGTCCCCGTCGCCGCGGGGGTCGTCGCCTAGCACCTGGTCGTAGGTGCGGTTCTCGCGCACGATGTAGAACACGTGCTTGATCGGGCCGTCGGGTCGCAGCGGCGTGTCTACCGGCGCCGCCTCCGCGTTGCTGGGTCGCAGCTGGGCGTTCGCGGTCGCGTCCAGCGCCCGGATCGCGTCGTCGGTGGGATAGTCGGCGATGCCCGCCGCTCCGATGTTGATGAGCGGCAGGTACTGGGTCTCGTTGATCCGATTGTCCGTGTCCTGCGGAGTGTTGGGCTGCGGTCCGAGGGGGTTGGGGCCGGTGCCCGGTCCCTTCGCGCTGATGTAGAGCAGCTTCAGGCACGAGCGGCTGACGGTCGGAGCCTGCGGTCCCTGCCCCGGTCCCTGCCCCTGTCCCTGGCCGTGAGATCGAGCCCGGCGCCGGCGGGCTCGGCGGCGGGCCCGCGCGCGTGACCCGCGGTGGCGATGCCGGCGCTTGCGCGCCGTCCTCGTCGCCGCGCCGGAAGCGGCCACCGTCGCACACGACGGAGCGACGGCCGCCTGCACGTCGGTCGGATACTGGGCCGTCGGAATCCGGCCGATCAGGGGGTAGTCGGCGGCGCTCGTGCCGGTCGTCTTCGCGGGCAGCCCGAAGACCGAGATCTCGTTCGCCCCTCCCTCGGCCACCAGCAGCTGAGTGCCGTCGGGGGTGACGGCGAGCGCGTCGGGCGCGGTGCCCAGCCCCTCCGGGCGCCCCACCGGCAGCACCCGGTCGAGCTCCTGGCGAGCGACGTCGATGACTCCCACCTCATCGGAATTGGTAACGGTCACGTAGACCCGGTCGGCCACCGGGTCGGCCACCAGCGCCTCGGGGTGGGATAGATGCCCGCCCACCTGGATGTCCTTGACCTTGGTGGCGTTCTTCAGGTCGATCACCGAGACGGTCCCAGGGGTCTCGTTGGAGACGAAGCCCAACTTGCCGTCGCGCGATATCGCCGCCCCGTAGGGGTAGTTGCCGGTCTTCACGTAGCGCACCCGCTGGGAGGCGACGTCGACCACCGCCGCCTGGTCGGCCAGGTTCAAAGGCACCAGCAGCGTCGCTCCGTCTCGCGCGATCGCCAAACGGTCCGGCCAGGCGACCGGCGTGGTGTTCGAGGGCGGGAAGTTCTGCGGCGGCGAGGTCCCGCCGAGTCCGGGTTGCCCGGAGACCACCTGCGGCGGTGCACTTCCAGCAGGCGGCGGGACCTTGATCTGATGGTCGAACGTCGCGCGCCCGGAGGCGTCGTAGCGGAACACGAGCACCGTGTCGCCGGCGGTTCCCGGCGTGCCCGGGGGCGCCTTGTTGTCGGTGTCGGTCGAGTCGACTACGCCCGAGACGTAGACCAGCGGGCGGGAGGAATCCATGACTATCCCCCCCGACGCACCCGCCAGCCGCACCACCTGGACCACCTGTCCGCTCGCCACCGAGACGATCCGAATGTCGTTGAACCCCCGTCCGGCAGAGACCGTCCAGTAGAAGCGCCCGTCGGGCGTGGCGGCTCCGCCGGTGGGAAAGTTCCCCAGCCCCACCTGGCGGCCGAAGGGGTGCAGCGCCTGACCGGTGTTGATCAGGCCCAGGTCCGGCCCGATCCGGCCGTTGCCGCCCGAGCTCTGAGCCAGGGCGACGCCGGCGCCCGCCAGAAGCGCAGCGGCGCCGAGTGGGGCGAGCAGGCGCCGCGTCATGGCGCGGAAACGTACTGAAGAGCTGGCCCCCCGCGCGCTAATGGGAGGTGAACTCGCCCCCGCCTGCCAGGTCGCGCCTGCCCGGCTGCCCGCTACGGGCTGTAGCCGGCCGGGTTGACGTGGACGAAGCGCAACGTGTTGCCCAGGAACGCAAGCGGAGACTCCGGCAAGATGCAGCCGGGGTGCGCCTGTCCGGGGACGCTGCTCTCCTGGGGATACACCTCTCCACCCGAGGGCTTGCAGTCGAAGTTGGGGGCCATGAGGTGCGCAGCGCCGCGCGGCGCGTCGGCGAACTGCACCCCGGCGATGTAGGCGTTGCCGCGGCTGCTGGGTAGTCGGGTGGGCCATATCCCGGCCGTCTCGGCGCCTTGGGGGCCGGTCGTCTTCAGGAAGTGGCCGAGGCTGGGCGACAGGCCCGACCCGGGCACGGCGGCGGCCGGTATCTCGGTGGTGATGGCCGAGCCGCCGTTGGAGATGAAGTCGCCGGTGCCGTACTGGTTGAACTCGATCCACTGAAGCGCCGGGTTGAGTTGCTCGAGGAACGGGTCGACCGCCGCCAGCAGCGGCTTGGTTGCGCGCAGCAGGTCACGCAACGCCGGCAGCCCCGTTCGCGAGACCGTGATCAGCGGGTCGAGGTTCCTGAAGAAGTTGCGCAGGTCGGGGGCGAAGGCGCGCACATCGCGCAGCGTCGGTACCAGTGCGCGCGCCACGGGGCGCAGCTCGGTGATCAACGGGTGTGTGTTGATGGCAAACGCCTGGAGCTTGCGGAACGTCGCCTTGGACTCGTCCAGGAAGGTGGGGAAGATCTGGAAGATCTGGGACAGCGCGTTCTGCTGATCCGACGTGGCCTGGAAGACCTGCCCACCGTTGACGATCAGGTTGTGAAGCGCCGCCCGGTTCTGGTTGAGGGCCGCGAACGTCACCCCGGTGTTGCGAACGAGCCCTCGCACCGCATCGGACTGCGAGTTGAGCACGTCGAGCAGATCCGACGCCGACGCGACGAATCCGGGCAGCGTCCCGAACGCGTCGTTTAGATCCTGGCCGCGCCCCTGGGACCCGGCCGCCAGGTCCTGCTGCCAGTGGCGAAACGCGTCGCGCGTAACCGGGTCAAACGCTTGCAGCACCTGGTCCAGGTATACGTTCTTTACCACCTGCGCGTTGCGCAGGAACGCCCCCTCCTTGACGGTAGGACTCCCCTTGGTGCCCGGCGTGAGCTCGATGAACGTCTCCCCCAGCAACGTCTTCTGACGCAGGATCGCCCGCGCGTCCGTGTGGATCGGCGCAAACCGCGGGTCCACCTCGACCGTCGCCACCGTTCGGTTGCCCGGCCCGTAGAGATCCTTGTTCACGACCCTGCCCACCGGGATCCCCGCCGTGCGCACGTCCGCCTCCAACCCCAGCTGCACCGCCTGCGGGAACGACACCTTGAACTGGTAGCCCTTGGGCTTGAGCGGGATCGCCCCCCCGAACGAAAGCCATAGGAACAGCAGCAACCCGAAGCACGACAGGGCGAACAACACCATCGTCAGCAGCCTGCCCAGGGTGGGGGCCTGCTTCTGCATCTAGCCCACCGCTTCGCCTACCCCCGCCGTCCCCGCCGCCAGCCGGACACCGTTTGCGCCTGTCCGCACGACACCGATCCCCCGCCGGCAACCGTGGCCACGAGGGTGGACATGTTCCTAGGGGTTGTAGCCCGCCGGGTTGACGTGGGTGAAGTTGAGCGTGTTGCCCTGGAACGGCAGCGGGCCCTGGACGAAGCAGCCGGGGTGGGACTGTCCCGGCGCGCTGCTCTCCGCCGGCGGCACGTCGCCCATCGAGGGCTTGCAGTCGAAGTTGGCCGGGATGAGGTGCTTGGCGCCGGTGACCGAGTCGGCGAAGCTGGTGCCGGCGATGTAGGCGTTGCCGCGGCTGCTGGGCAGCCGCATGGGGTAGATCCCGGCGGTCTCGGCGCCTTGGGGGCCGAGCGTCTTCAGGAAGTGCCCCAGGCTGGGCGACAGGCCCGACCCGGGCACGGCGGCGGCCGGTATCTCGGTCGTGATCGCGGCGCCGCCGTTGGAGATGAAGTCCGCGGTCCCGTACTGGTTGAACTCGATCCACTGCAAGGACGGGTTGAGCTGCTCGAGGAACGGGTCGAGCGCCGCCAGCAGCGGCTTGGTGGCCTTGAGCAGGTCGCGGAGCGCCGGCAGCCCGGTCCGCGACACGGTGATCAGCGGGTCGAGGTTCTTAAAGAAGTTGCGCAGGTCGGGCGCGAAGGCGCGCACATCGCGCAGTGTCGGCACCAGCGCGCGCGCCACGGGCCGGAGTTCGTTGATCAACGGGTGTGTGTTGATCGAGAACGCCTGCAGCTTCTTAAACGTCGCTTTGGACTCGTCCAGGAACGTGGGGAAGATCTGGAAGATCTGGGCCAGCGCGTTCTGCTGATCCGACGTGGCCTGGAAGACCTGGCCGCCGTTGACGATCAGGTTGTGCAGCGCGGCGCGGTTCTGGTTGAGCGCCGCGAACGTCACCCCGGTGTTGCGCACGAGCCCGCGCACCGCGTCGGACTGCGAGTTGAGGACGTCCAACAGGTCGCTGGCCGAGGCGACGAATCCGGGCAGGGTCCCGAACGCATCGTTTAGATCCTGGCCGTGCCCCTGCGCGCCGGCGGCCAGGTCCTGCTGCCAGTGGCGAAACGCGTCGCGGGTGACCGGGTCAAACGCTTGGAGCACCTGGTCCAGGTAGACGTTCTTGACCACCTGAGTGTTGGACAGGAAGCCTCCTTCCTTGACCGTCGGTGATGCCTTGGTCCCCGGCGTGAGCTCGACGAACGTCTCCCCCAGCAACGTCTTCTGACGCAGGATCGCCCGCGCGTCCGTGTGGATCGGCGCAAACCGTGGGTCGAGCTCGACGGTGGCCACCGTCCGGTTACCCGGCTTGTACAGATCCTTGGTCACGACCTTCCCGACCGGGATCCCCGCCGTGCGCACGTCCGCCTGCAACCCCAGCTGCACCGCCTGGGGAAAGGCGATCTTGAACTGATAGCCCTTGGGCTTGAGCGGGATCGCGCCCCCGAACGAAAGCCACAGGAACAGCAGCAGCCCGAAGCACGACAGCGCGAACAGCACCATCACCAACAACCGGGGGAGAGTCGGAGCCTGCTTCTGCACCTAGTGCCCCTGCCCCCCGCCCACCAGCGCGCCCAGGGGCCCCGACGGTCCCGACGCAGCCTGGCCCGCGCCACCCTGCGCGCCGCCAGCCGAGCCGCCGCCAGCCGAGCCGCCGCCAGCCGAACCGCCGCCAGCCGAACCGCCGCCAGCCGAACCGCCGCCAGCCGAACCGCCGCCAGCCGAACCGCCGCCAGCCGAACCGCCGCCGAGCGAGCCGCCGCCAGCCGAGCCGCCGCCGAGCGCCCCGCCGTGACCGATGCCGGGGGCAGGGGCGGAGAGGCCGCGGGCCTGGCGGAATCGTCGAAGGGCGGGAGCGGTGAGCCGCAGGGTCTTGGCCGCCTGCTGGGTGATGATGTCGCGGCCGCCGCGGGGGCTGTGGGGGAGCGGGATGTTGGGTATCGGCGGGAGGGTCCCCGAGCCGCCGCAGAGGTTGAACAGGACGCCGGTCAGGCCCTGGAGGAACTCGAGGGGAACGCTGGGCTGCTGGGCGAGCTCGTCCTGGATCGTGGTGCAGGTGGTGGTCTGGGTGAGGGCGCGGAAGGGTCCGTGGGCATCGGCGGTGGCGAACACGGCGTCGCCGTTGTGCCCGAGCCACCCGAGCCAGAACAGCAGGCCCTCGTCGCGGCTGGCGACCGTGGGTGGCTCGCGTCCGTTGGGGTTGAAGCCGAGCATGTTGAACAGGTGGTTGAGCACCACGAAGGAGCGGGTCAGGAACGGGCTGGCCTGGGCGAGGTTGGCTGCCGCGGGCTTGAGGTTTCGCACCAGGGGCCGGGACTCGCGCACGAACGGCCGGATCTGGTCACGGAGGATCGGCGTGGCGGCGCGCGCGAAGGGAATGATCGCCCGGTTGGCGGGCGTCAGGTCGCGCGCGAACGGGCGCAGATGAGTCACCGTGGGGCCGAGCACGTTGGCATAGGTGGTGACCTTGCCCAGGGTGGTGGTGGCCTGCTCCAGCGCACCGGGGAAGTCGGACACCGCGCGGCTGAGGTTGCCCTGCTCGATGGCGAAGGCATGGAAGACGACCGAGGACGCGCTGATCAGCTGCGCGAGCTCGGGGCCCTTCGCGGCCAGCGCCGCTTTGAGCTGGTTGAGCACGTGGATGAGATGACTGAGGTTGCGGTGCCGTGTGGACAGCCGCCCGTTGATCCGCTTGAGGTCGTGGAAGGTGGGCTCGAAGCGCGCCAGCACCTGGCGCAGGTCTCCGCCCCGTCCGTTCAGTCCCTGCCCCAGGCCCCCGACCAGCAGCTTGAGGTAGTCGCGCGTGTCTGCGTCGAGCGCCGCCAGGACCTCGTCGGGGTTGATGTCGGGGAGCGTGTTCTGGATCGGGATCGTGAAGCCCGGCTTGATCAGCGGCGCCGGGTCGCTCCCCGGAGTGAGCTCGACGAACATGTCCTTGAGCCCGGTCTTGGGGCGCAGGAACGCAGTCGCGTTGGTGTGGATCAGGCGGTGGGAGCTGCCGGGCGGGGCGTTGGGGTCGGGCTTGTACTCCGAATCGACGTCCATCGTGATCGTCGCGATCCCGTTGTGCAGGCTGGTGCTCGAGATGTCGCCGATCCGAACGCCCGACACGCGCACCGTCTGGCCCTGGCCCGGGGTGACCGCCTGAGCGGTCGAGAAGTCGGCCTTGAGCTTGAACGGCGCCGCGGTGAACGGGAGCCGCAGTCGCTCCTTCGACAGGATGTAGCCACCGATCGCGGCGGCGATCACCGCGAGTATCAGGACCATGACGAAGTCGCGGCTGTACTTGCTGATCGCGTGCCTCATCCGCCAACCCTCCCGAGTGCCTTGAGGTGGGGAACCTGGCTGGCGGTGATGGGCTTGTTCGAGACGCCGACGACCTTCTTGAGGCCGATCTGGTCGATCTGGCCCTTGAGCCAGTTCACGGCCCCGGTCTTCAGTTGCTCCCAGCGCGCCTGAGCGGCGGGGGTGTTGAGCGTGCCCACGGGGACCTGCCCGGTGGGCGGACCGGTGGGGATCGTGCGCAGGTCGGGGGTCTGCTGGGTCTCACACGGCACGTCGGGCCGGAACGGGGGCTTCTCGGAGGGCGGCGGCGGGTTGGCCCCCGCGATCGGCAGGTTGGAGAGCAGGAACTGGCCGGTGCTCTCCGGCGTGGCGAAGTTGCCCGCACCGAGCATCACCCGGTTCCAGAGACCGTTCCCGTCGAACTCGCGCCCACCGCCTCCGGTACCCACCAGCGCCTTGAGCTGCTCCTGGTAGATCGGACCGGCGGCGGGGAAGGTGGAGTCCGGGATCGTTTGGTAGGACCAGGGCAGGATCACGCTGTTCTGGCAGCTCGAGGCCAAGCGGACCTGCTGGTAGAGCGGGACGGACTGCTGGTTGAGCGCGACCAGCGAGGGCACGGTCGGCCGCAGGTCATGAACCAGGCCGCGCAGCTCGGCGGGCTGGACCAGCAGGCGCAGCTGGTGCACGAACGGAATGCTGGCGTTCAGGGCGGGCAGCGACGAACGCGTGGCCGGGCGGAAGTCGTGGATGAAGCGCCGCAGCGGCGGGAACGCCCGGTTGAGCGCCGCGAGCGCGGGCATCGCGGCGTTCAGGAACGGCGGCAGGTCGCGAATGGTGCGCGACAGGTTGGCCTGTTGCACCGCCAGCGCGTTGGCGGTCGTGTTGAAGTCCGTGATCAGGCTCTTGAGCTGCGCGGGGAACGTATCGAGCGCCGCCGCCGTCGCCCCGGAGTTCTTGATGTAGTTGGAGAGGTCGTGCTGGGCGGTGCCCAGCGTGGCGTCGCTGACGATCGCCCCGGTGCGGTTGGCCTCCGGCTGGTACTGGAGCGAGCGGTTGAAGCCCAGCCCACCCTCGCCGCCAAAGCCCCGGGAGAGCTCGTAGAGCAGCGTCTGGAGGTCGCTGCGGGTGCTCGTCTTCAGGATCGACAGCACCTGATCGATCTGCACCGGGGCGCTGGTCTGGTTGACGGGGATCATGCCCCCGTCCTTGATCACCGGCGCGGACGGAGAGCCCGGGTTGATATCGGCGAAGAAGTTGCCCTCCAGGAAGATGCGCGGGCGCACCTTGACGGTCGCGTCGGTGTGAATGGGCAGCCCGCTGGTGTCGATGCGCATCGACACCACCGCAGCGGACTGCCCACCGCCCAGGAAGTGCACGCCGCTCACCTTGCCGACGTTGATGCCGGCGATGCGCACCAGCGAGCCCTTCTTGATGTTGTTGGCGCTCTTGAACGCCGCGTTGATCGTGAAGTGGTGCTGGAACGGGACCGCCTTCGTGAACCCGAAGTAGACGGCGATCGCGACCACGATCAGGCTGATCAGGCCAGCCGCGAACGGGCTAATGGTCCGTCGGACGCCGCGCCTCATGGCATCAGCGCCGGGATCTTGGGCGAGATCCCGCCGGCCTCGCTGGTGAACGTCTCGCCCGGCGGGACGTGGTCGGTGTTCAGGCCCTGGCCGTGTCCGTTGACGTAGGTCTTGTAGGTCGGACCGACGCGGTAGCCCAGCGTGTTGGTCAGCGGCGTGTCCTCGACGATCTGGAAGCGCGGCGTGCCGTTCGGGTTCTTCCAGAACTGGTCCCCGAAGTGGAAGGCCTTACGGATGTAGCCGCGCTGGCCGAAGATGCAGTTCGCGTTGCCGTTGGCATCGACCGCGTGCCCATAGGGATCGCCGTGGAAGTACTGCGGCGGCCCCGAGTTGGGCACCACGCCTTCGCCGTTGGCCGGCACCGCAGCGCCCATGTTGCCGAAGCCGTTGTTCTGGTTGTCCCCGGCCAGGATGGCCGCGTGCTCCGCCGTCCCCTGAGGCACGGGCACCGATACGTGCTCGCTGAGCCACCCCCAGAACGTGTTCCAGGTGTTGCACACGGTCACGAACGGTCCGAGGTACCGCAGCGTGGGCTGCAGCGTGGCCACGGTGGCGGTCAGGCCGCGCAGGGCGGCGTTGGTGGTGGGCGTCTGAGCGAGGTCGAGCAGCGCGTTGAGCGCGTCCTGGAGCTCGGGGTAGAGCGCGACCGAGCGCCGCGTCACCGGGATGCCGATCCTCAGGGCCGAGTTGAGCACCGGTAGCGTCGGGCGCAGCTGCGCGGTGGCCCTAGTCAGGTCCTTGGAGAACGCCGCGGTGTCGCGCAGGAAGGGGATCTGGATGCGGAACGACGTCGTCCCGACCGCCTCGGTGGAGGGGCCCTTGGCGATCGTGTCCTGGAGCGCCCGGGGGTTGCGCACGATCGCGGCGAACGTGTTGGCCATCGTGGTGAAGAGGTGCGCGTTGATGGCCGACACCGGAGCGACGATCCCCGCGGTGATGTCGAGCTGGCGGAAGAAGTTGGACAGCTGGGTCCTGGGGTCGGCCAGGTTGCGCATCACCGAGGTCAGCAGGCGAAAGGCCTTGGGGAGCTCCTGGATCGTCAGGTTGAGATCCGAGCCCCGGCCCACGAACGCGTTGCCGAACTCCTTGAGGTTGACCTGCGAGGCGCTGCGCGTCTTCTGGTCGAAGATGTTGTAGACCTGATCGAGCTCGACCTCCTGGGAGGTCTGGCTCACCGGTAGCGTCCCTCCGTCGGGGATCGTCGTGGAAGAGCTGCCCTTGGTGAGCTCGACGTACTTGAGCCCGAGCGCCGACCGGGGCCGGATGATCGCCGACGAGTCAACCGGGATCGAGCCCGCTTTCTTGTCGAGCTTGAGCTTGAGCTGCGCGCCCACGCTTCCGTCGCCGAGCATGACGGGCTTCATCTCCGAAACGACGCCGATCCGGTAGCCGCCCTCGCGCACCTCGTTGCCCTTGACCAGCTCGGCCCCGTTCGGGAGCCGCACGTTGAGCTCCCGGGTGGGCACGAACGGCAGCCCGTTGTTGGCGTTGTAGGCCAGGAACACCGCCACGATCACCACCAGCGTGGTCACCGCTCCGACGAGCACCGGGTTGGCGACTATCGAACCGCGCCTCATGGGCCCATCAGGTAGTCGAGGAGGTGTCCCGCGCCGGGGCCGCCGCCGCCTCCGGTGGTACCGGTCGGAAGCGGTACGGCGCCCTGGCCGACGCCCGGAACATGGATGTTGACCCCGGGCAGCCCGGTTGCGCCCGCGCCCACGCCCGCGCCGTTGCCCGCGCCGGGGAGGATGTTGCCCAGGCTTGGAAGCTGGAGCTGCTGGGCTGCGCCCCCGGAGCCGCCTCCGCCGTTGCCACCGCCGTTGCCACCGCCGTTGCCTGAGCCACCGCCGTTGGCCCCGGCGCCACCCTGCCCGAGCGCCGCGGCTCGGCGCTCGCGAACGGCGGTGGGACCGGCCTGCCCGGCCGTCGGATCAGGCGCGGTCAGGCCCGGTTGGGTCGGACCCAGATAGTCGCCGCACTTGGCCATCAGCCCGGGCGTGGCCCTCACCGTGGCGGCGTCGCTGATCGTCCCGCAGCCGGTGCCGCCCGAGGGGAAGAAGTTGACCGTGTTGAGCAGGTGCTCGGATTGGTCGAACAGATTGACCGAAGTCGACTGCCAGAAAACGTAGTTGAGCAGCGCCTCCAATCCGGTGAAGCCCTGTCCGCCAGGACTGCGCGGATCCTGCTCGATCGCGAACTGGCGGTTGTCGAGGTGCTCGAGGATGAGGGCCAGGTTCTGGCCCAGCTCGGGCGCCCCCTGGGCGAACGTGTTGAGCTGCTGAACGGTGGGCGTGGCCGCCTGCACCGCCGCGCGCCCGGTCTGCGCCGCCTTGCCGAAGGCCTGGATGGCGGGCAGGGAGGCGCTCGAGAACGGCCGGATCTGACGGACCAGGGTGTCGAGCTGGTTGGCGCTGGCGTTGAGGTTGCGCAGGGCCGGAGTCTGGTTGTCGGCGACGGCGCCCAGCTGCACCATGGCCGGGCGCAGCTGCTCGAGGAAGCCGGGCAGGTTCCGGATCCCGGCCGAGATGGCGGCCTGCCGCGTGGCCGACGTCGCGGCCGAGTTCTTGGCCGCCACCACCCAGCGCTGGACGTCGGCCCGGTTGTTCGCGAGGTCGGAGATGACCTTGTCCCCGTTGACCGCCAGGTCGGCCAGGATGCGGTTCTGATGGGCCAGGATGCCCAGCACCTGGTCGGTCTCGCGCAGAGCGGGTACCGCGCGGCGCAGCGCCTGGTTGAGGTTGGCGGCGTTGCCACCGACGGTGGCTCCCAGCTCGTTGAGGATGATTCGGAAGCGCTCCTTGTAGGGCTCGCGCATGACGTCGTTGACCAGGTCGGGGGCGATCGTCGACGACGTCTGGGTGACGGGGATCACCGGGTCGCCGTTCAGGCTCCCGATCCGATGCCCGCTCAAGTCCAGGCTCCCGGGCTTGAACACCTGCGGACTGGTGCCCGGCAGGCAGTCGATGAAGTACTCGCCGATCAGCGACTGGGGCCGGGTGTTGCACTGAACGTCGCGGCGCAGCGACCCCCAGCCGGTGGCCGTGATGTTGAGCTTGACCACGGCGCAGGGCGGCACCTTCGCCCGGCACGTCGGACTCGCCGACTGGAGGTTCGTCTCGAGCTTGAGGTCGGTGATCTTGCCCGCGCGCACGCCCGCGATCTTGGCGTCGCCACCCGTGATCAGGCCGAAGGCGTTGTCGACCTCCACCCAGTAGGAGGGATCCCCGCCGCCGCCCCCGGAGCTCCCGGCGCCGAGGGCCAGGAACGCGAACGCGCCCAGGGCGCACAACAGGATGGAGCTGGCGATCAGGCGTCTCATGGTCCGGGCGGGATCTGGGTGGGGTCGCAGGGGAACCCGGGCGGGTGGAACGGGGTCGAGTTGTCGCCCGGGTTGCGCTCGATCGAGCCGGGGCAGCGGTTGCGCTGGCCCAGCGTGGCGACCGACAGGAACTCCGACGGCTTGAGGTTGGGCGGCACGGGCTGGAGCATCCCGTTGACAAGCGCGAACGCGTTCGTGAATGCGGCCACGCGCGCGATCCCGCCCAGCGCGTCATAGACGCCGGTGTGGCTGAACGAGTTGAACCAGCTCGTCACGTCGGGCAGGTACGGCCGGCCGAATGCGACCTCCGGGGTCGAGCTGTTCAGCGCGTCCGTCGACGCCGGCAGCGCCCCCTGGCGCTGAGCCCCGTTGGCCTGCACCGGCCCGACCCCGATATCCCGGACCGGAACCGTGCTCTGGGTCAGCGTGATCAGATCCTGATGGGTCTGCGGGTTGCGGATCAGCAACGACAGGTCGCGCAACGTCGGCCGCGCGTCGCGGGTCAAGGGCCGCAGCTCGCGCACGAACGGCAGCAGCTTGCGGGCCACCGGCTTTGACTCGTTGACCAACGGGGTGAAATCGTCGAGCGTACGGCGCAAGTTCACGAACGTCGTGTTCGCGCGCCGCATGAACGCCGGCAACCGCGCGATCGCGTTCGCCAGGGCCGCCCGCTGCTGCGCGATCGCCCCGAACGTGATCGACAGATGATCGACCAGCCCCGACAGGTCGTTATGCCGCGAGGCGATATCCGTCACCAGCTTCGAGCTCGCGACCAGGAACCGCACCAGCAACGGGTTATCGAGCGTCAACTCGCTGAACAACCGCGTCGACGCGGCCAGCGACGGATTCAAATACAGATACGCGCGCCTGAGATCCGCGCTTCGTCCCCCGTACAGTGTCGAGAACCCGCGGATGACCCCGCTCAACGACTTGATCGTGCGCTGGTTGAACAGGTTGAACAACTGATCCAGGTCCACCGCGCTGCTCGTCTGCGTGGCCGGGATCGTCCCCCCATTCTGGATCGCGGGGGCCGTCGCGGGCGCCAGGCGCAGATCGACATACCGATTGGCCACCCCGGAGAGCGACGCCTGGCGCACGGTTGCGAACGTCCCCACCCGCAATGGCCGGAAGCTCGAGTCCGAGATGTTGAGCGTCGCCCGCGCCTGCCCGTCCGGGGTCAGGGACAAGCTCGTCACCGAGCCCATCGGCACGCCCGCGACCTGGACCTGGTCGCCCTTGACCAGCTGGCTCGCCGTCTGGAAGACCGCGTGAACCGAATACGAGCTACCCGATTCGAGCAGCACGACGGCCAGCGCCGCGACCCCAGCAGTCACGGCTGCGAGGGCAACCAGCCGGCCAATCAACCTCGTGTTGCGCACGTACCCTCTTCCCCATCCTCCCCAGAGACTGGGTTCCGCCCGTCCCGACCGACCAGGATCCGCCCGTCGTGACCGGCGAAGCTACCAAGCCAGCTTCCGCAGTGTCAATCTCGAACTGTTGCCCTGGCGGGGTCCGTGCAGGCTTTTCCGGCCCCTTCGGGCCTCCCAGCGGCCCTTTTGGGCCCGCCGGGAGCAAGGCAGCCGGGGGCCCTGCCCCTGTCCGGGCCGCCCAGAACCGGGTTCGACCCCCCGCCGCGGTCTCCTCTCCGAGGTCATGCCCGGGGTGGGAGTTGAACCCACACGCCCCGAAGGGCTGCCGATTTTAAGTCGGCTGCGTCTGCCGTTCCGCCACCCGGGCGGGGATGTGTGGCAGTGTACGTCGAGCCCCGGGCCCCGGAGCCCGACCCGCCGGAAAGCCTGAGTCTCCAGTCAAGCTTGACTGTGGTGCTCCGTAATCTCCACTCAATACAAGGGCAATCTCCGCGTCGTACGCCCGCAACTTGGTCGTTGCTACGGTGTCCCACCGACGAGAGGAACCTCTCCGTCTCTCGCTGGAGGTGATCGCTTCTAGGTGGAGGTATCAGCCCTCAAGCACCCCAGCCTGCCGACCCTGCCCGGCTCGGTCGCGTTGCTGCGCCTGCAGTCGGACGAGCGCCTGGTGGCGCTCGTTCGCCGCGGTCATCACTCGGCCTTCGAAGCGCTCGTGGCCCGCTACCAGGCGCGCCTGCTGGCCTTCTGCCGGCATATGCTCTCCTCGCGCGAGGACGCCGAGGACGTCCTCCAGGAGGTGTTCGC
>DASZHF010000172.1:0-5993 GCA_035938095.1 Solirubrobacteraceae bacterium
CGGGAGTTCGGCAGGCTCAAGCACGAATGGGCGCTACTCCCCTTGCGCGTCCGAGGATTGGAACGGGTCCAGCTTCACGCCGACCTCACGATCCTCGCCAAGCTGTCCTGCGCGCTCGCACGGGCGCGAGCCGTACCGCTCGCCGCGTAGTTTTCCCAAGAGGCAGCTTGGTAGGCATAGGGTCGGTGGCCTGTGGATCGGCCCCCTAAGGAGGACCAATGCGTCGTTTGTCGATGAGCCGGCCGTCGCCGGCACTGGCGATCTCGCTGATCGCGCTGTTCATCTCGCTCGGAGGGACCGGCTACGCGGTCAGCGGCGTCGGGCACTCGCCCGCTACGGTCGCCAAAAAGAAGAAGCACAAGAAGGTCACGCTCATCCCCGGCCCGCAGGGAGCCCAGGGCCTCCGCGGACCGCAGGGTCTTCAGGGAATCCAGGGGGGGGCCGGTCTGCAGGGCGGTCCGGGGCTGGACGGCGCTCGGGGGCCAAGCGACGCCTACCACTCCTACCACGCGTCATGCGACTGTGGCGGCCCAACGTCAGTGACCGTTGTCGTCCCCGCCGGGGACTATGCCGCTTGGGCGACCGACGCCGCCTTTAACAGCGATGCGGCTGCGCAGACCACGACGTGCACACTGGCGAGCTCAAGCGATACGACGGCCGGCCATAGTCATACTGCCCTAGCCCAGCAGCAGCCCCCCTCTACCGGATCGAGCGTTGAGACGCAGACGGTCTTACACCTGCCCTCCGGCGGTTCGATCACCGCAAGCTGCACCGCGACCAGCGGGAGCGTGAATCTCTCCAATCTGCGCCTGACCGCGATCCAGGTCGGGGCCGAGCACGGCTGACGCGCGGTGTGACCCTTACCGTTCCGAAGCCACGGCAGAGTTTCGCTAGTCGTTTCGCTCGACCCTCCTAGAGCGCACTCCGACCACGATCCGCCGAGTTTGCCGTGACCGGCCCCACGGGTAATCGCGAGACGATGATGTCGACCTGGCTCGAAGTCCCCCAACCGGATCCACCCGCAACGCCCGCGGTACCAGATGCTCCCATCACGCCGGCCGTGCCGGATCCCGGTACGCCGGGGCAGCCCGAAGAGCCGGCGACGGTTCCCGCGCCCGAGGAGCCCCCTACGCCGATTGATCCCGATCCGGGACCGACGCCGGAGCCGCCGCCTGCCGCTTCGAGTCGGGCAATCCCGGCGGCATAGGGTTCTCGACGCGCCCGCGCCGCGGCGGAGCGGTAGGATCCGCCCGAGGGCGGTTCGACGTGCGGGAGGAGCATGCAGGGTCGAATCACGGTCGCGCTGGGGGTGGTGGCGTGCGCGCTTGCCCTCGGTCCACCCGGTGCCACCGCTGCGGCCTGCCCGGACCCGGGTCGCCACGTCGCCGACGGCAACGACTGCCACTGGGTGGGGACGCCGTCCTACATCTCCGGGACCTCGGTGTACAGCCGCGGGGAGTTCATCTACAGCGACTACGTGCACGACGACTACGGCGCCAACACCGACGGCTTCCAGTCCGGCAGCCCCGATATTCCCCAGCCGATCACCGGCGTGTACCCCAACCTTCAAGACCTCTCTTCGCCCCGCTTCGGCTCAACGGGCTCCAACGGGCTCGAGCGCTTCCGCCACACAGGCGACTACGGATACCCGCCCAGCGGTCCCGCCGGAGCTCCCACCGGCTACAACGACGTCGCGGACATCCTCGAGTTCCGCGAGGCGCTCGACCACGGCCAGATGCACTTCCTGGTCCGGCTCGGCGCCATGACGAGCCCGGACAGCACGGTGATCGGGATCGGGATCGACGCCGATCGCAATCCGGCCACCGGCGCGGGGGCGTGGCCGCTGGGCGCCAACATGAACCAGCAGCTGGGCTACGACTACTTCATCACTCTGTGGGGCACCGGCGGCGAGATCACCGATTACACCAAGTCTCCTGCCGTCACGACGCCCGTGCGGGTGGTCGCCAACACCGATGCCCGGCCGCCGTTCATCGAGGCCGACGTCCCCCTGCCCGCCGGTGCCAATCCCGACGTGTGGAGAACCTACGTGGGCTCGGGTCTGTGGGACGCGACCGTGCACTCCTGGCGCACCGCGTTGCCCACCGCCAGCCAGACGGGCTCGCCGGGCAGCCTCGCGATGGGACCCAACATCTACAACCTGCTGTTCCGGCCCTACGAGCCCAACAACTGGTGGCGCGACACCACGCAGGCCAACGACCTGGCCAAGCACGACATCTCCGCCGACCACGCCGACATCGACATGCACGCTCTCGCCCAGGGCGCCAGCAGCGCCCCGCCGCACCCCACCGGTCTGCTGAACATCCAGTACCGCACCATCCCGCTGGGCAGCGGCCAGGGCGAGGACGGCAACGGTGCGGTGATCGTCCCGGCTGGCTCGGAGGTCTACAAGGGCCCGATCCAGCCCTACACCCTGGTGCTTCCGTCCAACTACTACACCAACCCCCACCCCCGGCGGTTCGTGTTCTTCTATCACTGCGCCAACTGCAACCAGAACATCTGGCCGTTCGGCGTCGAGGACTCAGCCACCCCGGGCAGCAACCACCTCACCAACGCCGACCTGGCCACGACGGCAATCCAGAACATCGTCGACACGAACGACATCATGGTCGGGGGCGCCCTGCAACGGGGGGAGGAGGGCCCCGGCTCCACCTACGGCGACATACCCGGGGCCGGAGAGCGCGACCTGCGCGACATCTACAACACGATCATCACCCGCGACCACTACTCCGTCGATCCCAACCGGGTGATCTTCTCCGGCATGTCGATGGGAGGTTCCACAACGGACGCGATGATGACCCTCTATCCCGATGAGCTGGCGGCCGCGGTCGCGCACAGCTCGAGCTTCTCCACACCAGCGCGGCTGCAGAACATCCGCAACGTCTACTACATGCAGATCACCGGTGACCAGGGTCTGGATTCGACTGCGTCTACGGCGGGCAGGCAGACGGCTTCGCAGCTCGCCGCCATGGGCTTTCGGCACATGTACATCGAGTACCTCGGCCGGTCGCACGACTTCAACCTGGTCTACGAGTCGTTGCCGATAGTCAGCCAGACCGGCTGGAAGCAGGTGCGCGATCCCAACCCCGCTCGCGTCACCTTCGAGCGCGATGCCGCCATGGAGGATCCCAAGCTCGGGCTCGTCCACGACCACGCCTACTGGGCGAGCGGGCTGACCCTCGCCCAGGCGGCGACCACGGGCACCATCGACGCGACAGCGCTGCCCCTGGCCCACAAGCTGCCCACGATGACGAGCCACCTCCAGGGCACCTTCAGCAACCCCCAGACCGGCAACAACACTTACGTGGACTGGCTCGAGTACAACCGCGACCTGACCGGCCATGGCCTGCAGGACTTCCAGCCCGGCTGGCAGCCCGGGCCCGATGTCAAGGTCACCAACACCAAGCTGACGGCGCCCGACCACGCGGGAGAGAACGCGTTCGACCTTCAGACCACGAGCCTCGCAGGCACCACGCTGGACCTCGACCGGATGAGCGTCGCGGTCGACCGGCGCGTCACCGGCTACCTGAAGGCCGATCATCCGCTGGCGCTGGCGCTGTGCGCCGCGACGATCGGGCGGCCCAGGGTGGCCACCCTCGACGGTCAACCGATTTCACCGAGCCTGTCGGGCGACTGCCTCGCGGTTGCGGCCCCCGCCGGGGAGCACACTCTGGTGCTCGATGGCTGGCCGGCGCTCTCGATCCGCTCGGCCAGCTCGGGCGCGTGCGCGAGCCGCAGGCACTTCCGCCTCCGATTCGTGCACCGCCACGGGAGCCCGCTCGTGTCCGCGCGGGTGTTTGTGAACGGCCACCGCGTCAAGAGCCTGCACGGGCGCCGGCTGAGCGCCCCGATCGATCTCCGCGGCCTTCCCAAGGGGGCCTTCACCGTGACGATCAAGGCCCGCACTCGGAGCGGGCGACTCATCACGGCCAAGCGCCGCTATCACACCTGCGCGCGCAAGCGCCGCGGGCCGCGGCACCACAAGCTCTAAACGGATTATTTCTGCGCGACGACCATGGTCTTAACCGTGGCGGTGACCTCGTCGGCCACCTCCACCACGACCATGTAGGTGCCCAGATTGCGGATGGGCTCGGGGAGGTGCACCTTGCGCCGATCGACCTTGACGCCGCGAGCGTCGCGGATCGCGTCCACGATGTCCTGACTTGTGACCGAGCCAAACAGGCGACCGTCCTCGCCCGCCTGCTGGGCGATGGTAAGCACGGTCCGGTTGAGCAGCGCGGCCTGCTCCTGACCGCGCTCCTGCGCGCGCGATGCGGCCTCCTCGGCGGCCGCCCGCCGGCGCTTCGCCGCCTCGATGGCGCCCCGGGTGGCGGGCTGCGCGAGCTTGCGCGGAATCAGGTAGTTGCGCAGGTAACCCTTCGAGACATCGATCACCGCGCCGCGCTCGCCGAGCTGCTCGACGTCCTGGAGCAGGATGGCCTCAGGCATCGTTGGCTCCCAGCCTGATTGTCAGTCGCGGTCGCGGTCGCGGTCGCGGTCGCGACCGCCGCGGCCTCCGCCGCCCTCGCGCCCGCTCTCACGCGACTCGTGCACGTAGGGCAGCAACGCCAACTCCCGCGCGCGCTTGACCGCCCGCGCGATCTGGCTCTGGTGCCGGCGACAGGCGCCGCTGATCCGCCGCGAGCGGATCTTTCCCTTGTCCGAGATGAACCGGCGCAGCATGGCCACGTCCTTGTAGTCCACCTGGTCGATCTTGTCGCGGCAGTGCTGGCAGGGCTTGCGCCGGCCGCTGCCGACGCCCGCCTTGCGGTCGCGCCGGCGTGTGGGCTTGCCCCGGTTGCGCTGCTTCGCCAAAGTGCTTGATTCCTCTCGGTCGTGTCCTAGAAGGGGATGTCGTCGTCTCCGGTGCCCACGGCCGCGGGGGCGGGCTGGAAGTCGGCCTCGTCGACGGGGACGTCGCTTCGGCCGCCAGTTCCCCCGGCGAACCCGTTCCCGGCGCCCGCGTCGTCGCGGCTGCCGAGGAATTGCACCGAGTCAGCGATGATATCGACTGCCTGGCGCTTGCCCCCCTCCTGGGTCTCCCACTCGCGCCACTCCAGGCGGCCGTCGATGGCCACCGGGCGGCCCTTGGACAAGAAGCGAGCGCAATTCTCGCCCTGGGCGCCCCATACGGTGACGTCGAAGTAGTTGGGCTTGTCCTCCCACTCGCCGGTGGAGCTGTTCTTGCGGCGGGTGTTGCAGGCCAGGCGCAGCTTGCAGACCGACGTGCCGCTGGGCAGCGATCGCAGCTCGGGATCCGATGTGAGGTTGCCGGTCATGACGACGCGGTTGATGTTGGTGGCAGCCACTAGGCTCCTTTCCGGGCGAACGTTGAAGGTCGCGTTGAAGGTCGTGAGCGAGTCTAGAACCAGCTTCGGCCGGTTCTCGAATGCGGAGCGGCGGACCTGGGACCGAGGCCGCTCGTTGGGGAGATTTGGTTGCGGCCGCCCCGGCGGCGGGCGGGTCGCGGTGCCCAGCAGCGGGCGGGCGCCCCGTCGGCGCTCAGCTGGCGCTTGCCGGCTCGGTGGCGTCGGAGTCGCCCGGCGGCGTGGAGGAGTCGGAGTCGCCCGGCGGCGTGGAGGAGCCGGCGCCCGGGCCGCCCGCGCTGCCGGCGTCGGCCCCGCTGCCGGCGTCGCTGCTGGCGTCGGCGCCACCCGTCTGCGTGTCGCCGCTGGCCGGCGAGTCACCCGCAGCGGCGGGGCCACTCTCCTCCGCGCGCTGGCCCGCCTCTGGCCGGCTGGCGGCGTCTGGGCGGCCGCCGGCGTCCGGGCGGCTGGCCGCGGAGGCCTCGGGGCGGGGTGGCTCGGGGCGGGGCTCGGGGGGCGGCGGGGTGCCGGGGCGGAGCTTGATCAGGCGGAAGCGCACGACACCGTCGGTGATCCTCAGCGTGTGCTGCAGCGTCTCCAGCACGGCCGGGGGGCTCTGGAACTGGAACAGGTGATAGACGGCCTCTTCCTTGTGCCGGATCGGGTAGG
>DASZHF010000173.1:0-11025 GCA_035938095.1 Solirubrobacteraceae bacterium
CGTGTCCACGAGATCCCCGCGCGTCGCGCGCACCGGCGTCGCCCGGTCGCGCATGGTCCGGGCCAGCCCCGTGAGCTCGTCGACCGTCTCGCCCTTGGTGCGCAGCGCAATCAGGAAGGCCGCGATCTGGGTCTCGGACGCGTCCCCGGCCATGATCACGTCCAGCACGGCGCCGGCCTCGTCGGCGCTCAGGTCGCGCCCAGACGCGAGCGTGTCAATCGCTCCCGTCAGGAGGTCGTGGGGCACGTCACTCCTCCCGCCCGCGAGCGGTGGGCACCGCGTTCCCGCGAGCCACCGCGGTCCTGCGCGCCACCGCGGTCCCGCGAGCCACCGCGGTCCCGCGCAGGAAGTTGGCCAGCAGCGCGGGACCGTCGTCGGTCAGGATCGACTCGGGATGAAACTGCACGCCCTCCGCGGGGAGCTCGCGATGACGGATCGCCATGACCACCCCGTCCTCGCATCCGGTGGCCGAGAGCTCCAGGCATGGCGGCAGGTCCGGCTCCACGACGAGCGAGTGGTACCGCCCCGCACTGAGTGGATTGGGCAGGCCCTCGAACAGCGTCCGCCCGTCGTGCTCGAGCGTGCCCATCTTGCCGTGCACGGGCTGGTGGCGCACCACCCGGCCTCCGAACGCCTGCGCCAGCGACTGGTGGCCCAGGCAGACTCCGAGCAGCGGGATCCCCGCTTCCGGGAAGCGCCGGGCAACCTCGAGTGAGATGCCTGCCTCGTCCGGGGTGCAGGGACCGGGCGAGATCACGACGTGGTCCGGAGCGTCGGCCAGCAGCTCGTCGACCTCGGCCTGATCGTTGCGGACCACCCGCAGCTCCGCGCCCAGCTCGCCCAGCGCCTGAACCAGGTTGTAGGCAAAGGAGTCGTAGTTATCGATGACGAGGACGCGCACGGCGCTTTCTACGGTAACCGCCCGCACGCGCGGGCGGTCCTCGAACCCCCGGGGCGGGGTCGGCCGCCCCGGTGTCTAGGGCCAGTCGGGCTGCTCGCCCGCCAGCTCGATGGCCCGCACCACCCCGCGGGCCTTGGCCCGGGACTCCTCGTACTCGTAGGCGGGGCGGGCGTCCGCCACGGTTCCGCCGCCGGCCTGGACGTGCGCGACGCGGTCCTTGATCACCACGGTGCGGATGTGGATGCACGTGTCGAGGTCCCCCGTGTAGGAGAGCCAGCCGATGGCCCCGCCGTAGCCGCCGCGCTTGACCGGCTCGAGCTCGTCGATGATCTGCATGGCCCGCACCTTGGGGGCCCCCGACAGGGTGCCGGCCGGGAGCACCGCCCGGAGTGCGTCCATCGGGCCGATGCCCTCGCGCAGGGTCCCCGATACCGCGGAGACGATGTGCATGACGTGGCTGTAGATCTCGACCTCCATCAGCGCGTCGACTCGCACGCTGCCGTACTCGCACACCCGTCCCAGATCGTTGCGGCCCAGGTCGACGAGCATCACGTGCTCCGCGCGCTCCTTCTCGTCGGCCAGCAGCTCGCCCGCGATGCGCGCGTCGTCGGCCGGGCTGTCTCCCCGCGGACGCGTACCGGCGATCGGTCGGGTCGACACGTGGCGCCCGGTGACGGTGAGCAGCGGCTCGGGGCTGGCGCCCGCGAGCTGGAAGTCGCCGAAGTCCAGGTAATACATGTAGGGACTGGGATTGACGTTGCGCAGGCCCCGGTAGATGGAGAACGGCTCGACCTCGACCGGCGCCGACCAGCGTTGTGAGGGCACCACCTGGAAGGCGTCGCCCGCGTGGACGTATTCGATGATGCGAGCGACGATCTCCTCGAAGCGCTCGCGCGACATATTGGGCCGGAACTCGGGCGGCGATCGCCGGGGCGCGCCCGCGGCCCGAGGCACCGGTCCGGCGAGCGCGGCGCGCACGTCCTCGATCGCCCCCACCGCGGCTTCATAGGAGCGCTCGAGCGCGTCGGGGGGCTCCTCGGGCGAGGGCACGTAGACGTTGGCCAACGTGGTGATCGTGTGGTTGAGGTGGTCGAAGGCGACTAGCACGTCGGTGAGCATCAGAGCCATGTCCGGCAGCCCCAGCGCGTCTTCGTTGGGTTCTCCCAGGGGCTCGACCGTGCGCACCAGGTCGTACCCGAAGAAGCCCACCGCTCCGCCGGTGAACGGCGGCAGTCCCGCGGCCGGCGCCTGGCGGTAACGGGCGAGCAGGTCGGCGGCCAGGGCGTACGGGTCGCCGCCATCGGCCAGCGACCAGCGCAGCACCTGCCGGGGACGAAAGCCGATGAACGAGAACCGTCCCATCCGCTGGCCCTGTTCGGCCGACTCGAGCAGGAAGGCCGGGCCGGAATCACGCAGCTTCAGGAAGGCCGACACGGGCGTCTCGCAGTCGGCGATGAAGGTGTGGCGAAGCGGGATCAGGTTGTACTCGCGCGCAAGAGCGCGAACCGCCTCGAGGTCGGGATCCACCTCGAGCGCCGGTCTAGCGGCGACGGCCACTGAGCACCTCCGCGGCGTCGGCCAGCGCTCGACCTCGGCTGCGTAGGAGCACCGCGAGGTGAAACAGGACGTCCGCGGCCTCCTCGTCGAGGCGCTCGTCGGACTCGCGCTCGGCCGCTCGCGCCGCCTCCGCCGCCTCCTCCCTGACCTTCTCGCCCATCAGGGGCGGGTTCTCGAGCAGGCGGGCGGTGTACGAGCCGGCCGGGCGCTCGGCATCGCGCGCGGCGATCACTCGTTCGAGCGCGGGCAGGGCCTCGAAAGGGACCAGCGGCTCGAGCTGCCCGCGGTGAAAGCAGGAGCGCTCACCGGTGTGACAGGCCGGCCCCCGGGGCTCCACGAGCGCGAGCACGGCGTCGCCGTCGCAGTCGAGGCGCAGCGAGCGCAGGAGTTGGGTGTTGCCGCTGGTCTCGCCCTTGTGCCACGGCTCCTGGCGCGAGCGGCTCCACAGGTGGATCTCACCCGTCTTCTGCGTGCGCTCCAGGGCCTCGGCGTTCATATAGGCCAGGGTCAACACCTCGCCCGTGCGCCAGTCCTGGATCACGCACGCCACGAGCCCACGGTCGTCGAATACGACCTGGCCGGCGTCGAATTCGAACTTGGCGGCCTCGGAAGCCACCTCGCCGGCGGCCTCGGGCGGCACCTCGCCGGCAGCGTCGGACGCCACCCTGCCGGTGTCATCGGGCGTCACCGGGCCGGCGCCGAACGCGACCTGGCCGCCGTCGTCGGGTGTTGACGAGTCCACGCCAAGGATTCTAGGGTCGGCCCCGCCGGGGCCCGATACGCTGGCCCGGCGGGCCGGTCGGCCGCGCCATGCCCTCACTGTTGAACACCAATCTCCTGTTCGTCACCGGTAAGGGCGGGGCGGGCAAGACCACGGTAGCCGCGGCGCTGGGCCTGGTCGCCTCGCGCCAGGGCCGGCGGACGATCGTGTGCGAGATGTCCGAGCAGCAACGCATCCCCCAGCTGCTCGGTCGCCCGGTGCGCCCGCCGGGCGAGGAGCAGGAGCTCGGGCCGAGGCTGTGGGGCAAATCGGTCAACACCCAGCGGACCCTGGCCGAGTGGCTTCCCCATCAGGTGGGCTCCCGCGCGGTGGCCCGGCTGCTGCTGGCCAGCGACACCTTCCAGTACATCGCCGCCGCGGCGCCCGGATCGGCGGAGGTCGTGACGATGACCGCACTGTGGGAGCTCGTCCAGCCCCAGCGCTGGGACCGCCGGGCCCGGCCGTATGACCTGGTGGTCGTCGATGCTCCGGCCTCCGGGAACTTCCTGGGGATGTTGCGGACGCCGGCCACCTACGATGCCCTGGTCCGCGCGGGGCCGATCGCCCGTCAGGCCAGGCGCCTGCGGGCGCTCTTTGAGGACCCCAAGCGAACCGCCGTCGTCGCCGTGGCCCAGGCGGCCGAGCTCGCGGTGACCGAGACTCTCGAGGTGGAGGACGGCCTGCGTCGCCAGCTCGGGCGCGGGCTGAAGGCGGCGATCGTCAACGCGATGCTCCCGCGGCGCTTC
The DNA here is from genome assembly GCA_035938095.1 of Solirubrobacteraceae bacterium. GTDB lineage: Bacteria > Actinomycetota > Thermoleophilia > Solirubrobacterales > Solirubrobacteraceae > AC-64. Next base: position 3,965 of record DASZHF010000173.1, read on the forward strand.
TCGCGACGCGAGATCGAGACTGTGGTCCGGGCCACGACCGGGGCCGGGCTCGCTGCCCAGCTCGGACGCGACGCGGCGATCTCCATCCAGCGGCGCTCGAGCGAACAGCACAACCAGCTCAACCGGCTCCGGCGCCGCCTCGACGCACCCATGGTCACGCTCCCGTTCGTGTTCACCCAGGCGATGGACGCGAACGCCCTGGATCAACTGGCCCGGACTCTGGAGCGGCGGCTCTAGCGCGCCCGCTACTCGATTCCAAGGCGGTCGAGCAGCGCCTCGTCGGCGCGCCACCGGCGGCGCAGCCGCACCGACAGCTCCAGGTGCACGCGAGTGCCGAGCTCGCGCTCGAGCTCGGGGCGCGCGGCCGAGCCGATGGCCTTGATCATGGAGCCGCCGCTTCCGATCAGGATTCCGCGCTGGGATTCGGTCTCCACCCAAATCACGGCGTCGATGTCGGTCAGGTCCGGGGAGCGGGCCTCGACGGCCTCGACCATGACCTCCACGGCGTGGGGCACCTCCTGGAAGGTGCGGCGCAGCACCTGCTCCCGGATCAGCTCGCCCAGCAGCCGCTCGCGCGGTTGGTCGGATGGCTGGCCCGGTTCGAACAGGAAGGGACCCGGGGTGAGCAGGCCGGCGAGATGGGACACCAGCGCATCCACGCCCGCTCCCGTCCGCGCCGACACCGGGAAGATCTCCTCGCCCGCGTCGAGCTCGGCCGCCGCGGCCAGCGCCAGCACGGTCCGGCCCCGATCGAGGCGATCGACCTTGTTGACCGCGGTCACCACCGGGACCGACGAGCCGGCCAGCAGCCGGGCGATGAAGCGATCACCCGGGCCGATCCCGGTCGCCGCGTCCACGACCAGGAGCGCGACATCGCAGTCGGCGAGCTCGCGCTCCACTCGCCGCTGCATTCGGGTGGTCAGCGCGTCCCGGGGCCGCTGTACCCCCGGCAGGTCCACGAGCACCAGCTGCCATTCATCGGTCGTGGCCACGCCCCGGATCGCGCGCCGGGTGGTCTGCGGCCGGTCCGAGACGATCGCCACCTTGCTGCCCACGATCGCGTTGACCAGCGTCGACTTGCCCACGTTGGGGCGTCCGGCGAGCGCGACGAAGCCGCTGCGCGTCAACCGGCAGCCGCCAGCGGCTCGCCGCTCGAGGCTTCCCAGCGCAGCAGCTCGCTCTGCACGCAGAGCATCTCGCCCTCGTCGGACTCGTGATCCATCCCGCACAGGTGCAGCACTCCGTGCACGATCGCCTCGGTGACCGACTCCGCGCGCTCGGGGCAGACGATCACATCGCCGAGCTCACGGGGACCGGGGCAGTCACCGTCCTCGTCGACTGGGAATGACAGGACGTCGGTGGCCACCGCGCGGCCCCGGTGGCGTGCGTTGAGCGCGGCGATGCGCCCCTCGTCGACGAGCTCGACGGCGAGATGCCCGTCGTGGATCCCGGCCGATGCGAGTGCCAGCTCGCACAGGCGCACGATCGTGTCCGTGGACGGCAGCCCTGAGGCTCGGTATGCGCCGGTGATCTCGATGTCGAGCTGGCGGGGACGGTCGGGCCCGCGGTCGCGCACGTTCGGCGTTCTCAGGCCCGCTTGCGCTCGGCGGGCCGAAGCTCGGGGGCTTCTCTCTGGGCGTGCTCGTCGTAGGCCTCGACGATCCTCTGCACCAGCCGGTGACGGACGACGTCCTCGCCCCCGAAGCGCAGGAACTCGACCCCTTCGATCGACTGCAGGACATCGGCGACGACGATCAGGCCCGACTGCTGGTCCCGCGGGAGGTCAACCTGCGTGATGTCGCCCGTGACGACCATCCGCGAGCCGAACCCCAGCCGGGTGAGGAACATCTTCATCTGCTCGGGGCTCGTGTTCTGAGCCTCGTCGAGGATCACGAACGAGTCATTGAGCGTGCGCCCCCGCATGAAGGCCAGGGGTGCCACCTCGATCACCCCACGCTCGAGATGGGCGGAGACCTTCTCGGGGTCGATCATGTCGTGCAGAGCGTCGAACAACGGCCGCAGGTAGGGGTCGATCTTGGCCATCAGGTCACCGGGCAAGAAGCCAAGGCGCTCGCCGGCCTCCACGGCGGGCCGGGTGAGGATGATCCGGCTCACCTCGCGATGGGCCAGCGCCGCCGCGGCCATCGCCACGGCCAGGAACGTCTTGCCCGTCCCCGCCGGTCCGATGCCGAACGTGATCGTGTTGGTGCGGATCGAGTCGACGTAGCGCTTCTGGTTCAACGTCCGGGGCGCGACCTTGCGTCCGCGATGGCGCCACACGACGTCCTCGAGCACGCTAGACGGCTCGCGCTCGGCCTCCAGGGCGCCGCGCACCGCGGTAATCGTTCCCGGGGCGAGCTCGTGCCCTTGGGCGCTCAGATCCGTGAGCTGGCCGACTATCTGCTCGGCCCCGGTGACCGCTTCTTCGTCCCCGTCGAGCGTCAGCAGGTTGCCGCGGAGGTAGACACGGCATTGGAGCTGCGCCCCCAGGGCCCGCAGCATGGCGTCCTGGCTGCCGGCCAGCTCGGCGGCCACCGTATTGGGGACCTCTATCTGGATCCTCATGTCCGCCGTTCGCTCAGCTGAGCGCCTCCCGGACCTGCTCGGACACGCGCCTGCCATCTGCGCGTCCGGCCACGGCGGCCATGGCCAGCGGCATCACCTTGCCCATGTCACGCGGCGACTCGGCCCCGGCCTCCTGCACGGCCTGGCGCACGATCGCGGCGAGCTCCTCGTCACCGAGCTCGGCGGGCAGGTAGCCGGCGATCAACGTGGCCTCGGCCTCTTCACCTGCGGCCAGCTCTGGACGCCCGCCGTCGCGGAACGCCTGGGCGGCGTCGAGACGCCGCTTGCGCTCACGCCGCAGCACGGCCAGCTCATCGTCGCCTCCCTCCTTGGCGGCTTTCTGGAGCTCGGACAGAACCAGTCGCAGAGCGCCGACCCGCTCCCTGTCGCGCGCCTTCATGGCGGTCGTCAGGTCGGTCTTCACCGTGTCGGCCAAACTCATCCGGGATCTAGGATACGCGCCCTCCCCGGCTCCTCCGCACCGGCGCCCGGGGGAGCGCCGGCGGCCTCGGTGGCCGGGGGCGCGCCATCCCCGCCCGCGGCGAGCGCCGTGCCCCCCGAGCTCACGACGTCGAGCGTTTCGCCCAGGCGGGCGGGATGCCCCAGCTGGCCTAGCTCCGAGCTGTCTCGGCCGAACAGGAGCCCCACGTTCCAGTCGGTCAGCAGCCGCAGCTTGCGCTTGAGGCCGGGCATCATCGCCAGGTGATAGGTCCGAGCCAGGAGCCAGGCCGGAAACCCGCGCCACCTGATGCCGAGCGTGGTGGCCACGGCCTTGTGGCGTCCGAGGTCCACGAACACGCCGAGGGTCCGGTAGCGGAACGGGCGGGCGCGCCCCGACCCCAGCGCCGCGGCCACGTTATCCGCCACCCTGCGCCCCTGACGGATCGCGTGCTGAGCCGTGGGCGGGGACGGTCGCTGGAGGTCGGACGGATCCGGCACCGCTGCTGCGTCGCCGATCGCCCAGACGCGCGGATGCCCCTCGACGCGCATGAAGCGGTCGACTCGAATGCGCCCCCCCGTACCCAAAGGCAGGCCGAGCCGCGCCACCGCCGGGTGCGGCTCCACGCCCGCGGTCCAGACGACCATTCGGGTGGGAATCACTTCGCCCGTGGACAATCGCACCCCGCTGGCGTCCAGCTCGGCGATCGTAGTCCCGGTGCGCACCTCGATCCCGCGTGCCATCAGCTCGCGGACGGCGAAGTCCGACAGCCGCGCGGAAACCTCGGTCATGATCCGGTCGCGGGCCTCGATCAGGACCCAGCGCATGCCCTGCAGGCGCGCGCGGGGGTAACGGTCGATGACGTCGGCCGCGAGGTCCTGGAGCTCGGCCAGACCTTCGACTCCGGCGTAGCCGGCCCCCACGAACACATACGTGAGGTAGGCCTGGCGGTCCTCGGGCCGGTCCAGTGAATCGGCCACTTCGAGCGTGCGCAGCAGGCGGTTTCGCAGGGCGATGGCCTCGGGCAGGGTCTTGAAGCCGGTCGCGTGCTCCGACAGGCCCGGAATCGGGAGTGCCCGCGACACCGATCCGAGGGCGACGATCAGATGGTCATAGTCGAGTTCCACCGGGTCGGCCTCGAGCGGGGCGACCAGCAGCTTGTCGCGGTCGGGGTCGGCACCCAGGACGCTGCCCACCCGCAGCTCGGTCGTGCGCAATTCCTCGCGGAGCGGCACCACGACGTGGCGCGGCTCGAGCGTGCCCCCGGCGGCTCCCGGGAGCAGGGGCGTGTAGAGCATGAAGTTGACGTCGTTGACGAGCGTGATGCGCGCGCTGTGGGGAGGAAGCACGCGCTCGAGGGTGCGCGCCGCGTAGAAGCCGCCGAAGCCGCCGCCCGCGATCACCACGTTCCAAGACACCGACGACCGAGGCTACCCCTCGACCCCGGTCGAGACCAACCGCACAACCGTTTCCGGCCCGGCGGCCGACGCGTGGCGACCTAATCCGGGGCGAGCGCACCGGGCCGGTACAGCAATTCCAGCTTTATCCCATCGGGGTCGTAGAAGAAGACCGCGTAGTACCCGGCGGTGTAGTCGTACTCGCGGGGTCCGCTCTCGATCTCGGCGCCGCGGTCCCGGAGCCAGCGCGCGCGTTCGTCCACGGCCTCACGCGAGTAGACGTCGAAGCAGATGTGGTGAACACCGATCGCGTAGCGGTCGTACGGAACGGCATGGGTGTCCGACTGCCTTTCGCGCAGGCCGAGGGCGGCCACGCCTGTGCCCTGCACCGACAGGTACCAGATCGTCTCCCCGCGCTCGCCGCGGATCTCGCGCAGCCCAGTCCACCCAATCGGCACCAACAGGTCGCGATAGAACGCCAGGCTGCGTTCGATCGAGCTGACCACGAGATCGACGTGGCTGAACTTGGAACGTGGCACGGGCAGGCCTGGGATCCGTCGCCAGTCCTAGTGATCCGTCGCCAGCGTCTCTTGCCCGACGTTGCGCGAGAGCAGCAGTGCGCTCCACTCGCCGTCGCTGCACCGGCGGCGCTCGTGCAGGCCGGCGCGCTCGCCGAACGCGCCTGCGACCTCGTCGACCTCGTGGTGCAGCAGTCCCGACGCGATCAGTGTGCGCGGCGGCGGTTCCTCTCCCGGCGAGGCTGCGAGCGCGGCGGCGAGATCCAGCAGCAGCGGACGGAGCAAGTTGGCGACCATTGTCGGCGCCCGCGGCGGTGCCTGGCGGCGGAGGTCCAAGCCGCTGACGTCGACGTGCACGCCGTTGACGGCCGCGTTGGCCGTGGTCGCGCTCACGCTCTCGGACTCGTGGTCGACGGCGACGACGGGGGTCCAGCCCAGGCGAGCCCCGGCGATGGCCAGCACGCCCGACCCGCAGCCGACGTCGCACAACGCGCCCCGGGCCAGCCCGCGGTGGGCCAGTTCTACCAGGAGCGAAAGCGAGAGGCGAGTGCTGGGGTGCGCTCCGGTGCCGAACGCCTGGCCCGGGTCTATGACCACATCCAGCGCAACTCCGGGATCGGGTTCCGACCAGGGAGGGCGAACGCGCAGCCGAGGGCGTCCGTCGGGATCGGAGACCGTGATCGGATGGTGAAAGCGCTTCCACCGCTCGGCCCAGTCGTCCGCCACCTCGCGGGTGCTGATCTCGACCAGGGCGGGACCCACCGCCGCGCGCAGGTTGGGCAGCGACGGGAGCTCCCCCGGCGCTCCGTAGACCGCGTATTCGATCGACCCGTCGTCGAGTTCGACCTCCTCAACTCCGCTGGGCTGGAGTTCGAGCAGCTCGGACAGGGCGATCTCGGCCCGATCGCGCGCCACGCGTACGGCGAGGCGGATCACGCCGAGTGGGCGCGCAGCGCGCGGCGCAGGCGCGCGAACATCGACTCCTCGGGGTGCAGGTTCTCGTCGGTGAGGGACTCCGAGAGCTCCTCGAGCAGCTCTCGCTGGCGGGGGTCCAGCCGGCGCGGGATCAGCACGTTGACCACGACGCGCAGATCGCCGCGCGAATTGCGTCCCAGGCTGGGCATGCCCTGCCCCCGGAGCGTGAGGATGTCCCCCGGCTGGGTGCCGGCCGGGACGTCGACCTCGCTGGGGCCGTTCAGGGTGGGCACCTCGAGCGCGGCGCCCAGCGCCGCTTGCGGGGCGGGCACGTCGAGCAGCGTCACCAGGTCGTTGCCGTCGCGCATGAAGCGCTCGTCCTCGCGCACGCGCACGAGCACGTAGAGGTCACCGGGCGGAGCGCCCGCCTCACCGGCGTGGCCGCGACCGGCGAGCCGGATCCGTTGCCCGTCGGCGATGCCGGCGGGTACATCGACCTGGAGCTTGCGGTGGACGACCTGTCGCCCGCGGCCGCGGCATTGCCGGCATGGCTGCTGGGCAATGCGCCCGTCGCCGCCGCACGCGTCGCATTCCATGGTTCGCACCATCTGGCCGAAGGGCGTGCGGGTGACGGCCTGGAGTCGCCCCGTTCCCCCGCAGCGCTCGCAGGCTTCGATCGGCGTGCCTGGTTCGGCTCCGTTGCCGTGGCAGTGCTCGCAGCGGTCGACGGCGTCGTAGGACACGTCGACGGAGGAGCCGGTGGCGGCGTCGGCCAGATCGAGTTCGACGGTGACCGCGACGTCTCCGCCGGGCGCTGGACCGGATCGGGAGCCGAACAAGCCGCTGCCCCCGAGCGGTCCACCGCCCCCGAAGAAGGCTTCGAAGATGTCGGCCACCGAGCCGAAGGTGTCGAAGTTCGGGGCGAAGCCGCCCGAGCGAAGCCCCTCGTGTCCGAAGCGGTCGTAGGTCGCGCGGCGCTGTGAATCGGACAGGATCTCGTAGGCCTCCGCCGCCTCCTTGAACTTGTCCTCGGCCTCGGGGTCGTGGGCGTTGACGTCCGGATGCAGCTCGCGGGCAAGCCGGCGAAACGCCTTCTTGACCTGGGCCTCGTCGGCGTCGCGCTCGACGCCGAGCACGTCATAGGGATCGCGCGGCATGCGGGGTGATTCAGCCGGCGTCGTAGACGTCCTCGACGAACCGCGACAGCTGGAGCGCAGCCTCGCGCAC
>DASZHF010000174.1:0-4939 GCA_035938095.1 Solirubrobacteraceae bacterium
CGCGCGTTCTGGTTGTAGTCGACGAAGATGCGCTCGCCGCGCTCCTCCTTCCACCATTTGGTCGTCACCTCGCCCGGAAGCCGGCGCTCGAGCTCGCGCCCGAACGCGATCGCCGCGTGACGGACGTCGGTGAACGTCCAGCGTCGCTCGATCCGCGCGTAGATGTGGACGCCGCGGCCGCCGGAGGTCTTCGGGAAACCGGTGTAGCCGAGCTCGTCCAACACCAGGCGCGCCTCTGCGGCGACGCGCACGGCCTGTTCGAAGTCGGTGCCCGGCTGCGGGTCGAGGTCTATGCGCAGCTCGTCCGGGTGGTCGACGTCGTCACTGCGCACCGGCCACGGATGGAACGTGATGGTGCCCATCTGAGCGCACCAGCCGACGACGGCGATCTCGGTTGGGCAGATCTCGTCCGCATGGCGGCCGGACGGAAACTGGATCCGCGCCGTCTGCACGTAGTCCGGAGCGCCTCGGGGGATGCGCTTTTGGTAGAAGGCGTCGCCGCCGCCCTTCTCGCGTGTCGAGACGACGATGCCGGGGTGGACGCCCTTCGGCCAGCGTTCGAGCGTCGTAGGCCGCCGCTCGAGTGCGCGCATGATGCCGTCCCCGACGGCGAGGTAGTACTCGACGATGTCGAGCTTGGTGACCTCGCCCGAACGGTCGGTCGCGGGAAAGATCACGCGATCAGGATTGGACACGCGCAATTCGCGCCCACCGGCGTCGACCGTCGTGGCCTCGGAAGTCGCCATGTGCCCTGAGTTCTACGGCAAGAGGACCGGGGCCTCCCCTACGCCGCGATCCAGCGCTCGGGTTCCTCACCTGCGCGCTGGGCGCGGCCGGTCGCCTCCAGGTGGGTCAGGTAGCACAAGGTCTCCGACAGCCACCAGTTCCCAGTCGCCGGTGTCAGCGGCTGACCGTAGACGTGAGGCACGACCTCGAAGGCGGTGAGCGGGCCCGAGGCGATCGCGTCCTCGATGCGCGCCAGGCGCTCGGCCACGAGCGCGCGGTTGGCGTTGATGTGCGCGCGCACGTCGGTGAAGGTGCGCCCGTGCCCGGGGAGGCACAGCCGGGCGTCCAGGCGATCGACCTTCTCCAGCGAGGAGAGGAACTCGCCGGCCGGGTCGGGCGTCCAGCCGTAGTCGTAGTACAGCGAGACGCGCCCGAGCAGATGATCTCCGGAGATCAGCAGGCGGCGGTCGGGCTGGAAGAGGCAGACGTGCGAGGGGGCGTGACCAGGCGTCTCGTACACCGTCCAGGGGCCGAGATCGGTGTCGATCGTCATGCCCTCGACCAGGGGCCGATCGGGGGCCACGACGCCGGCGACGCCGAAGCCCTGGCCGCGGCGCGCCTCCGCATACTCGCGCAGCGGCGCTTCCGGGACGCCGCTCTGGCGGGCGACCTCGAGGCGCCTCTGTAGCGCGGCATCGGGGTCCTTGACGGCGGCCGTCATGTGCTCGTGGCGGGGGTGCATCCAGAGCTCGCAGTGGGATTGTTCGAGGATCGGGGCGGCCTGGCCGTAGTGATCGGTGTGGGCGTGGGTGCACAGCAGCAGGCGCACGTTCTCCAGGCGCAGGCGGCACTGATCGAGGGCCCGGTGCAGATGGGCCAGCGAACCGGGCTCGTACATCCCGGTGTCGACCAGCACGATTCCGTCGCCGGCGGCCAGGGCGAACGCGTTGCAATGCGGGACGCCTGGCCAGGGCAGGGGGAGCCGCAGGCGCCATGCTCCGGGGAGCACGCGCTCGCCTCGCCCGAGCTCGCGTCTACGCCTGGCCTGGGCCACGCGCGGAGACGATAGAGCCAGGGGGATTCGGCCTCCCCGGCGGCGGACGGAGCGTAGACTCCGGCCGGCCCACGCCATCAACGGCCGGAGGGCGGTCGAGGAGACAGGTTCAGGCCCAGCCCAGCGACGGGCGCGAGAGGGGGAACACAGGACATGACGGACGAGACGGAGACAGCCGGGACCGCGACCGAGACCGAGGCTGCCACGGCGACCGAAGAGCGCACCAGCGACGCCGAGGCGCTGCCGCGAGCCAAGCGGCCCGGGCGGTCGAAGGACGCGGGCGCGGCCTCGCGCACGGAGGAGACCGCCAGGCTCGTGGGCGAGTACTTCGAGGCGGTCGCGAGCGATCCCGACACCCAAGCGAACGCCCAAGCGAGGTACTACGCAGAGGACGCGCAGGGTGTCATCGCGGGCACCATGGCGGGTGGCCGCCAGGAGATCATCGACTACTTCACGGAGTTGCGCTCCGCGTTTCCAGACTTCTCGCTTGAGGTGATCGACCTGATCGCCCAGGACGACCGGGCGGCCGTGCACTGGCGCTGCACGGGCACATTCGCCGGGTCGACGCCCTATCAGGGGATCGAGCCCAACGGAGCGCGCATCGACATCAAGGGGGTCGACTTCGTTCGGGTTCGAGATGGACGACTGGTTCGCAACGACGCCTACCCGGACAACATGTCGGTGGCGCGCCAGCTCGGGCTCCTGCCCCCCCAGGGGTCCCGGGCCGAGAAGGGGATGTTCGGCGCGTTCAACGCCCGCACCCGGCTCGCGCGACGCGTGGGCAGCGGCGAGCCCGAGCCAGTGGCCGAGGGCGTGTGGCTCGTCCGGGGCGGCTTTCCGATGAAGACGATGAACGTCTACCTGATACGGGACGGCGACGGGGTGATGCTCTTCGACGCCGGCATCCGGGGGATGACGCGCATGCTCGCCGCCGTCGGCCTGTCGATGGGCGGGATCACCCGCGTCCTGCTGGGCCACGGACACGCCGACCACCGCGGCGCGGCGGCCGGTCTCGGCGTTCCGGTGCTCTGCCACGAGGCCGAGCGAGCAGACGCGGAGGGCGACGGCGGGGCGCACTACATGGACCCGTCCCAGCTCAACCCGCTGGGGCGGCTGTTGCTGCCGAGGATGATCGCGGGCTGGGACGGCGGTCCGGTACCGATAGCGGGCACGGTCAAGGAGGGCGACGACGTGGCCGGGTTCCGCGTCATCCACCTTCCCGGTCACGCACCGGGGATGATCGGGTTGTGGCGCGAGGCCGACCGCGTCGCTCTGAGCAGCGACTGCTTCTACACGCTGGATCCACAGACGGGGCGCAAGGGAGCGCCGCGGCTGCCGCATCGGGCGTTCAACTACGACACCGATCAGGCGCGGCGGAGCATCCGCAAGCTGGCCGAGATGGAGCCCAGCGCCGCCTGGCCGGGCCACGCCGACCCGGTGACCGGCGACGTACGCGCTGCGCTCGAGCGGGCGGCGGCGACAACATAGTCGGTTCGAGGTGGGGCGCCGCCAGCGCCAGCGGGAGCGCGAACAGGCGGCGCCGCTCACGGCGCCCACGAGCGAGTACCGCGATGAGGACGGCAACGTGCTGGTCCTCCGCGGGTCCTTGAGTCCGGGGACCCGGCGGGAGTACGAGGCGGCGCTCGACGGATCGCCTCTGTCGCGCGAGGACGCCTGGCACCGAGCGGTCGAGTTCCTGTTCGAGCGCCTGGCGGTGCGCTGGGTGATGGCGGGGGCGCCGCTCGAAGGCCAGCGCAAGCTGCTCGAGCGCTTCCGGGTCGCGAGCGCGGAAGAGCGGGCCTGGGTGCGGCAGGTGTTGCGCGAACACTGCGCCGAGCACTTCCCGGACGTGGCCGCGCCGTGACGCACGAGGCGCCAGCCACGGCTGCAGTCCCGGCCGCCGGGGCCGCCGGGTGCGGCGGGCGAGGGGCGGTCGATCGGGCGGCCGTGGCGGTGCCCGAGCGGCTGCTGCTGGGGTCGGGCCCCAGCCCGGTTCCCGAACGCGTGCGCCGGGCCCTGGCCCGGCCCACCCTCGGTCACATGGATCCCGCCTTCGGGGCGATCATGGACCACACGGTGGCCCAGCTGCGCGAGGTCTTCCTCACCGCCAACCGCGCCACCCTGCCCCTGTCCGCGACCGGGAGCGGAGGCATGGATGCGATGGTGGCGAACTTCGTCGAACCCGGGGACCGAGTGGTGTGCGCGGTGAACGGGTTATTCGGCGAGCGCATGGCCGACGCGCTGGCGCGCGCGGGCGCCGAAGTCGTGCGAGTCGAAGCGCCGTGGGGCCGGGCCGTGGCGCCCGAGGCGCTCGTGGAGGCGGCCCGGGACGGACTGCGGGCGATGGCGGTAGTTCATGGCGAGACCTCGACCGGCGTATGCCAGCCGCTCGATGGCCTGGCCGAGGCGTGTCGCGAACGCGAGGCGCTGCTGCTCGTGGACTGCGTCACCTCGCTTTCGGGCCAGCGGGTGGCGATCGACGACTGGGGTGTGGACGCCGCGTTCAGCGGCACTCAGAAGTGTCTGAACTGCCCGCCGGGGCTGGCGCCCTTCACCGCCGGCGAGCGCGCGATCGAGCGGGTGCGCAGCCGGCGGACGCCCGTCCGGTCGTGGTACTTCGACCTCTCGCTGCTGCTGGGGTACTGGAGCGAGTCGGGGCCCGGGGGGCGCACCTATCACCACACCGCGCCCATCAACATGATCTACGGCCTGGACGAGGCTTTGCGACTGGTGCTCGAGGAGCCGCTGCCCGAGCGCTGGGAGCGCCATCGCCGGGCGCACGAGGCGCTGCGGGGCGCGTTGGGCGTAATGGGCTTCGAGCGCCTGGCGCCGGCCGGCGAGCAGCTGAACCCCCTGCTCGCGGTGCGCGTGCCGGACGGGATCGAGGAGGCGGCGGCGCGGGCTTCGCTGCTGAACGAGCACGGGATCGAGATCTCGGGCGGCCTCGGGCCATTGGCCGGGCGCGTGTGGCGCATCGGAGTGATGGGAGTGGGCGCGCGACTCGAGCCCCAAGCGCGGCTCGTGCGAGCGCTGGGTTCGGTGCTCGGGCGCGAGCCCGGCGACGCGCTCGAGGCGCTGCAGGCGGGCTGGAGCGCGTAGGCCGCCGGACTCCGCCGCGAGGCCGCTGGACTCTCCGGCGCGCGCGATACCGTGGATCGA
>DASZHF010000175.1:0-2741 GCA_035938095.1 Solirubrobacteraceae bacterium
ACGACGCCCGGGAGATCCCCAACTACTGGAAGTACGCCGGGGACTTCGCACTGAACGACCACATGTTCGAGCCCGTCGCGTCGTGGAGCTTGCCGGCGCACCTGTACACGGTCAGCGGCTGGTCGGCTCACTGCACCAGCAGTAGCCCAGCCAGCTGCAAAAACGATCCGTCCCAAGGCGGCGGCGTGGCCGGGCTCGTTCCCGCCGCCTTCCGGGCGTGCCTCCGGACGCGAGGGATCACGATCGAGAGCCTTGTTCAGGCCGGACTCGGCAACCTGTCCCCGGCCCAGAAGACGGCGACCGACGCGTGCCTGTCGGTCATCACCCCCGCCCAAAGACAGGCGCTGCTGGCCGCGGGGGGCAGCGGCGAGAACACCCAGCTTGGCGTGTACTCATGGACCGATCTCACCTATCTGCTGCACAAGCACGGCGTGCCCTGGGCGTACTACGTGCAGCGTGGTATCCAGCCCGACTGTGACGACAACCCCGACCAGACCGCGGCGGGCTGCGCGCCGATCGCGCAGGGGGCCGGCACCCCATCGGTCTGGAACCCCCTGCCGTCCTTCACCGACGTCAAGGCGGACGGCCAGGTGGGCAACATCCAGAACCTGTCGAGCTTCTACACCGCCGCCCAGCACGGCCGCCTGCCCGCAGTGTCCTGGATCGCCCCGAGCCAGGCCAACAGCGACCACCCACCGGCCAACCTGGCCACGGGCCAGGCCTACGTCACCAACCTGATCAACACGATCATGCGCGGCCCGGACTGGAACTCCACCGCGATCTTCCTGGCCTGGGACGACTGGGGCGGCTTCTACGACCACGTGGTTCCGCCCGAGGTCGACGCCAACGGGTACGGCCTGCGAGTTCCGTCGATCGTCATCAGCCCGTACGCCCGAACGGGTGACGTCAACCACCACACCCTGTCGTTCGACGCCTACAACAAGTTCATTGAGGACGACTTCCTGAACGGAGCGCGGCTCGACCCGAAGACGGACGGCCGCCCCGATCCGCGCCCCGATGTCCGCGAGGACAGCGGGATCCTCGGAAACCTGACCTCCGATTTCAACTTCAGCCAGAAACCGCGCCCGCCGGTCATCCTCTCCACCCACCCAGCGCCCGGCCCGGCCTCGGCCCCATGACGGTCCGCTGCCGGGCTCCACCTGTCGGGCGCGTCGCCCGAACCGTGTAGCCGGTCGCGTTCCAATACTGGATTTCGGCGCGGCGCCGGCCAAGCGTTGCGCTGCTGTTAGGGTTCGGGTACGCCCCAGTCGTTGCGAGACAGGCGGCGGTCATGAGTTGGGACCTTGTTGGGCGTGTCCGTGAGCTGGCGGCCTTGGAGGCGGCGTGGGTGGCGGCTGGGGCTGGGGAGGTTCCGCCGGTCGCGGTGGTCTATGGGGAGCCTGGGATCGGTAAGACGCGGATCCTGTCCGAGCTGGCCCGGGTAGTTCACGCGCGTGGCGCGGACGTCTGGTGGGGAACTTGTTATGACGGGGAAGGCGCGCGTCCGTATGCCGTGTGGGCGGACGCGATCAGTGGGTACGTGAACCGTCTTGGGGGCGACGGCCTGGCGGCTACCCTGGGGGATGCGGGGGGGTGGTTGGCGCCGCTGCTTCCGGACGTCGCACTCTCGGACGTCGAGCGGGTGATTGCGCCGGCGGAGGTGGCTCGGTTGCGGCTGGCCGAGACGCTCGTGCGAGTGCTGGATTCACTCGAGCGCCCGCCGGTGGTTCTGCTCGATGACATGCAGTGGGCGTATCCGGAATCGCTGGAGCTGTTTTCTCAGGTGGCTCGGCTGGCGACCGGTTCGCTCGTGGTCGTGACCTGTCGTGGGACTGCGCTTGAGCTTGGGCATCCGTTGGCGCAGCGGCTAGCGGAGGTCCACCGGCAACGTCGATGTGAGTATGTGTCGTTGGGAAGTCTGTCGCGCGGTGAGGCGGGCGAATTGCTCGAGCAGGCCGCGGGCGGGGTGCTGGAGGCGCGGCTGCTCGATCTTTTGTACGAGGAGAGCGGCGGTAATCCGTTCTTTCTGGGCGAGCTGGGGCGCCATCTCTATCGCCGCGGCGAGCGAAGCTGGGCCGGAGGTGTGGGGGAAGGGTTGCCCGAGTCGATCCGCGGCGCGGTTGGATTGCGGCTGGCGGGGCTGAGCGCACAGACCCGGCACGTCCTGCAGCTCGCGTCGGTGTTCACAGCGGGGTTCGGGTTCACAGAGCTTGCGGCGTTGACCGAGCTCGAGGAAGGGTCGCTACTTGATTGCCTGGACCAGTCGCTGGCCGAGGAGCTGATCCGGCCGCTTGAGGGTGAGCGCTACGACTTCTCGCACGCGCTGGTGAGACAAACGTTGTATGAGCGCTTGAGCCCGAGCAGGCGGGCGCGGCTGCACCGGCGACTCGCCGAGACGCTCGAGCGGCTGCACGAGGGCGAACTGGCGCAGGTTGCCCGCGAGCTGGTACGCCAATATCACGCGTCCGCCACGCTTCCGGGAGCGGCTCGCGGGGCCACGCATAGTTTGACTGCTGCGCGAGAGGCCCGGGCAGCAGGCGCGCCCGGTGATGCAGTGATCATGCTCGGTCTCGGGCTGGATCTCGTCGCGCCCGACGACAACGACGCACGGGTCCAGGTGCTGGGCGACCTGGCACGAGCGGAGGCTGAGGCGGGGCTGTCCGAGGAGGCGTCGCAGACCCTCGAGGCCGCGGTCTCGCTGCTGGAGCGTGGCGGCGCGCCGGGTGAGGCGATCGCGGAGC
>DASZHF010000176.1:0-7568 GCA_035938095.1 Solirubrobacteraceae bacterium
AGTAACCGGTGCGTTGGAGGGGGAGGATGTGGCGCGGATGGTTTTGTTCGCGGTGAGCCAGCCTCCACATGTGAACGTCAACGAGATCCTTGTGCGGCCTGTGGCGCAGGAGGGGTAGGGCGCGCGAGACGAGCGGGTTGAGACAGGTTGTCTGAGAAGGAGCCCGAGCTGCCGGTCGTCGCGTTCGCGTCGCGGGAGGCGTGGGAGGGCTGGCTCGAGAAGGAGCACGCCCGCTCGGACGGCGTCCGGCTGAGGTTCGCGAAGAAGGGCTCGGGCAAGGAGTCGGTTTCGCGCGCCGAGGCGCTCGAGGTCGCCCTCTGCTACGGCTGGATCGACAGCCAGGCGCAAGCGCTTGACGACGAGTACTGGCTGCAGCGGTTCACGCCGCGCCGGCCCCGAAGCAGGTGGTCGAAGATCAACTGCGTGAGCGCGGAGGTGTTGATCGAGCGCGGCGCGATGAGGCCCGCGGGCCTGCGCGAGGTGGAGCTGGCCAAGGCCGATGGCCGTTGGGATGCCGCCTACGACCCCCAGAGCGCGGCGACCGTGCCGGACGATCTACAGCGAGAACTCGATCGCAACGCGGCTGCCCGTGAATTATTCGCGACTCTCGACAGCCAGAACCGGTACGCGATCTTGTACCGGGTTCAGGACGCCAAGCGGCCCGAGACTCGAGCGCGACGCATCCGCGAGTTCGTGGCGATGCTGGCCGAGGGGCGCAAGATCCACGGGTGACCCGTGGGTGCGGGCGTTGAACGGGCGAGGCGCGCGGGCCGCGCGCGGGTGACTGCCAGGCCGTGCTACTCGGCGCGCGGTTCGACCGACACTACGCGGCCGCGGCGGCCCACCTGGAAGCGCACGACGCCGGGGGCGCGCGCGAAGAGCGTGTCGTCCTTGCCCATTCCCACTCCGGTGCCGGGCTTGAAGTGGCTGCCGCGCTGGCGGACGATGATCTCGCCGCCGGTCACGACCTGACCGGCGAAGATCTTCACGCCCAGGCGCTGGGCCGCCGAATCGCGGCCGTTGCGGCTCGACCCCAGGCCCTTCTTATGCGCCATCGGGCTTCTCCTTGTCGGAGTCCGGCTTGCGCTGAGCGCGGCCGGAGGGCTTGCGGGTGGCCGGCTTGGGCTTGTCGTCGACGGCCGGCTTGTCCTCCTTGGAGTCCTGGGCAGGGGGCTTCGCCCGGCTGGTCGCCTTGGGCTTGGCCTCCGCGGCCCCGGCCTTAGGCTCCGGGGCCCCGGCCTTGGGCTTCGGCTCTGGCGCCTGGGTGGTCGCCTTGGGCTTCGGCTCTGGCGCCTGGGCGGTCGGCTTGGTCTCCTTCTCCGCGGCCCCGGCCTCGGCCTTGGGCTCCGACTTGGCCGCGGACCGCCGCCGCGCGCCTTCCGGGCCCTCGATGCTCGTGACCTCCAGCCGGGTGAGCTCCTGGCGGTGGCCGTTCGTGCGCCGGTAGCCCCGCTTGGGCTTGAACTTGAACACGCGCAGCTTGGGACCGCGCAGGTGACCGACCACTCTTGCGTTCACCGTCACCTTCCCGAGGCCGTCGCGGTCAAAGACAGCCTCGTCGGAGCGGAACAGGATCGGCTCGAGCTTCACGCTGGCGCCCTCGTCGGCGGGCAGGCGCTCGACGAGCAGGGTCTGGCCCTCCTCGACTCGATACTGCTTGCCTCCGGTCTTGACGATCGCGTACATGTCAGTCGTGTCTACGCTGGCGCTCGAGACGGACCGGAAGGCCCGCCCGAGGGCCCTTGCTCACTCCGATGCGGGGGACTTCGCTCCGGCAGCCGAACGGCGCCGACCGCCACGGCGGCCCCGGCGCCGACGCCCGGATTCTACGCGATCGCCCTCGCCGTCCCCGCTCGCGGCGGGCGCCGGCTCCTTGGCCGCGTCGGGCGCCGGATCCTCGGCCGCGTCGGGCGACCCGGCAGCATCCGCGTCCGCATCAGCCGAAGATGCCTCGGACTCCGCCGCAGAGGACTTGGCCTCCGCCGGAGTGGACTCGTCCTGCGAGGAGGACTTGGCCGCCGAAGACGACTTGGCCCGGCCCCGCGAGCGCCGGCCGCCGTCGCTCGAGCCACCGCGGCTCGATCTCGCGCCGTCGCTCGCGCCCGCCCGCGACGCCGGCTTCGAGGCCGTCGCGCTGACTCCGTCTTCGATCAGCGAGGCCACGGCCGACGTCCGACCCGCCTCCTCGATCCGCACGAGCCGCTTCTCGCCCACGTGGCCGCCACCGGCGGTGACCGAGATTATGTAACCGTCGATCTTGGCCACGGCGTCGTCGACGTTGTACATGTGGGGCTCGACGATCTGCACGAGCACCTCGTCCCCCTCGCGGAACGGGAGCGCGCGCTCCTCGACCTCGGCTCGCGTGCCCTCCAGCGTGATGGCGAAGTGCCCGAGGCTCAGGCCCTCGGAGCCCTCGAAGTGGAAGTACTTGCCCGTGTCGGCCTCGAGTGCGTGCAGGACGCGCGAGCCGTTGCCAGTGAACTGCGCGCTCACGCGGGGGTTGACCTGGACCAGGAACGCCTCGACCTTGGGCTTGGCGGCAGCGATGTCGCGCAGCCTGCGCTCGAACTCGATCGCGTAGGTCTCCTCCGAGCGGATCACGCCCTCCCCGTCGCAGGTGGGGCAGGGCCGGGTCATGATCTCCCGCACGCCCTCGGTCACGTTCTGGCGGGTCATCTCGACCAGGCCGAGCTTGGAGATCTCGGCGGTGAACGTCTTGGTTCGGTCCTCATCGAGCGCGTTGCGCAGCGTCTTGAGCACGGCGTCGCGATTGCGGGCCCGGGACATGTCGATGAAGTCGATGACGATGATCCCGCCGATGTCCCGCAGGCGCAGCTGGTTGACCACCTCCTCGGCGGCCTCCAGGTTGGTGCGCAGGATCGTGTCCTCCAGGCGCGCCCCCCGCCCGCGGCCGATGAAGGAGCCCGAGTTGACGTCGATCACCGTGAGCGCCTCGGCGTAGTCGATCATCAGATAGCCCCCGCTGGGCAGGTCGATCCGGCGGGACATGAGCCCGTCGATGACCGCGTCGACCCCGTACTCCTCGAACAGGGTGTGCTTGCCCTCGTAGAGCTCGACCCGATCCACGAGCTCGGGCGCCGTGCGAGCGAAGAACGAGACCAGGCGATGGTGCTGCTTGGCATCGTCGACGATCGCGCGCTCGAAGTCCGCCGAGGCGATGTCCCGGACCACCCGGACCGACAGGTCGGCCTCCTGGAAGACGAGCGCCGGCGCGGAAGTCTTGTCCACCCGCTCGCGCAGGACCTCGTTGAGCTTGAACAGGTACTGAAGCTCGCGCTCGAAGTCGGCCCGCTTGGCCCCTTCGGCGGCGGTGCGGATGATGGCTCCGCCCCCGCCCAGGTCCAGTCCGTTGGCCTCGCGACGCAGCCGGGCCCGCTCGGCGTCATCCAGCCGGCGGGAGACGCCTATCCCCTCGCCGGTGGGCGCGTAGACCATGTAGCGCCCGGCGATGGTCAGCTCCATCGACAGCCGCGCCCCCTTGGTCTTCAGGGGATCCTTGACCACCTGCACCACGATTTCCTGCCCGGGCTTGAGCAGGTCGGTGATGCCCTTGCTGTCGCGGCCCGAGCCACGCCCCCGGCGGGGCGTCTCAACCCCGGGGAGGACGATCTCGTCGACGTGCAGGAAGCCGTTCTTGTCTAGGCCGATGTCGACGAAGGCGGCCTCGAGGCCGGCGAGGACGTTGTCCACCCGGCCCTTGTAGATGTTGCCTACGATGGAGCGCGCGCCCCGGCGCTCGAGGTACAGCTCGGCCACCCGATACTTCGCGCGAGAGGCGCGGGAGGTGGACGAGCCGGCCTTGGACGAGCCGGATCCGGACGGGCGCTCGAGCAGCGCGACGCGCGTCTCCGCGCGGTCGACGCTGACCAGCACTTGCTTGTTCACGATGTTTATGTCTCCTTAGAAGCGGAGCACGCGGTTCTTCACGGCAGCCGACGCGCGCGCTTGCGCATATATCGACTGTAGAAGACCGACGGCTAGAAGGGTTGTGAGCACCGACGACCCGCCGTAGCTGAGGAGCGGCAGCGTGATGCCGGTGATGGGCATGATCCCGACCGTCATGCCGACATTTACGAAGACCTGGAACATGAGCATGGCCACGACGCCTCCGGCGACGAGAGCGCCGTAGAGGTTCTTGGCCATGGTCAGGATGCGCAGACATCGCCATATGAGTAGGGCATAGAGCGACAGGACCAGGGCAGCGCCCACGAAGCCGTACTGCTCGCCCACCACCGCAAAGATGAAGTCGGTGCGGTGCTCGGGCAGGAAGTTCAGCCGCGTCTGCGTTGCCTGCTGGCCCCGGCCGGTCTTCTGGCCGGACCCAATGGCGATCTTCGACTGGATCTGCTGATAACCCTGCTTGCGGGGATTCTCGGTCGGGTTCAGGAACGCGGTGAGCCGGTCGACCTGATAGGGCTTGAGCACGGTTACGCCCACCGCGGGCGCGGCGACCAGCACCAGTGTGAGGGCCACCACCCCGAGCGTGATGAGCGCCGCGAAATGCCGCCACGAGGTGCCGGCCACGAACAGGATGGCCAGCGCCACGACGGCATACACCATCGCGGAGCCCAGGTCGGGCTGGATCACCACCAGCAGCGCGGGGATGAGCGCGAGCAACATGATGCGAGCCGTCGTCTCGCGCTCGCTCAGGCGGCGCGAGCGATCGACCACGAAGGCCGCCAGAGCAAGGATCAGCAGGACCTTGCCCAGCTCGGATGCCTGAAAGGAGAAGAACGGGAGGCTGATCGACCGCTGCGCCCCGTTCGTCGCCGAGCCGAGACCCAGAACGACCACGACGCTGGCGATCAGCAGTCCATAGATGCCGAACTTCAGCTCCCGCAGGCGCGAGTAGTCGATCCGAGCCAGGACGACCATCACCGCCAGGCCGACGGCGAAGTACACCGCCTGGCGATCGACGAAGTAGTGGGGCTTGCCGGTGACGTCGCCGGAGGTCGAAGCGTTGAGCGTGATCAGCGAGCAGGCCGCCAGCCCGAGGGTCGCCAGGGTGAGGAGCGGGTCGAACGGGAGCAGCCAGCCTCGCTCGGGGACGACCGCGGTCTCGCTGGCGGGCTGGATCGGCGTGCGGGCGGAGGCCGCGTACGCGGCCTCGCGGGCGGGGGGGCGCCGGCCCAGGGGATGTGGAGTGGAGCTCACGGTCAGGTGTCCCTATCCACGCTAGAGGGTCCGCGAATGCCCGGCCACGAGCTTCTTGTTGACGTGGAACCACTGCGAGAGGATCAGGCGCGCGGCCGGGGCGGCGGCCTCGGCGCCGAATCCGCCCTTCTCGATGGTCACGGCCACCACGATCGGCCGGCTCGGGTCGGGGGCATAACAGACGTACCACGACTGGTCGTCCGCGCCCAGATGCTGGGCGGTGCCGGTCTTGCCGTAGACCGGGTGGGGAAATCCGTTGAAGACGTCGGCCGAGGTGCCGCCGGGTGCGCTCGCCGCCAGGTGCAGGCCCTCCATGATGGCAGCGCGGTTGGCGCTGGAGAAGTCGACGTGACGGGCCGCGCCGGGATCGATGCGCTGGATCAGGCGCCCAGCGGCGTCGTCGACCTCCATGCCGAGGTGCGGCTTGACCACCTTGCCGCCGTTGACGATGGCCGAGTAGGCGACCGCCATCTGGATGGGGGTGGCCTCGAGATCGCCCTGCCCGACGGCCAGGTTGACATTGTCGCCGACCGACCAGGGTCGCGCGTCGGAGATCCCGCACGACGCGACGTGGCGCCGGTGCCGGCAGCGCAGCTCCAGGCGATCGACGTGTGCCCGCCACGCCGGGGTGGGCAACAGCCCGTGGAACTCGCCGGGCAGGTCGACGCCGGTGGGACGGCCGATGCCGAGCTTGTGGGCCCAGGTCTGCAGCGGCTGGCCCCGGACACTGTTCATCCACTCGCCCAGGGTGTAGAAGAAGACGTCGGAGGAGACCTGGAGCGCCTGGGGCAGGGCCAGGGTCCCGTAGGAGGCCTTGCCGGCGCTGCAGAACTGCTGGGCCCCAATCGTGATGCACGGCGGGCTCGCGATCGGGGTGCTGGGCGTGATCGTGCCGCTCTGCAGCGCAGCCATGGCGGTGATGGGCTTGAACGTCGAGCCGGTGGGATACAGGCCCGCGATCGCGCGGTCATAGAGCGGGGCGCCGTTGGCCTGACTCGAGAGCTTGCGGTACTGGCTCTCGGAGATGGGCTTGGCGAACACGCTGGGGTCGAAGCTCGGGACCGAGCCGAGGGCCAGCACCTGCCCGTTGCGAGGATCGATGGCCACGAAAGCGCCAGCCTTGGAGGGGTGGCCGTTGCCCTGGGCCAGCCCGATGCCGGCCTGGACGGCCTGCTGGCCCTCGCGCTCGAGACCGGCGTCGATCGACAACCGCAGCGACTTGCCCGCGGTCGGGTCGGTGGTCGAGAGCAGGCCGCGGGCCTGACCGGCGGCGTCGATCTGGACCCGGTGGTACCCGGACTGGCCACGCAGGTAGCGGTCATAGCTCCACTCGAGCCCGCCCTGACCAACCACGGTTCCCTGGGTGACGCCCCGGAAGCGCGACAGCTTGAGCTCCAGGGGGTTGATCTCCCCCACCGTGCCCACCAGGTGAGCGCCGACGTCTCCGAGCGGATACTGGCGCAGGTAGACCGGGGGCTCCTGGACGCCGGGGAACAGGTTTTGGTGCTCCTTGAGGTAGAAGAGGATGCCCGGCCCGGCGTCGTTCTTGATCGTGACCGGTGCGTAGGGCAGCACCTTGAGCTCTCTGTTCACCCGGGCCTCGATGGTGTGGGGCCGGAGTTGGAGCACGCGTCCCAGGCGCCGGTACATGAGCCGGCGCGCGCTCTCGGTCGCCGGCAGGCCGGTGGCGGTGACCTGGACCGCGACGGCGGAGCGGTTGGTGACCAGGGGGATCCCGTTGCGATCGACGATCTCCCCGCGCGGCGCCGCGATGACCTCGTCGCGGAAGCGGTTGTTGTTGGCCTGCTGGACGTACTGCTCACCCGAGAGGACCTGCAGGTACCACAGCCGGAAGAACACGATGCCGAACAGGAGCAGGGCGATGCCGCCCAGCACCGCGACGCGCAGCGCCAGCTGGGGGCTGATCGGAGGGCGGCGGTCTTCGAGGGGCTGGGCGGGGTCGATCACGCGCGCGAGAGCGGGCTCAGGCCACCGGTCGTGTACGCGCGGCGGCGGCGGCGGCGCGGGTCATCGGGCAGGCTGGGCTCCAGCCAGCGACGGACGAGCGCGTACACGGGCAGAGCGATCAGGGTGTTGACGAAGATCGTGGTGATGATCTGGCGCACCAGCAGGAGGCTGACCGGGGCGTCCACGCCGAGCAGGAACTGGATCATCGAGTAGCCGCAGGTGGCGACCGCAGTCGCCCCGGCGCCCAGCAGGAGCGGCGTGAGGAAGGCCTGGGGGTCGCGCAGCTCGCGGATGCGACCGGCCCAGTACCCGACGCCCAGGTAGATGAGCGAGGAAACGCCGAGCGTCTGCACCAGGGCCAGGTCCAGGAACAACCCGACGCCGAACCCGACGACCGCCCCGGTCATCGATCCGGTCAGCAATCC
>DASZHF010000177.1:0-3124 GCA_035938095.1 Solirubrobacteraceae bacterium
CCGGCGCCGGGTGCTACCCGCCGTTGGGGGTCTGGCTCTGGCTCGGCGCGGAGTTCGGTCGCGACGCGAGCTTGACGGTCACCGTGTGGCGCTGACGATTGCGCACGAAGACCACCTTGATGCTGTCGCCGGCGTGCTTGCCGCTCACGGCAGCCGCGAGGTCGTCGGAGCTGGTGATCGGCTTGCCGTCGATGGCGACGATGATGTCTCCACCGAGCATGATCGGATTGCCGCCCACGGTGGCGGTGATGTTGCCCCCGCGAATGCCCGCATTGTCAGCGGGTCCGCCCTGGGCAACGCTCTGGACCAGGGCGCCGCTCGACACGGGGAGGTTGAGTCCCGAGAGCGAACCGTCGACGGTCGCGGTGACCACGCCCATGTAGGCGTGCGAGACCTTGCCGTTCTGCTCGAGCTGCGGGATGACCGTCTTAGCGGTGTCGATCGGCACGGCGAAGCCGATGCCGACGCTCCCGTTCGACCCGCCGCCGGTCTCGATCTGGGAGTTGATGCCAATCACCTGACCGTTGGAGTCCAGCAGCGGTCCGCCCGAGTTGCCCGGGTTGAGCGCCGCGTCGGTCTGGATCACGTTGTTGATGGCGAAGCCGTTGGGCGCCTGGATCTGGCGCTGAAGGGCCGACACGACGCCGGTCGTCAGCGTCCGATCCAGTCCGAACGGGTTCCCGATGGCGATCGTAGGGTCGCCGACGTGGATGTCCTTGGACGTACCCAGCGTCAGCGGATGCAGGTTGAGCCCGTCGGGGCTGATCTTGAGCAGTGCGAGGTCGCTGGAGCTGTCCTTGCCGATCACCGTGGCGTCGGTCGCCCTGTGGTCGCCCAGCTGCACCGTCACCTTCACCGCGCCCGCGATGACGTGCGCGTTGGTGAGGATGCGCCCGCCGTGATCGATCACGAAACCGGAGCCGGTGGCCGTCCCCTGCTGCTGCTGGGGGAACAAGTCAAACGGCGTCTGCACCCGCTGGACGATCTCCGAGCGAATGAACACGACCCCCTGAGCGGCGCGGTCATAGATCTGGCGCGGGGTCAGCCCTCCGCTCCGGGATGCGGCGGGCGACGCGGCCAGCGGAGACTGCTGGACGACCGTCGTCGTCTGGGTCTCGGTGCCCACGCCGGCGCCGAGGAGCACCCCGGCCACCACCCCGCCCCCCAGGAGGCCGGCCAGAAACGGGACTCGCAGGAGCGCGCGGACGCCGTTCATCGGGTCAAAGTGTGCAAAGCCCTCTTGAAGAGGATCTAAATCTCAAGGACCGCGCCGTTAGGCGCCGTGAAACGCGGGTGGCCAGGGCACGACGCCGCGCCCGGGCTCGGGGCCCCCAGGGGACGCCTAAGGGCGCATGGCCAGGGCGCGGCACGCCTGCTCGGGGTCCGGTGCCCGCATGAGCGCCTCCCCCACCAGCACGGCATGAACCCCGGCGCGCTCGAGCTCGTCCAGCTGCTCGGGCGAGGCGAGCCCCGACTCGGAGACGACCACGGCCCCGGCCGGAACCTGCGGCAGCAGGGCCAGCGTTCGCCCGACGTCGACGCTGAAGTCGGTCAGGTCGCGGTTGTTGATCCCGATCAGCTGCGCCCCGGCCTCGGCCGCGCTCCCGAGCTCGTTCTCGTCATGCACCTCGACGAGCACGTCGAGCTCGAGCGCTCGGGCCTCGTCGTGCAGGCGGGCCAGCTCGGGCGGCTCGAGCGCCGCCACGATCAGCAGCACGGCATCGGCGCCCGCCGCCGCGGACTCGTAGAGCTGGTAGGAGTCGACGATGAAGTCCTTGCGCAGAACGGGGAGCGAGGTGACCTCGCGGGCGGCCCGCAGGTCGTCGAGCGACCCACCGAAATTGGGCTCCTCGGTGAGGATCGACAGCGCGGCCGCCCCGGCCCGTTCATACGCACTCACAATCTCCTGCACCGTCGAGTCCGCGCGCAGCGTCCCCGCCGACGGAGAGCGGCGCTTGTGCTCGGCGATGACCGAAAGACCCGGTCGGCCCAGCGCAGCGGCGAACGGGCGCGGGGCGGGGCGCGTGGCCGCCGCTCGCTCGAGCTCGGCCAGCGGCTGGCGCGAGCGACGCGCGGCGACGTCCGCCCGCGTCGAGTCGACGATCTCCCGAAGCACGTTCACCCGACGATCTCCAGCGGCACGTTCACCCGACGACCTCCCGCGGCACGTTCACCCGACGACCTCGCGCGGCACGTTTCACGCCGCCGCGAGCTCGCGACTGAACTCAACGTAACGCTCGAGGGCGCGCTGCCCGTTCCCGGAATCGATCGTCTCGCACGCGCATTCGATGCCCTCGGCCAGCGAGACGGCGCTACCGGCCGCGTAGATCGCCGCGCCGGCGTTCAGCACCGCAAGGTCACGCGGCGCTCCCTGCTCGCCCGCCAGGATGGCGAGCGTCGTGCGCGCGTTGTCCTCCGGCGCGCCGCCGGCAACCTCTGCGGGCGAAGCCACTCGCAGGCCGAGCGACGGCGGGTCAACGTGGTAACGGTCGATCTGCTCCCCGTTGACCTCGACCACACGCGTGCGCGCGCACGTGCTCAGCTCGTCCACCCCGTCCTCACCGCACACGACCAGGGCGCGCTCGACGCCCAGCCTGGCCAGGGCTCCCGCCATCGTGTCCAGGAACCCGGCGTCGGCGACGCCGACGATCTGACGCCGGGCACCGGCGGGATTCGTGAGCGGCCCGAGGAAGTTGAAGATCGTGCGCACGGCCAGCTCCTTGCGGACGGGGACCACGAACCGGGTGGCCCGGTGATGGGCCGGAGCGAACATGAAGCCGAACCCCACCTCGTCGATGCAGCGCCCCACCAGGCCGGCATCGAGATCGATCCGCGCCCCGAGCGCCTCCAGCAGGTCGGCCGACCCGGACAGGCTCGTCGCGGAGCGGTTGCCGTGCTTGGCCACCGCGCACCCCGCGCCGGCCGCGATCAGGGCGGCCGTAGTGGAGACGTTGAACGTCGAACGCCCGCCCCCGGTGCCGGCCGTGTCCACGAGATCCCCGCGCGTCGCGCGCACCGGCGTCGCCCGGTCGCGCATGGTCCGGGCCAGCCCCGTGAGCTCGTCGACCGTCTCGCCCTTGGTGCGCAGCGCAATCAGGAAGGCCGCGATCTGGGTCTCGGACGC
>DASZHF010000178.1:0-5865 GCA_035938095.1 Solirubrobacteraceae bacterium
GCGAACTCGATCGTGCTGGGCAAGCACTCGGGCCGTCACGCCCTGCGCCAGGCGCTCGAGGAGCTTGGGATCCAGGTGTCGGGACAGGCCCTGAACACCGCGTTCAAGCGCTTCAAGGAGATCGCAGACAAGAAGAAGCACGTGACGGCGATGGATCTGGAGGCGCTGGTGACCGACGAGCTGCGCGAGGAGAGCGCCGGCTATCAGCTCGAGTGGTTCGACGTCGAGGCTTCCTCGCGCCGGCCGCCGCACGCGACGGTGGCGGTCAGCCGTCCGGACGGGAGCACCGTGGAGGGCTCCTTCACCGGCGACGGCCCGGTGGACGCGATCTTCCACGCGATCAACTCCTCCACCGGCCTTGATGCCAAGCTACGCGAGTTTCGAGTCGATGCCGTGACCGGCGGCCAGGACGCGCTCGGCGAGGTCTCGGTGGTGCTCGAGCTCGGCGGACAGTCCGCCGCCGGCCAGGGAGTGGCGACCGACATCCTGGAGGCCGCGGGGCGCGCCTATGTGCGAGCCCTGTCCAACGCGGTGCGCCGGGCCGAGCTGGCCCAGGAGGCGCAGTCGCGGGGACGGGCTGAGCTGGCGCAGACGCCCTAGAAGCGGCCGTAACCCGAGGGGCCAGCCGGTAACGTCCTCCGGCGATGCCTGACGCCGGGGAAGAGAGCGGGCCGACCCGGTCGGGTCAGCATGCCGCCCTGCGCGAACTGCTCAGCCGCCGGACATTCCTGGCCCGCACATCGCTGGCCGGCCTGGCCGCGCTGGTGGCGTCGGCCCGACCGGCGGCCGCCCAGCTGCCGGTAGTCGGCGGGGGCGGATCCTCGCAGGCCACCGACCCCACGCTGCAGGCCTTCGCCGACACGATCATCCCCGGTCGCCGAGTGGGCCACACCGAGTCCGGCGCGCCGATCGATCCTCTGGCGATCGCGGGCGTCGACCCCCTGCCCGGCGCGGTGGAGGCCGATGCGCTGGCGCTCTATCACCACCCCGAGGTCGGCTTCGACGCGCTCGCGCCCAGCTTCCTGTCCGATCTCGAGTCCCGCAGCGCTCCGCGGGGAGGGGACTTCCTGCACCTCTCCTTCGACCAGCGGGTGCAGGTGTGCCTCGCGGGATTGGACTTCTCCAACTCTGCCCGGGTGCTGTGGGAGGCCGCGGCGGCGATTCCGTTCACCGCGTTTTGCGCCGCCGCCCTCGTCCCCGAGCAGACCGCGGCCAAGGCCGTCGGCTACGAGGTCATGGGCCTGCCCGGCGCGGCCCCCACTGGCTACACCGACTTCTCCTACCGGCGCGTCCTCTCGCGCGAGGCCACCGGCGGCGGCTCGCTCCCCTGACATGGCCGAGCAGGTGGACGTCCTGATCGCGGGCTCGGGGTTCGGCGGGTCGATCACCGCGTTCCGCCTGGCCGAGCTCTACCGGGCCGCCGGCGTGGACCCGGCGCGCATCGTGGTACTGGAGCGCGGCCGCGCCCACCGGCACATCGACTTCAAGCAGTCGATGGACATCGACCACCTGTCCGAGGTCTACGTCCTCGAGCAGGGCCAGGGCGCCCAGGTGGTGGCCGCCAACGCGGTGGGCGGCGGCTCGAATCTGTACCTGGCCGCGTCGCTGCGCTCGCCCATGGAGACGTTCGAGCGTCGCGACCACAATCCCAGCGATGGTCCCGACCGGCGGATGTGGCCGGCGGCGATCTCGCGCGCCTCCCTGGATCCGTATTACGCGCGGGCGGAGCAAGGATTGCGAGTCAACCGCCCGACCTGGAACCAGGTGTCCAAGTCCGGGGGGCTGTGGGCCGCGAACCTGAACGCGGCGGGACACACGTGCGACCGCGTCCCGCTCGCCATCAGCCCGGAGCGCTGCGTCAACGCCAAGTGGTGTCACACGGGGTGCATCTTCGGGGCCAAGAACTCGCTGATCACCAACTACCTGATCTCCGCTCAGCGCCGGGGAGTCCAGGTTCGGCCCGACCTCGAGGTCCAGTCGGTCGCGCAGTCCTCGGCCCGGCCCTATCGCTACACGGTCACCGCGCTGCCGATCGCCAACGAGGGCCCGTCCCCCAGCCGCCAGCCCAGCGGGGCCCCCGTGCAATTCGACTGCAAGGTGTGCGTGCTCTCCGCCGGCGCGATGGGGACGACGCCGATCCTGATGCGGTCCTCCTCGGCCCTGCCCTCGCTCTCGAGCCAGGTCGGCAAGCACCTGGGGGTGAAC
The DNA here is from genome assembly GCA_035938095.1 of Solirubrobacteraceae bacterium. Lineage (GTDB taxonomy): Bacteria > Actinomycetota > Thermoleophilia > Solirubrobacterales > Solirubrobacteraceae > AC-64. The sequence goes on from DASZHF010000178.1 coordinate 2,206, forward strand.
GGCGACCACATAGCCGGCATCGAGTACGACTCGCGGCGGGTACAGGAGGTGCTCGGCCTACCCGGCTACCACGAGTTCTACAAGGGCAAGCCGATCACGACGATGACCTACGACTACTGGACCGGGCGCAGCGACCATCGCTTCGACGGTACGCGCTTCACCCTGCAGGAGATCTTCCTCTCGACGCTCACCAATTTCCTCTATGACCACGGGCGCGGAGGTCCCGGACCCTCGTGGTGGGGGCTGCAGAAGAAGCAGGCGATCGCCCACTGGAGCAATCGCATCGAGCTGCTGGCCCAGGTCGAAGACACCAACGACGGGACCTTCTACGCGACGCCCACCACCGGAGGAGCCGAGCGGCCAAACGCCGGGCCGGTCATGGTCGGCCTGTTCAACTACACGTTCTCGGAGCAGTCGATCCGGGTGCGCGAGGCCGCCAACGCCGCCATGGCGCAGATCGCCTCCTACCAGGGGCTGGGGCGGTTCATGAAGCTGACCGAGACCCAGGGGGCCTATTGCGCTCATCCGCTCGGGGGCTGCCGGATGGCCGACGGCGCCGACCTGGGCGTGGTCGATCCCCAGGGGGCGGTATACGGCTACGAGGGGCTCTACTGCATCGACAGCTCGATCATCCCCACCTCGCTTGGGGTCAACCCCTCGCTGACGATCGCGGCCGTGAGTGAACGGTGCGCCGATGCGCTTGTGGCCAGGGCCGGCGATCTCGGGCTCCCGGCCCGCCCGCCGGGCTTCCGGCCGGGCATCCCGGAGGAGATCATCGAGGACCGCGTGGTGGTGCCGGTCCCGTCGGACGGCGGGGCGCCCGCTCCGCTGGCTTCGCGACGGCGGCGGCGACACCGGCGGCGGCGGCACCGGCGCCGCCGCGGGCGCCACGGCCAGGGGCAGGGGCAGGGCGCGGGCTGACTCCGGGGACCCCTTGTCCCACCGCCAGGGTTGGGGTTAGGGTCGGCTGATCACAGGCGATGCAGGCGGCTGGCAGGTTTGGGTCGCCGTGGAGGAGGAGGTTGGCGATGAAGTTCGTGCGGATGTTCGGGCCCTTGCCCGCGCGGAGATTCTGCGTGATCGCGGTGGTCGTGGCAGTCGGGGCGTTCGGGCCGCTGGCAACGGCCCAGGCCAGTCAGGGTGTTCATCGCGCCCGCGTGACCAAGCCAAAGCACACGAAGCCCAAGAGGAAGAAGCAGAGCGTGCTGGTCCGTTGCGCGGCGGCGACCGTGACCTGCCACGGCAAGCCTGGACCGCGCGGCCCGACGGGCCCGCAGGGCGTGCAAGGGGCCCAGGGCACCCCGGGTCCCGCCGGTCCCTCGACCGGTCCCGCGGGGGGCGCACTGACCGGCAGCTACCCGACCCCGACGCTCAACGTCAGCGGGGGTCCATGTGGCTTCGGACAGTTCCTCCGCAACCTCTCCAGCCTCGCGGCTCTGACCTGCGGGCCCGTCGGGTCCAACACGGCGCTGGGCGAGAGCGCGCTCGGCACAAACACCATCGGTACGGACAACTCCGCGTTGGGCCAGAACGCGTTGGGCGCTAACACGACCGGATCAGCTAGCACTGCGGTCGGCAAAAACGCGCTCGCCAACAACAACGCCACGGGGAACGTCGCAGTCGGCCAAGGCGCGCTGAGCCACAACATCATGGGCGGGGGAAACGTTGCCGTCGGGAACGGCGCGTTGGCATTCACCACCGGCAGCAGCAACTCAGCCGTCGGGTTTACCGCCCTGGAAAGCACCACCGCGGGCGGCAATTCGGCCCTGGGGGAATCCGCGGGAACCTTCCTGGCGAGCGGGAGCAACAACACGCTGCTCGGCGCGGGCGCGGGCAGCAGTCTGTTCGCCTCGGAGAGCAGCAACATCGAGATCGGCAACGGCGGTACCACGGGCGACAACAACGTCATTCGGATCGGCACTCAGGGCACACTGCCCGGCCAGCAGAACAAGGCGTTCCTGGCCGGGGTGTCGGGGGCAACGTCGTCGTCGGGTATCGCCGTGCTCGTCAACTCCAATGGTCAGCTCGGGACGACGACATCGTCGCGGCGCTTCAAGCGAGACATCCATGCCATCGGCGGGGCGAGCGACCGGGCGCTGATGGCGCTGGCGCCGGTCACCTTCCACTACAAGCCGCAGTACATCAGCGGCCAATCCGATCCGCTCGAGTATGGGCTGATCGCCGAGGACGTGGCCAAGCTCTTCCCAAACCTGGTGGCCTACGGCCCGGACGGCAAGCCAAACTCGGTCCGCTACCAGGAGCTGCCCGTGCTGTTGCTGGCCAAGGTCCAGCAACAGCAGCGACAGATCGACGCGCTCCAGGCTCAGAACCGTTCCCTGGCCCACCAGCAGGCGGAGATCAACTGGCTCATGCACCACGCCAGGCTGCGCTGAGCCCCGGCCCAGCCCGTAGGGTGGGCGTCGGCCGTGTATGTGATACCGTACGGGCGTTCAAGATGGCTGTTGCGCTATCCAGCTCTGGGGCCAGCGCGCCTGCTCCGACGGCTCCAGGCCGGGACGCCGGAGTGCGACCACCCTCGGACGCCCCTCAGTCCACGCTCGGCCGACGGGTCCGCGCCCTCCGCGAGGCGATGCGCCTGTCGCTGCGAGACCTGGCCGAACACAGCGGGGTGAGTGCGCCGATGCTCTCGCAGGTCGAGCGCGGGGAGACCAGCCCCACCCTGGCGGTCGCGGCCCGCATCGCCGCCGGACTCGAGCTGAGCCTGTCGCAGCTGCTGCGCCTCGACGAGCGCGGCGCCGTGACCGTCGTTCGCGCCGGCCAGCGCCGCGCCGGAGGCAATGCCCGCGACGGCCATCGCTACCAGGTGCTCACGCCGCCGTTGCCCGGCCAGCGGGCGGAGCTCTCGCGCCACGAGCTGGCTCCCGGCTCGAGCACCGGCGGTCGCGGGGACCCCCCGATGCACGAGCCGGGGAGCCGCGAGGTCGCGATGGTGCAGGAGGGTGAGCTGGTGCTGGTGTGCGACGGCGAGCGCCACGAGCTTCACCCGGGCGACTGCGTTACCTTCGACTCCGACCTGCCCCACCACTTCGAGAACCCCGGCCCCACCCCGACCGCGTTTCTGGCCGTGGTCACGGCCGGGCTGCGGCGGAGCTGAGCGAGGGCCCGATGACCGCCACCCCAAAGACCTTGTTCGAGAAGATCTGGGAGGCCCACGAGGTGGCCCCGGGGCTGCTGTACGTCGACCTCCATCTGGTGCACGAGGTGACCAGCCCCCAGGCCTTCGATGGACTGCGCCTGGCCGGTCGGCCGGTGCGGCGCCCCGACCGGACGCTGGCCACGGCCGACCACAACGTGCCCACGGATGGCACGCCGGTGGCGGAGCGGATCCGCGATGAGCTCTCGCGCGTGCAGGTCCAGACGCTGGAGCGCAACTGCGAGGAGTTCGGGATCCCGGTCTACTCGCTGGGATCCGACCGCCAGGGCATCGTGCACGTGATCGGCCCCGAGCTCGGCGTGACCCAGCCGTGCATGACGATCGTGTGCGGCGACTCGCATACCGCCACCCACGGGGCCTTCGGCGCGCTGGCCTTCGGCATCGGCACCAGCGAGGTCGAGCACGTCCTGGCCACGCAGTGCCTGGCCCAGCCCAAGCCGCGCTCGCTTCGGATCAGTTACGAGGGCGAGCTCGGGTTCGGGGTC
>DASZHF010000179.1:0-11684 GCA_035938095.1 Solirubrobacteraceae bacterium
GTGGCAGCCACCGACACCAGAAGCTGTGCACGTGCGGGTGATAAGGCCCGCCGAGCTCTTGGTGATCGTGAACGTGTTCCCCGACGCCGAAGCGGCGACGATCGCGTACAGGTTGCTTCCCGACGGCGCGGTGATCTGCACCTGGCCGGCGGTGGGCGTGCTCGTAACCACGTTCAGGCCCGTGTTCCCCAGCTGCGCAGCCGACGTGCAGTTGGCGTAGACCTGGCTGTCCGTGTAGCACGACTCAACCTGCGAGACGGCGTTACGGGCGTTGGACTTCGCCGAAGCGTCCTGGCCCTTGCTCTGCTGGCTCAGGAACGTCGGCAGGGCGATCGCGGCAAGAATGCCGATGATCAGAACGACGACAAGGAGCTCGATGAGGGTAAAACCCCGCTCCTCGCTTGCGCGCTGGCGCAAGTTACGCAACATAAGATCCTCCTCGGATCTCGTGATTTGTATGTAGCGCCAGCTCCTCAGCTCCATGCCGTTCCGGCAACCCGGCTGTCTCTCCCTGACCTAAATGCAGCGGCCTTCTTCGAGACCCGTGGCTTTGCGCAGCGCCCTCACGAGCGCGTTGCCTTTGTCACCTCGGCTCTGGCCTGATCCGAATCGGCACCTTGGCGGGTTCCTTGAACGCGTTGGACGTATGGCCGAGGAAACGCACGGACTTCCGCCCCAAGCCAACCCCCAAGTTGCAGCTTTGCCCCCTCCCATGCCCCCACACGCAGGCTTAAACGTTTGTGGGCCAGAGGCCGATACCACGTGATATGGGAGTGGTCTTAAGGCGCGCGTGCGTAGCCGCGCTGGTGTTCGGGGGCAGCGCCTATGTCGCCCTCACCGCGCACGTCCTACCCAAGCTGGGGGACTATCCCGCCGACGCGGGCCCGCCGATCCGGGCGCTCACCGAGCTGCACATCGGGCGATTCCTGGCCCTGCAGCCCATGATGGGCGCAGCCTCGCTGCTCATCCGGGCGCCGTTCGCGGCCCTGGCCTACGCGTTCGGGGGCGGCGAGCACCTCGCCTACCGGCTGGGAGCCCTGCCCTGCATCCTCGCCGCGGCCGTCGTCGTGGCTGCCCTGGTCGGGCGCATGAACGCCCGCCAGCGTTCGCTCGGAGCCCGGGTCATGGTCCTGGCCCTGGTCGTCTTCAACCCCTCGAGCGGCGTGGCCCTCTCGTTCGGCCACCCGGAGGAGCTGTTCGTGGCCGCGCTCGCGGTGGCCACCGTGATGGTCGCGGCTCGGCCGGGGCGGAGCCTGCTCGCGGGAGTGATGCTGGGGATAACGCTGGCCACCAAGCAGTGGGCCGTGATCGTCTTCTTGCCCGTCCTGCTCGCCGCTCCGGCGCATCGCGTGCGCCTGGGCGCCACGGCCCTGGCCGTGGCCGCGGCGTTCACCGTGCCCCAGTTCCTGGCCGATCCCTCCTCCTACGCCGCGCACACGAAGTCGCTCGCCAGCGTGAACAACTGGGTCTCGCCGACCAACATCTGGTGGCTGTTTGCCCAGGTGCGCTGGCACCAGTTCGCGCTCTACTCGCTACCGGATTGGGTCAATCCCCTACCCCATCCACTGATCGTCCTAGTCGGCGTGGGCCTGGGGCTCACGGCCCTGGTCCGGCGCCGGCAGGCCGATGCTCATGGCGCCATGGAGCTGCTCGCGCTGGTCCTGCTCACGCGCTGCGTGCTCGACTCGTGGACCAACGAGTACTACTACGTCCCCTTCCTGCTCGCCCTGATCGCGCGCGACGCGCTGGCCTCCCGCGGCCTTCCCCTGCTCGCGGCCTTCGCCACGGTGATGCTCATAGCCAACTTCGGATACGTGCCCCTGTACGGCGGCAACGACCTCATCAACGCCTTCAACCTCACGTGGACACTGGCGCTCGTGGTCTGGCTGGGGTTCTGTGTGCTGGCGCCCGAGCTCACTCAGACCGTGCGGCGGGTGACGGTCGGACGCCTGCTGCGCTCTCAGCGCGGGGCCCGGCTCGCGTCGGCCCGCGACGGTCTGGGCTAGTCAGCGCCGGACGGTCGGTCGTCGCCGTCGGACGATCGGTCATCCGCGCCCGACGATCGGTCGTCCGCGCCCGCGGCGGCTCGCCGCGCGGCCTGGGCGTCGTGACCCGGGAGGAAGACCCCTCCACCGTCACACCAGGGACACGTCACGGAGTTCGGCGCGCCCCCCAAGTTCGAGATCACCGCTCCCGTACCCCGGCAGGCCGTGCAGGGGCGCGCAGCATCGGACCCCGCCTCCCGCTCGCCCACCTCCGGCTCAACCGCTTGCTCGGCCGGGTCGCGCGGCTCCGGATCGCTGGGGCCGCCCGCTTGGTCGGGCGCCGGCTCCGCGCGCTCAGCAGCCTCACCCGGGCGCGGCGCCGGCGGCCGCGCGGGGGCCGGCCCGTCGTCTGGGTCTGAAGCAGAGCGTGTCGGTCGGCCGGCCACGGCGCGCGAGAGTAGCGCGTCCGGCGCCTCCGGCTACGCCCAGCTGACTTGCGATGGGGGATCATCGAGGCATGACGGCAGCTGCCCCGGTCCCGCAGACAGCGCCTTCACCCCCGGCGCCAGCCCGCCCGACGCCGCCCACCAGCCTGAGCGGGCAACGCCGGTACGTGTGGATCGGGGTCCTGGTCCTCACCGCGGGGGCCGGCCTCCTGCGCCTGCTCTCGCTTGGCGCGGTGCCCCAGGACCCCTTCTACGACGCGGCCGTGCGCAGCATGTCGCTGTCGTGGCACAACTTCTTCTTCGGAGCCTTCGATCCGTCCGGTACCACGGCGATCGACAAGCCGCCGCTGGACCTGTGGCTCCAGGTGGCGAGCGTCCAGGCTCTGGGCTTCGGTCGGGCCGCGCTGAAGCTGCCCCAGGCCATTGCCGGCACGGCGGCGATACCCCTGCTCTTCCTGGCATTGCGCCGGCCTTTCGGGACCTGGGCGGCACTGAGCTCCGCGCTCGTGCTCGCCGTGCTGCCCATCTCGGTGCTGACCGCGCGCAGCGACACCACCGACGCGGTGATGATGGCGCTCATGGTCGTTGCCCTCGGGCTGGTCATCCGGGCGGCGGTCACGGGACGCGTCCTACCTCTGTACCTGGCGGGCGTCGCTCTGGGGCTTGCGTTCAACATCAAGCTGCTGGAAGCGCTCATCCCCGTTGCACCGCTCGCCGTGCTCGCGTGGCTGGGTCTTCCGGGCTCGAGACGCAGGCGCGCGCTTCACATCGGCGGCGCGGGACTGGCGCTGGTGGCGGTGTCGCTGTCGTGGCTGACCGCGACGTTGGCCTTCCCCGCCTCGGACCGTCCCTTCGCCATCGGCTCGACCAACGGCAGCGCCTGGAACGCCGCCTTCGTGTTCAACGGCTATGACCGGATCTTCAAGTCGGCCCGCACGGACAGCATCAGTGCGGCCCAGGGCCCCGGCCCGGGCGCCGACATCGCCTCGGGTACCGGACGGGGTCACGATGCCGCGCTCGACCGGCTGCCCATTCGCCCGCCGTCGGCGACCCGGTTGTTCAGCCGAGCCGGACCGCTGTCCGGCCGCCGCCTCGGCTTCGTGCTCGTGGCCGCGCTGCTGCTCGGGGTGCCGGCCCTGGCGGTCGCCGCGCGCGGCCGCAAGGACCCGAACCAAGAACCCGCGGGCACGGTTGACTCGCTGGAGCGGGCGCGGCGGGCCGCCGCGATCTCGCTCCTGCTCTGGCTGGTCGGGGGGGTGGTCCTGTTCAGCGGGATGACGCGGCTCCATGCGCGCTACGTCGAGGCCTTCGACCCCGTGGTGGCAGCCGCTGCCGGGATCGGAGTGACCTGGGCGCTTCGCTCGGGACGCGCCCCGCGCCTGCTGCTCGCGGCGACGCTCGCGGCCGTGACCGGCTACGCGTTCTACCTCGAGGGCGGCTCCACCACTGCGGGATGGGTCACGGCCGGCGCGGCGGTGGCGGCCGCCGGGGCTGCCGTCCTTCCCGGCGTGCGGCGCGCCGCCCCAATTGGCGTGGCCCTGGCGCTCGTGGCGATGCTCGCGCTACCCACCACGATTTCGGTGGCCATCGTGAACGACCACGCCTCCGACGCGGGGCTCGCGGGATACATGCCCCCGGACGAGCTCGCGCACCTGAGCTCGTTCCTGCGAGGCCACCGCGGTGGAGCGCGCTACGAGGTGGCCGTGGCCTCGGCCACCCAGGCCGGGTCGCTGATCGCCGCCGACGGACAGCCGGTTCTGATCCTCACCACCTACGACGGGCGGATCCTGACCAGCCGTGCCCAGCTCAAGGCACTCGTGGCCCGGGGAGCCGTGCGCTACGCGCTGCCCGGGAGTCGCTGCCGGCCCGGCGACCGGCTTACGCTGGCGTCGTGCTCGGCGCCCGTGCGATGGATCTATGCTCACGCGAGGGACGTGTCCACCGCCGCCCATCTGGGTCGAAAGGCGGTGCTGTGGCGCCTACCGACCCGCTAGCTTGAGGGGCGAATGGAAGCCTCCGCACCCTCCCTGCGCATACTGGTCGTCGATGACGAATCCTCGCTGCGCGAGATGGTCACCCGCTCCTTCTCGCGCGAAGGGCATCAGGTGATGGCGGTCGCGGACGGGAGGTCGGCCATCGATCGAGCCAGTACCGAGCACTTCGACGTCGTGCTGCTCGACGTCGCCCTCGGTGCCGGTCCGAACGGCTACGAGGTATGCCGGACGCTTCGCAGCCGGCGCAACGTGGTGCCGATCATCATGCTCACGGCCCTGGACAGTGAGGCCGACGCGGTTCAGGGTCTCGAGGCGGGCGCCGACGACTACGTGACCAAGCCGTTCGGGCTCGCCGAGCTTCGCAGCCGGATCCGCGCCGTTCTGCGCCGCTCCGGGCCTCGCGCGCTCGGTGACGAGATCCTCGCGGTGGGACCGGTCAAGCTCGATCGCAGCCATCGCGAGGTCACCGTCCGCGGAGAGCCGGTGCGCCTCACCTTCTCCGAGTTCGAGTTGCTGGCGCGACTGATGGCCGAGCCGGGCCGGCTGCTCAACCGTCAGGAGCTACTGCGCGCGATCTGGGGCGACAGCGCATACCGCGATCCTCGGGCGATCGACGTTCACATTCGCCACCTGCGCGAGAAGCTCGAGGAGAAGCCCGACGAGCCCCGGCTTATCCTGACTGTGCGGGGCGCGGGCTACCGCTTCCTGGAGCAGTGAGGCGAGTCCGCGCTCGCAGGAGACTGAGATGAGCCGGCGCGGCCAGGAGCAGTGAGATGAGCCGCCTGGGGTTGGGGCTGCGTCCACGGCTGCTCGGCGCCCTGCTGCTGACCGCGATCGTCACGCTGACGGCGGCGGCCCTGGCCCTGCTCGGCCCGCTGGAGACGCGACTGCGCCACGACGCCACCTCGAACCTGATCACCGCCGCCCTCGGGGCCAAGCCCAACTTCGAGGACGCCGCCGCCTCGCATGGCCAGCTCATGCCCCGCAAGCTCGACCACATCCTGCACGACCTAGGCCGTCGAGCGGTGGCCCGGGTCGCGCTGGTCGACGCCACCGGTCGTGTCATCGCCGACACCGATCCGGAGGTGGCCAACAGCCTCGACGACGCCCAGCGCGCGCTGCGCACCGATAAGACGGTGCACGACGTCAAGTTTGGCCGCCTGCGGGTGGCCACCCCACTGCGCATCCATGGCCGGCGCTATGCCCTTCTGCTGCGCAAGCGCCTCACCGACGTCGCGGCGGCCAATCGCGTGGTCACCGACGCTGTGATCACCGCCGGCGCCGTGGGGCTGTTCATAGCCCTCCTGCTCGGCATCGGCCTCACCACCACCCTGCTGCGCCGGCTGCGCAGGCTCCGCGACGCAGCTCGCCGGCTGGAGGCGGTGGGGCTCGACGCGCCTGCTCCGATCGACCACTCCCGCGACGAGGTCGGGGACCTGGCGCGGACGTTCGCGGCGATGCAGTCCAGGCTCCGCCGCCAGGAGGCATCGAGGCGGACGTTCGTGGCCACTGCGTCGCACGAGTTGCGCACGCCCCTGGCTTCTCTGGAGGGAATGCTCGAGCTCCTCCGCGACGACCTCAGCTCTGACCCGGTGGACATCGAGGATGCGCGCGAACGGGTGGCCCGGGCCCAGGAACAGTCGCAGCGCCTGGCCCAGCTCGCCTCCGACCTCCTCGACCTGAGCCGCTTGGACGCCGCGGTCGACCTGCGGAGCGAGCCCGTCGAGGTCACCGAGGTGTCCCGGGCGGTGATCGCCGAGTTCGATCGCCGCGCGGCCGAGCAGGGAGCCGAGGTCGACCTCACCTCCTCCGGGGACTCCTACTGGGCGACCGGAGATCCCGGGAGCGTCGCCCGCATCGCGCGCATCCTGATCGACAACGCCGTGCGCGCGTCCCCCGTGGGCGGCTCGGTGCGGATCACGGTGACGGGCGACGGTGAGTACGTCAGCCTGGCGGTCGAGGATGACGGACCCGGTATTCCACCGGAGGAGCGCGAGCTGATATTCGAGCGCTTCCGCCGCGGGAAGGCGGCGCCCGGCAAGGGCTTCGGGCTGGGCTTGGCGATCGGAAGGGAGCTGGCCCAGCGCATGGGAGGCTCGCTGGAGCTTGCCGGTTCGGGCCCCGGTGCCCGGTTCGTCCTGCGCCTGCGGGCCGCCCCGGTGGCGGCCGCCGTGGGCGTGGAGTGAACCCACGACACGCGCCCCGCTCCTCGCGCGCCGACCCAGGCGGCGTCACCGAGACGCCGGCGCCCGCCGAGCTCGCCGCCGCCGCGCGTGAGTCCGGCCACCTCGCGATTGATACGGAGTTCGTGGGCGAAGGCCGCTACCGGACCTTGCTGTGCCTCGTGCAGGTGGCGGCTCACGACAACGGCGTCCCGCGGGTCGGCGTGTTCGACGCGCTGGACCCCGGGCTCGACCCCGCGCCGCTCGCGGAGGTCCTGGCCGACCCGGGGGTGGAAGTGGTGCTCCACGCCGGGCGCCAGGACGTGGCGCTGCTGAGGCGCACCTGGGCCACCGAGGTCCGCGGACTATTCGACACCCAGGTGGCAGCCGCGTTTGCTGGGCTCAGGGCCCAGGCCGGCTACGAATCCGTGCTCAGCTCGGTGCTCGGCGTGCGCCTGCGCAAGACCGCCAGCTTCACCCGGTGGGACGTGCGGCCGCTGTCACCCGAGCAGCTCGCCTACGCCCGGGCGGACGTGGCCGACCTGCTCCCCCTGGCGGCCGAGCTCCAGTCCCGGCTCCAGGCGCGAGGCCGCCTGGACTGGGCCCGCGAGGAATGCCGTTACCTGGAGTCCGTCAGCGACGAGCGCGACCCCGAGGAGTTGTTCCTGCGGCTGCCGCGCATCGCTGGCCTCGACGCCCGGACGCGGGCCATCGCGCGAGAGCTGGTGACTTGGCGCGAGGCCACGGCCGCCGAAGCCGACCGCCCGGCCAACTCGATCCTCAACGACGCCGCCATGGTCGAGGTCGCGCGCAGGCGGCCCGGCTCCCGGGAGACCCTGCAGGAGATCCGGGGAATTCCGGCGGCGACGCTGCATCGACGCGCCGCTGAGCTGCTCGAGGCGGTGGAGCGGGGACGGCGGGCGCCGCCGCGTCCGGCCGAGAAGGGACGACGATCCGTTCCTGCCGATGAGGACGCGCCGCTGGTCGCGCTCGCCGAGGCGCTCGTGCGCGCCCGGGCGCTCGAGGAACAGCTCGCCTACGAGCTCCTCGCCACGCGCGCCGAGCTCCAGGCGGTGGTGGCCTTCCTCCGCGAGGGCGGCCCCGAGCCGGAAACGAGAGCGCTCACCGGCTGGCGGCGCGAGCTGATCGGGCGTGAGCTCCTCGAGCTGCTGTCGGGACAGCGCTCGCTCACAGTTCGCGCCGACCGCACGCTGGCGATCGGCCGCCGGACCTAGCACTCCCGGTCAGAACCCGATGCTTCCCCGCGGGGAGGCCGCCGGGTGGCGGCCGGAGGGGCAGCTGGGACGGACAACGCGCTCGCGGGCGCCGGTGCGTATAGCGCCGCCAGGGCAACTGCGCCCGCGAGGCGTCGTCCGCTGATCATGACTGAGTGACTCCTTTCGGTAGCTGGGCTGCCTCGCCGGGCGAGGCCCCTGGCTTTGCGAGCCCTCCTCGCGGAGGGGGTGCCTTTGTCGTGGAGAGATCCGGATCTCAGATCCCGAGGCCAACGGGCTGCTCGCCACAGACATTGCCGCCACGAGCGCCCGTCGCCCTCGCAAGGGGCATCGGGGGCTACGCGCCCGTCCTTTACACCTGGGGCCCGAGACTAAGCACCTGTCCTCGAACGTCTGGCTAGTACAGGACGACGGCGCCACCGTGGGCGGGGAGCGTCAGCGACCCGCTCACGGGTTGCTCGTGCAGCGACCAGCCCGAGGTGTGGGCCGCTTCGTCCAGGGCGCCCCCTCCCACCGGTTCGAGTAGCCGTCCCGGGGCATTGAGCGGCAGGACGTGGCTGCTGGCGTCGGGATTGACGGCCGCGAAGCCGCGCTCGAAGCGGCGCACGTAGACCCCGCTGGGGTCGCGGAAGCCGGCCACGTCGGCTGGCAGCGGCTCTCGCGCGGGACCCAGATTCAGGCCGTACTCGGGAAACCACTGGGCCGAGATGCCGATGTCCATGTTCAGGAACGAGTGGAGGCCTTGCGTGAGCAGGTAGGAGGCCAGCACGAAGCTCCGGGCGGTCTGATCGCCGGGGGCGAGATAGGACTGAGCGATGACCACCCGACCCAGGTGGGTGAGTCCGAGCGCCCGGTTCATCTGCAGACGCCAGTCGTCCGGCGCGTAGAAGTCCTGCGGCCCGGCCTCGGCGTAGCCCTCGATCATCACGCCGTCGGCGAGCGAGTAATCGGTCCGATCGCGTGTCGTGATCCACGACCCCGCGTTGGGAATCAAGTACAGCTTGCCCCGCAGGCGGTCCTTCTCGTAGCGCATGAAGGTATCGATGCGCCGCATCCACGCCGCCTCTCCCTGGAAGTAGGCCAGCGGCGGGCGAAAGCCCGCCGCGCCCAGGTACTGCGGCACGCTCAGGGAGTCGGCGAACACGCCGTCGTCACCCAGCAGGCCGGCTTCGTAGAGGACCCGCCGGGCCCAGTACGCCCTCCAGCCGGTGTCCGGGTTCATCACGTACCAGCGCGACTGCGTCTGGAAGACCCGCTGCCCGTGGTAGTGCCAGAACCACGACGCATGGTGCTTGACCTGTGAGTAGTCAGACGCCCAGCGATCGCCGATCCGGAACGGCACCGGGCCGTCCCCGATTCCCAACCGGTAGTGAAGAACCAGAAAGTTGGGGTTGATCGATCGCAGCCGCGTCGCGGTCTGGAGCGAAACCTTCTGCGTGCCGTCGACGTGGCTGGCCTCGAAGCGCACCTGCGCGTCGGTCATGTCGTCGGGGAGCTGGTCCTGCCACACGTGGACACCGGTGGACGTGTCGGGGATCGGCCGCTGGGCTGCCGCAGAGTTGGGACAAGCCAGCGCGGCCGCCCCCAGGATCGCGATCCAGAGCGGTTTCACGCCGTCACGTGCTGCCGAGCTCACACCTGGGTGAAGAAGTTCAGGCCCAGCGAGTCGAGCAGGTCGTTGGCGCGCGCGTTCAGCCGGGTGAGCTCACCGGTGAAGACGAGCACCCCCATGGCGATCAGGATGGCGCCGCCGACGGCCATGATCACCAGGTAGTGGCGCTTGATCAGCGTGAACACCGTCGCCATCTTCGAGAACGCCAGGGCGCTGATCAGGAACGGAACGCCGAGCCCCGCCGAGTAGAAGGCGAGCAGGAAGGCGCCGTGGGCGGCCGATCCCGACAGCGCCGCCGCGCTGAGGATCGCCCCCAGCGTCGGTCCCACGCACGGGGTCCAGGCCACGGCAAACGCCGCGCCGGCGACCACCGGCCCTCCCTTGCCGGCCCGCGCCAGCAGACGCTCGACGTGCCATTCACGATTGAGCGCCGGCACCGCCAGCGCGGCGATGAAGAACACCCCCAAGGCGATGATGAGCGCCCCCGAAACCTTCTCGAGGGTGGGGCGATTGTCCGAAAGCGCACGGCCGAGCCCGGTGGCGGTGAGGCCGAGCAGGATGAAGATGGCCGAGAAGCTGGCGATGAACAGCAGGCTCGGCCCGAGCACCCTACGGGCCGGCGTCCGCTCGAGCTCGGGAGCCGCGACTCCGGTGACGGCGGACAGGTAGCCAGGCACCAGCGGCAGGACGCAGGGTGATAAGAACGACACCGCTCCCGCGGCAACGGCCGCCAGGACCCCGACTCCTGAGGCGGGGTCCGTCATCGGGGGCCGTGCCTGATCAGGTGCACGGCTTCAAGGTAGATCATGGTGGGCGGCGAGCGATCAGTTCGCCCGAGCGGCCCGAGGATCCGTCATAGCGCCCATGCGCGCTCCACAACGCGCTCGTAGACCTCGGTGTAGCGCGAGGCCATGCGCTCGGCGGTGAACCGCTCGAGCGCGCGCTCCCGTACCGCGCGGCGGTCGAGCGAAAGCGCTCCCTGGACAGCATCGGTGAGATGTCCGCCGGCAGTGACGCAACAGCCAGTCACCCCGTCATCGACGATCTCGGGTACGGCGCCAATCGAGAACGCGGCCACCGGCGTGCCCGACATCATCGCTTCGATCAGCACCAATCCGAACGGCTCCGGGCTCTGCACGGGGTACAGGAGCACGCACGCGCCGCCCAGGAGCGCATCCCTGTCCGCTCCACCGACCGGGCCGGCATACTCGACGTCGCGGCCATCGACGAGCGGAGCGACGTGGTGGTCGTAGAAGTCGTTGCGCGGGCCGGCTAGGACCACCCGCAGATCCAGCGCACGGGCAGCTTTGATCGCCTCGAGCGGTCCCTTGCCCGGAATGAAACGCCCTAGAAAGCATGCATAGTCGCCTGCCTCAGGCTGGAAGGTGTGCTGGACCGGATCCACGCCGTGCGGGACGACGGCAGCGGGGCGCAGCGACGGGAAGCTTCCCCACTGGCATTCCGAGATCGAAGTGACGCACGCGTCGGGGTTTGCCTGCCACAGCGCGGCGTCGTCGGCATACGGCGCCACGTGGAGCGTGTGGACCATCGGACAGCGCGCAACTCGCTCGAGCGGCACGCCCCACAGATAGGCGTGCGAGTGCACGACATCGAAGTCCCCGGAGCGCTCGACGGCCGCGCACAGATTGATCCACTCGCACAGATGCCAGTCGCCGGGAGCGCCATTCTGCGCGTACGTGCCCGACAGCGTCTCCACCACCTCGCAGGGGGCGTCCGAGCCTGCCGCGGCAAACACCGTCACCTGGTGTCCGAGCCGCGTGAACTCAGCAGTCAGCGAATGCACGATCGACTCCACGCTGCCGGCCCCGGTCGGACGGACGGGAGTGGCCACGGTCGACACCTGCGCGATTCGCATCGCTAGGTGGCCTCCGGCAGGCGTCCCATGCTGCCCGAGAAGACGAACCTCATCGAATCACCTCGCGCGCTCTCGCCACCGGCTGCGGAGGCGTAACAGGACGCGATGGATGCGCCGGCGCCCCGGCGGTGCCGGCCGTCCCGTTCTGGATTGCGTGTAGTCGCGCGTAGATGCCGCCGTGGCCCAGCAGCGCCTCGTGACGTCCGCGCTCGACCACGCGCCCGTGCTCGAGCACGACGATCTCGTCCGCTGCGCGGACCATCGACAGGCGATGGGCGATGATCAGCGTCGTGCGGCCCACCATCAACCGGTCGAGCGCCTCGAGCAGCAACGCCTCGGTCTCCGCGTCCAGCGCCGAGGTCGGCTCGTCCAGG
>DASZHF010000180.1:0-2952 GCA_035938095.1 Solirubrobacteraceae bacterium
GTCGGCTGGACGAGAAAAGCAGTCGTGGGGACCGGGGCAGGCTAACTTTAGGTGGATCCTCTTCAGCCGGCTGTTCTCCTGCTCCAACGCCCGCTGCCGCTGGGCCTCGTCCTCCTTCAGCGCGCTGTACCTGATCCGCCACCGAAGGAACGTGTGGCCTGAGATCCCCGACCGCTTGCACCGCTGCGACACCGTCAGGCCCTGAGCCTCCAGCTTCTTCGCCTCCCGCAGCTTGGCCACGATCTGCTCCACCGAGTACCGCTTCCGCACCATCTCGAACCTCCAATCCGACTCTAACGAGCCAAGAGAGCGCATTCAAGATGGACCGACGGACGGGGAGCCGGACGATGATTATTGTTCCCGCGTGGCCATGTTCCGTGGACGCATCCGACCTCGGTCCTTCGCCGCCACGCGCGGGCTGACGCACGCCGCGTGCCTGCTCCCGATCACGTTCTGCGCTGGCGCCCCGCCTGCTGTTGCCGCCGCGCCGCCGCCCCAGCTCCCGGCCCCGACCTACCAGAGCGTTTCGGTCGAGACGCTGATTCCGATGGACGACGGAGTCCGCCTGTCGGCGACGATCACGTTTCCCTCCCAGGACGGCAAGACGCCCGCGCCGGGACGCTTCCCGGTGGTGTTGCAGATGACCCCTTACGGGCGCAGCGGGGTGTGTGGTTGTTTCGCGGGCACCGACTTCGCCACTCGGGGAATGATCAGTGCCATCGTGGACGTGCGCGGGACGGGCGGCAGCGAGGGGACGCTGAAGGACAACTACTTCTCGCCGCGCGAGCAGCGCGATGGCTATGACTTGGTCGAGTACTTCGGGACCCAGCCGTATTCCAGCGGGCGCGTGGGGATGGCCGGAGGTTCGTACCTGGGCATCGATCAGTACTTCACCGCCGAGCAGCAGCCGCCGCATTTGACGGTGATCACGCCGGTGAGTGCCCTGTCTGACCTCTACCGCGAGGGCTACACCCATGAGGGGATCCCCAACTTCTTCTTTGACGCGCAGTACCTGGGTGTTCAGCAGCCTGCGAGCCTAAGCGGGTTCAACAGCGATGCCAGCCTGTTCTCTGAGACGATCAACGCCAAGATCCAGCAGGTGCCCGGCAGTGCGGGCATCGCCTTCGACTACCTGGAGCGGCCCGACGACGGGCCCTTCTACCAGGACCGTTCGCCGCTTTATCACGCTGATCGGATCACGGTTCCCGCCCTGATCTACGACGGGTGGCACGACGGGTTCATCTTCGGCGCCAACGAGATGTACCGCGTGCTCTCGCGCCGTCCGGGCGTGGAGACTCGGCTGTACGTCGATCCGTGTACGCACAAGGGATGCGGCCCCCCGTTTGATCCGGAGACCAACCCCTCCAACCTGGAGGGGGCGGGTGGGGACTCCAGGGCCGTGTTCTTCGAGTTCCTGCGCAAGTACCTGGTCCCCGGCGCATCGGAGCCGCAGCGACCGGCGGTGCGCTTCTACGTCCAGGGCTCCAACCAGTGGATGGACAGCACGCAGTGGCCGCCGCCGAGCGCCAAGCTCCAGCCCCTCTTTCTCGCCCCGAGCGCCCTCGAGCGGGCCTCGCCCACGCCGCCGAGTACGCAGAGCTACTTCACCGACCCCGCCGCCGGTCTGAGCATGAGCTTTGACCAGTACGGCACCGTGGCCGCCAGCCCCTACATCCCCCTGGACCAGCGGGCCGAAGAGGAGGCCGGACTGACCTGGCGCACGCCCCCGCTGACCCAGCCGCTCACGCTGACCGGCGACGGTGTGCTCCACCTGGTCGCGGCATCCACCGCCAGCGACACCGACTGGTTCGCCAAGCTCGCCGACGTCGCTGCCGACGGCAGCGAGAGCATCATCACCGCCGGGTTCCTGCGCGCATCGCACCGCGCACTGGACCTCGCGCGCAGCACGCCCGACCGCCCCTGGCACACCAACATCAACCCCACGCCGATCCAGCCGGGCAAGTTCTACGACTACGACCTGGCCATATGGCCCACCGGGTATGAGCTGGCCCCGGGGCACCGCCTGCAGCTGCGCCTGACCTCATACGACTTCCCCACCCATTTCCCCGGCACCTTCCGGGCCGGTCCGGACAACCCGGCCGCCACCTCGTTTACGCCGCTCCCGCCGGCCACCAACACCGTGCAGCTCGGAGGTCCGGACCCCAGCTACATGCGCTTGTTCGCGCTCGGGTCCGTAGCCAGCGCCGGGCAGAGCTCGCGGAGCGCGGCGACCCTGCCGGGGGCGTGCGTCGACCGGCGGCGCTTCATGTTCCGGCTGCACCATCCGCGCCACGAGCGCATCACGCGGGTGAGCGTGTTCGTCAACGGGCGTCTGGCCCGCACCGTCCATGGCCACCGCCTAACCCACCTGACGCTCAGGCGGCTACCCCTGGGGACGTTCACCGTCACCATCATCACCCGCACAAACCGCGGCACCCGCGCCACCAGCACCCGCACCTACTACGGATGCAACAAGACACCGCCTCGCCATCACTTCACCCGTGGACGCCGGCCGCATGGGCGCAGGCGAGGTCGGCCACGCCATGGCTAACCCGGCGGCGCAATGACCCGTCGGCTCAAGCAGCGGCGACCTGACCCCGGCTGAGGTACTCGGCCCGCGCGGCCGGCATGAGCTGACGCATCACGGGCCGGGTCGACCGCCTGGCGGAGCTCGACCGGGCCATCCTCACGGTCCATCCCGAGCGTGCCCGCCGAGTCCCGAGGTTGGCGAAATGCCAGGTCCCCCCGGATCTTTACCGGCGAGACCTGCCTAGCTGTGATCGCGGTACTCAGCCCGACGCTGACGCGAGGCGCGAGCGTCAGCGCCGATGGGCTGCGACTCCACGCGCGCCGCGGAAGGTGGCAGCCACTTCTCGTGTGGCGACCTCCGCGCCTAGCGGATAGATGTGGAGGGCGTCGACTCCCGAGATCGTGGCGAGTTGCGTCGCGAGT
>DASZHF010000181.1:0-3560 GCA_035938095.1 Solirubrobacteraceae bacterium
CTGCGCCACCAGAGCGTCGTAGCGCCCGCCGCCGGCCACCCCGCTCTGGGCGCCGAGCGCGTCGCTGGTGAACTCGAACAGTGTGCGGGTGTAGTAGTCGAGGCCCCGCACGAGCGTCGAATCGATCTCGTAGCCCACGCCGGCGGTGTCCAGGAGACGGCGCACCTCCGCGAAGTGCTCGGCGTCCTCCGGGGCCAGCTGGTCGAGCAGCCGGGGAGCGCCGGCCATCACGGCCCGGGTGCCGGGATCGTCGGCGTCGAAGGCGCGCAGTGGGTTGAGGTCGATGCGCGAGCGCACGTCCTCGGACAGGCGCTCGGCGTTAGCCCGCAGGTATTCCTGGAGCTGCTCGCGGTAGGCAGCGCGAGCGGCGGGTTGACCCAGGCTCGACAGTCGCAGGCGGACGTCGCGGACCGAGAGCTCTTCCAGCAGGGTGTGGAGCAACACGATCAGCTCGGCGTCCAGCGCGGGGTCGTCCGAGCCCAGCGCCTCGGCTCCGACCTGCCAGAACTGGCGGTAGCGTCCGGCCTGGGCGCGCTCGCGCCGGAAGAAGCTGCTCAGGTACCAGAGCTTGACCGGCGCAGGGAGCTTGTGCATTCCGTGCTCCACGTAGGCGCGGGCGACCGGAGCGGTCCCCTCGGGGCGCAGCGTCAGCGAGCGCCCCCCTCCATCATCGAAGCTGTACATCTCCTTGCGCACGATGTCGGTGGCCTCCCCCACCCCCCGGGCGAACAACTCGGTGGCCTCGAACGCGGGCGTCTCGATCCGCCGGTAGCCCGCGGACTCCAGCAGGTCGCGGGCCTTGCGCTCGACGGCGGCGCGCGCGTCCGCGTCCTCGGGGAGCACGTCGAATGTCCCGCGCGGCGCCTGCAGCCGCTCGGTCACCGATCGGCCGCGAGCTCGGTCAGGAAGGGGTTGCTGGCCCGCTCGGCGCCCAGCGTGGTGACGCCCATGTGGCCCGGGTAGACCGTCGTGGGCTCCGGGTAGCGGTCCATCAGCGTCCGAATGGACTCGAGCAGCGTCGGCCAGTCGCCGCCGGGCAGGTCGGTGCGCCCGACCGAACCCTGGAAGAGCACGTCGCCGGAGAACAGTGCCGCCTCGGACTCGATCGAGTACGTCACGTGACCGGGGCTGTGACCGGGCGTGGGAACCACATCGATCTCGAATCCGGCGAGCTCGAGGCGCTCCCCTCCGCTGACCGTCTCGTCCGCCTGGTAGCTCTCGAACGGGCCGAACCCGGGCCAGGGCACGTAGCTCATGATGTCCGCCAACACGGGCACCTCGAGCTCCGGGCACCAAACGCGCGCGCCCGTGGCCTCCGCGACCGGCGCGACCGCTCCGACGTGATCGAAGTGCGTGTGAGTGATCAGGATCGCCTCGACCGACAGCCCCAGGCTGTCGACCGCGCCCAGCAGCTTGTGGGCCTCGTCGCCCGGATCGATCATCACCGCCCGCGGGTCGCCCTGGCGGTAGGCCAGGTAGCAATTCTCCTGGACCATTCCCACGGTGAAGGCGCGGACCTCCATCACCGGACTTGCCCTCTGCCGTCGGGCATCGAGCTAGCCGCTGCCCTTCTGGCGCATCCGGCGGCGGTACATGAACAGGTCCGTGTAGTAGCCGAGGGGAACGTAGATGAGCAGCACGAACGGGAGGAGCACCAGAGCCGAACCCACACTGCGGCGGAAGAGCACGATCGTGAGCACCACCAGGAACGCCGCCGCGATCAGCGCCCGGTTGATCGCCGAGCGCCAGCTCGGGGGCTTATTGAGCCGCGCCTCACGCCGCGCCGCGGCGTCCGGGCGAGACTTCGATCCCCTCTCGGAGGCGGTCGGCTTGCGCCCCGTGCGGCCCCGAGCCTCGACCACGCCGGCAGCGTTGCCACGGTGCTTGGTCCGGCGCTTGCGCTTGGTCTGGGCCATCGCTCACAAGCCTAGAGCGTTCTCGACCACGTGACGCTTGGGGTCAAAGCCCGGAAGTGGGACGTCGGGCGGGAATCCTTCGAGGGCCGCTCGCGGGGCCAGGCCGACGAGCTCGCCCGCCGCGACGGGAGCGTGCCGGCGCACCGCGGCGACGATGCTCGCGAGCGGTGTGGTCTCGGGCTCCTCGACGTTTACGGAAACCTGGCCCGCGCCCTTCCGGCTGGGGAGCTCGAGTCCGATCGCACGCACCCCAGGGAGGCCCTCTGGCCCCCCCTCTCTGATCGCGGCCGCGATCCGCCGGGCGGTTTCGCCGGTGGCGGGCGGGGCCAGCTCTAGGTTGAAGGCGACGAGCGGGCGGCGGGCGGCGACCAGGGCGGCTCCGGCCGTTGGGTGCAGGCGCGGCGGACCGAAGTCCGGCACGAGCTCGCCCTCCTCGAGGCGGCGGGCGAGGCCGGGGCGACCGCCGCGGCGAAGCTCGGCGCGCGTGCGGCCGCCCGCCAGAAGGCCGTATAGAAAGACGGGTATCTGAAGCAGGTCGCCGACCAGATCACCCACGACGAGCGCCTCGGCGCACGCGGCCCCCCGCAGCGCGGCGCTTAGGTAGACGATGGGGATCACGTCGATCGTGCCCACGTGCGGATGAAGGCCCGGCGCCTCGTCACGCGAGGCCTCCCCCACGCCGATGCGCTGCACTGCCTCGCGGGCTCCTTGTAACAAGGAGGAGGCCAGCTGGCCCGGCTCGCCGGCCAGGGTGTAGACCGAGCGGTGGTGGTCGGGGTCGGAGTGGACATCGAGCAACCGAGCGCCGCTCTTGGTGAACGCACGCCCGATGGCCTCCACGGTGGGGCGATCGCGCCCCTCCGAGAAATTGGGAACCGCGACGAGCGGGACCGAGGGCACGCCGATGCTCGCGGGCGGCCGCAGGTGTTAGGTGGGCCCTGCCACTTGCCCGGGCCCCGCCGCGGGCGCTCGGCCGGAGGTCTCGGGGGCGGTCCCGGCGGCCTGGGCATCGCTCGCGGCGGCCTCGGCGTCATTGGAGGTCGCGGCGTCCTCGGCCAGCGCCACGGCGTCGGCGCCGTCGTCGGCGTCGACGTCGGCCTGGGCCTCGGCAGCTGCCTGGGCGACCTCGCGCCGTCGCCGCTCCGGCAGGCGGTCAAAGAGCCGGCCCAGGCGCCGCGTGGTGCCTTGGAGCGGCTCCATGGTCTGGGCGAGCACGGCAATCGACTCGTCCAGCTCTGTCATCCTCGAGGCCAGCGCCCTGACGTCCGGCTCGATCGCTGCGAGCCGAGCATTGGTCTCCACCACCTGGCGGCTGAGGGCGCCCATCCGTTCGGGCATCTCGGGCAGGAGCGCCGAGGCGGCGACCAGGTCGGGCAGAGCGGCCGAGGAGCGAGCGAGCTCGGCGAGCGAGTCGGTTCCCGCTGCAAGACGCTCCAGGTCCGGGGAGGCGGCCGCGAGAGCTCGCAACGACGCGGTGGCGTCAGCCAGTTGGCGCAACGACTCGGCCGACGCCGCCAGCTGCTCCAGGGCCGGCCGGGTGGCCGCGATCTCCGCGATCGTGTCGCTGGTGTCGGCCAGACGCTCGAGGTGTTCGGCCGAGGCCGCGAGCGACGCCAGGCTATCGGCCGTGTCGGCTAGGCGCTC
>DASZHF010000182.1:0-5275 GCA_035938095.1 Solirubrobacteraceae bacterium
TGGGCAGCCACCAGTTCCAGCGTCCGAACAGCGACACGACCGCCGGGACGAGCAGCGCGCGGATGACGGTGGCGTCGAGCAGGATGCCCGCCGCCAGCCCGGTCGCCAGCACCTTGACGTCGGTCTGCGGTCCGGAGGCCAACGAAACGAAGGCCAGGAACAGGATGATCGCCGCGCTCGTGACCAGCCGGCCCGTGCGTCCAATGCCTCGCACCACCGCCGTGTCGGTCGACCCCGTGGCGTCGTACTCCTCGCGCATTCGCGCCAGGATGAACACCTCGTAGTCCATCGACAGGCCAAACAGGAACGCGAACACCATCAGCGGTATCCAGGCAGTCACCGACCCCGTGGCCTGGATGCCCCAGATCAGGTGCGAGCCGTGGCCCTGCTGCCACACCAGGTCGAGCACCCCCCAGGCCGCGGCCACGCTGATCACGTTCAGCACAACCGCCTTGAGCGGGAGCAGGAGCGACCGGAATGCGCGCGCCAGGAGGATGAACGTCACGAGTGCGATCAGCGCGATCATGAGCGGGAAGTTCCCGTACACCGCGTTGATGAAGTCGTCGTTCTGAGCTGGGATCCCCCCCAGGCGCACGTCCGGCGCCACCGAGTGAGCCGCGGAGCGGACCGCGCTCAGCGTGTCGCGCCCCGCCGACGAGGATCCGTCGGGGATCTGGAAGGCGTCGACCACGGTGGCCCCGTGCTGGCGCCAGCTGGCGGCGGTGGGCGCCACCGCACCCTGGACCCTGGGCACCCGGGCCATGGCGCTCGCCACCTGCGACGGCGACGTCGAGCCGGTGATGAGCGCCTCGTCGGGCAGCAGCGCGCCCGACCCGATGCCCGAGCGCTCCAGTGCGACCAGACCCTCCTTGGCGTCGCCCTGCTTGGCGATGGTGTTGGCGTTGGGCAGCCCGGGCTGCAGCGAGGTCGCGGCGCTTACGAGCGCCAGCAGGACGATCAGGGCGCCCGCGGCCGCCACCCAGCGGGTGCGCACCACGAGCTCAGCCCAGCGGGTCCAGGAGCGGCTGGCCTTGTCGTCGGTCCGCACCCGCGGCCAGTCCAGCCGGTGGCCCCACTTCGACAGGACGATCGGCAGCAGCGTGAGCGCGACGATCACGCTGATCAGCGGAATGAGCATGCCCCCATAGCCGACCGAGCGCAGGAAGGGCAGGGGCAGGGCGACCAGCGCCAGGAGACCGATGGCCACCGTCGTGCCGCTGAATACCACCGCCCGACCGGCGGTCTCCATCGCTCTGACGACCGCTTCGTCACCGGTCCGTCCATACGCGCGCTCTTCGCGCCAGCGGACTACCACGAGCAGTGCGTAGTCGATCGAGACGCCCAGCCCGATCAGCGCGATCAGGAACTGCACGATGGGCGAGATGTCGGTGATCGTCGTCAGCCCCCATACGACCAGGAACGTGGTCATGATCGAGACCACCGCCATGATGATCGGCACGATGGCCAGGAACGAGGCGAATACGAACGCGAGTACCAGAAGCGCGCCGAATCCACCCAGGAGCGCCTCCACGAGCACGCCCGGGCCGTTGCCGCCCCCGCTCTGGTTCGATAGCGCGTCGAAGCCCGTGAGGTGCACGGGGGCGCCGGCGATGGTCATGCCCTGGAGCGCCGCCTTGGCCTTCTTGGCCGCCTTGGGGTTGTCGTTGAACGGCTGACTGGGGTCGGGCGGCGGATAGGCGACGAGGAAGGTGGTGCGCCCGTCCTTGGAGACGAATGCGGGGTTGTGCGTGGTGGCGTAGCTGGCCAGTCTGGTCCCGGGCAGCACGCCCTCGAGCTTCGCCGCCACTTGGTCGAGGCCCGTCTTGACCGCTGGGGAGTCGACCGTGGATCCGGCCGGAAGCGTGACCACGGGCACGAGGGGCGCGCTGTTGCCGCCGGTGCCGTGGAAGTCGCGCTGGATCTGGGTGTTGGTGACCCAGCCCTCCTTACCGGGGACCGAGAACTTCTGCTTGAGCGCTTTCGTCGACGAACCCGCGGACGCGATTCCGACCAGGGTCACGGCGAGCCAAAAGACGACGATGACGCGCTTGTGCGCCAGAACCCAGCGGGTGATCGGTGCCATGCGGGACCTCCTGGGGTCGGGGAGGGCTGTTGGGGGGTGCGCGCCGCGGTGGGACAGACCGCAGTAGTTCGGAGGGCGCATAATTTGTACCACAAATCGTTTCTCGCCTAAACTTGCCTGCTATGTGGATGGATGGCCCTCTCCCGGACGAGCTCGCGGGGTTCCCGGGCTACCTGATGTCACGCCTCGGGCAGGGGTCCGCCCGCCGCTTCGCGATGGCGCTCGAGCCGCTGGGCATCCATCCCAAGCACTTCGGCGTCATGAGCATCGTGGCCGCCCAGCCCGGGATCACGCAGAACGCGCTGCGCGAGCGCACCGGGATCGACCCCAGCTCGATGGTCGCGGTGATCGACGAGCTACAAGCGCTGGGTCTGGCCGAGCGCCGCCCCCATCCCCTGGACCGCCGGGCCCGCACCATCTACCTGACTGCCGCCGGCGAGAAGGCGCTCGAGCGCGGGCGCCAGCTGGGTGCAGAGCTCCAGCGCGAGTACTTCGCCCCGCTGACCGCGGAGGAGCAGCGCACGCTGCACGCGCTTCTGCAGAAGCTCGCGTGGGGTCACGTGAAGGCCGATCCGCGCCCGTCAGCGCCCGATCACGCCGGCGCCGATCTGCCGCCGGCCGAGCGCGCTCAGACCGGCGCGGATCTCCCGCCGGCCGCGCGCGGTCGGTCGAGCGCCTGAGCGGACATCAGCGACGCGGCTGAGCGGTCGTCAACGCTTGGGAGGGGTGTCGAGGAGACGCAGCCCCAGCTCGCGCAGCTGCGCCGCGTCGACCGGGGCCGGGGCCCCGGTGAGGGGATCGGCTCCCGTTGATGTCTTGGGGAACGCGATGACGTCCCGGATGCTGTCGCGCCCGGCGAGGATCGCGACGATCCGGTCGAGCCCGAACGCGATCGCGCCGAGCGGAGGAGCGCCGTAGCGCAGAGCGTCGAGCAGGAAACCGAAGCGCTGATCGGCCTCCTCCTCGGAAATGCCGACCAGCTTGAGCACCTCGCGCTGGACCTCGGGTGTGTTGATCCTGATCGACCCGCCGCCCAGCTCCCACCCGTCGACCACCATGTCGTAGGCGCGCGAGCGCAGGGCGCCGGGGTCCTCGAACGACAGCGGGCCCCCGTCCGCCATGGCCGGCGCGGTGAACGGGTGGTGGAGCGGATCCCATCGCCCCTCCCCCTCGTTCCACTCGAACATGGGGAAGTCGACGATCCAGCACACCTCGTGACGGCCCTCGGCTATGAGTCCGAGGCGCTCGGCCATGCGCTGGCGCAATTCGCCCAGCGCGCGGGCGGCCACCGAGCGCCGGTCCGCCACGAATAACAGGAGGTCGCCGTCCCTGGCCCCGAGCGCCGAATTGACGGCCGCGATCTGGTCGGGCGAGAAGAATTTGGCCAGGTTCGAGCGCCAGCCCCCGTCGCCCACGTAGATGGGGGCGACGGCCTTGGCGCCCTGGGGGCGCACCAGCTCGTTGAGCTGCTCCTGCTCGGCCCGCGAGAGCTCGAGCGGGCCGACGTTGATCGCGCGCACCACCCCGTCGTCCCGGGCGAGCACCGACTCGAACACCTTGAACTCCGAGCCCCGGACGATGTCGCTGACATCGCGGATCTCCAGCTCGAAGCGAAGGTCGGGACGATCGGTCCCGTAACGCAGAACGGCCTCGTCGTAAGGCACGCGCAGCCAGGGCGGGTCGCTGACGGCAAAGCCCGCCTCGCGGAAGACCTCGGACATCAACCCCTCGATCAGCTCGAGCACGTCTTCCTCGCCCACGAAGGCCATCTCGAGGTCGAGCTGGGTGAACTCGGGTTGGCGATCGGCGCGCGGATCCTCGTCGCGAAAGCAGCGCACGATCTGGAAGTAGCGCTCGTACCCGGCGATCATCAGCAGCTCCTTGAACAGCTGTGGGGACTGCGGCAGCGCGTAGAAGGATCCGGGCGCCAGACGGGCGGGAACCAGGTAGTCGCGCGCGCCCTCCGGAGTCGACCGGGTGAGCATCGGGGTCTCGATCTCCAGGAAGTCGCGCTCGTACAGGTGCGTGCGGATGGTCCGCGCCACGTCGTGGCGGAGGGTCAGAGCTCGCTGCATGCTGTCCCGGCGCAGGTCGAGCGGGCGGTGGCGCAGGCGCAGCAGCTCGTCGACCGGCACCTCTTCGTCGATCGGGAAGGGCGGGGTCTGGGCGTCGGCCAGCTGCTCGACCTCGGCCACCGCGATCTCGATCTCGCCGGTCGGGATGGAGGGGTTGACGTTCTCGGGATCGCGTCGGAGAACCTCGCCCCGGGCGCTGAGCACGTCCTCGGCGCGCAGGTCGTGCGCGACGCGGTGGGCGTCGGGCGCACGGTCGGGATGGAAGACGAGCTGGACGATGCCCGAGCGATCGCGCAGGTCGATGAACACCAGGCCACCGTGGTCGCGGCGGCGGTGCACCCAGCCGGCCACGCGCACGGACTCGCCCACGCGCTCGGCCGTGAGCGTCCCGCACCAGGCGTCGCGGTAGGCATTTGGGCGCGGCGGCCTCAATGCGCCTGCCAGTCCGAACCGGTCACGCGACACCCCGCAGCACGCGCAGGGCAGCGGTGACGATCGAGTTGGGCGACACGCCTTCCTGGCCCGGGTCGGAAGCGATCGCCTCCTGCTCGGAGCTCGACATATCGCGGAGCTCGGCTCCGCCGGGATGCAGGATCGCGACGTAGCGGGCGCCGAGCCGGTCGGCCTGCTTGAACTGACCCTTCAGCGAGCGCCCGGCGAACTCCATGTCGGTGCGCAGGCCGGCGCGGCGCGCGGCGACCAGCGTGGCGAAGGCGTCTTCGGTGCGGGCACCGTCGTCGAGCGCCACGAACAGCTCCAGCGGAGTGCTCCCGGCCGGCGCCTCGCCGCCGGCGAGCAGGATGCGCTCGATCCCGGCGGCCCAACCGACGGCGGGCGTGGGCGGACCCCCGAGCTGCTCCACGAGCGCGTCGTAGCGCCCGCCCCCGGCCACCCCGCTCTGGGCGCCGAGCGCGTCGCTCGTGAACTCGAACAGGGTGCGGGTGTAGTAGTCGAGGCCCCGCACGAGCGCCGAATCGATCTCGTAGCCCACGCCGGCGGCGTCCAGGAGACGGCGCACCTCCGCGAAGTGCTCGGCGTCCTCCGGGGCCAGCTGGTCGAGCAGCCGGGGAGCGCCGGCCATCACGGCCCGGGTGCCGGGATCGTCGGCGTCGAAGGC
>DASZHF010000183.1:0-7839 GCA_035938095.1 Solirubrobacteraceae bacterium
CCCGAACACCGGTAGCCAGAGGCGCCCTCGGCGCCTACACCATGGCCGGCAGCCCTAGCCCGATCACCTTCAGCCGCCGCGAGAGCGCGGTGAACGCGTACGCGTTGAGCTCCTCGGCGGTGTGGCCCAGGTAGGTGTACTCCTCGCCCAGCGCCTTGCCGGGCGGGACGAGGACCCCGGCCGCCACCGGTAGAAGCCGGGCCAGCGTGTCCTGGGCCGCGCGCGCGAGCTCCGGGTCGTGCGCCTTCTGCTGCAGATACCAGGTCCCGTACGCGACGTGACGGTGCTCGTCGCGAGCGATGTTCGAGAACCCCTCGACAAAGCCCGGGAAGCCCCCGTGGCGCTCGAACCAATCGAGGTTGAACCACTGGCCGGTGAGCGCGAGCGTGCCCTCGATGACCATGTGGTAACAGGTCACGAACTCGACCTTGGCGGTGATGTCGGAGGGGTCGCTGATCAGCTTGTTGGCCGCGACCACCAGGTCGTTGTCGAAGAGCTGGACGAAGGTGTCGGTGATGTGCTCGCGGACCCGGGCCAGGCGCGCGTGGATGTCTGGGTCCTCGAAGGCGAAGACCTCGCGGTAGTAACGGTCGAAGAACTGCATGTGGCGCGCTTCGTCCACCTGCTGGGTGGTGAGGAATGCTTCCTCGGCTTCGTCCTCGTAGGCCATAACGAGCCCCGAGAACTGCGTCGTCACCCGCTCCTCGCCGACGAAGAACGAAGACAGGCCCCACAACAGCTCGCGGCGCTCCCGCTCGTCGATCTCCTTCCAGCTCGCGCGGTCGCGTTCGAGATCGATGGCCTGCGACTGCCAGTTCTGGCGCTCCCACAGCTCGTAGAGCTCCTGGGGCTTCATCAGCGTGATCTTGTCCAGCCGCGCCTCGTCGACGATCGTCCCCGGATCCCCCTGCTGGGTGAGCTCGAGCAGCGTGGCCATGTACCCCTCCTGAATCGTTGACAGTGCGTCGAAGAATGGACGGTACTCCGGTCATGCAGGAATGCAAGGCGAGACAAGAGGCTGCGGGGCGGGCTCAGCCGCCGGCGGAGCGGGCGTGCTGGGCCACGTCGATGACGCGCCGCTCGTGCGTGCCCACGCCGATCAGGCGGCCGGTGGCGGCTGGATCACCGTCGCTCTGCGGCCGCTCGCGGACCTCGACGGCGAAGCGCAGCTTGCGGCCGTTGACGATCTCGCTGAGGCTGGCGTGCACCGTGCAGCGCGCGCCCTCGAGCGCGGCCGCGACATGCCGGACGCAGATCTCGAAGCCCACGGTGGCTTGGCCCTCGGGCAGGTGGGCGAGCGCCAGCCTGGCCGCGTTGCGCTCCATCATGGCGACCATTCCCGGAGTGGACAGCACCGCCACCCCGATCGACCCTCCCACGTCGGTGAGCAGGCGATCCGCGACCAGGAACTCGTCGCTTCGCTGCAGGCCGACCTCGAGGCTTGGGGCTGGGACGCGGACCACGGGTGCGATCCAGGGACGTCTCGGCGCAGACTCCTCGCTCACCACATCGACAGGCCGCCGCTGACGTTCACGGTCTGGCCGGTCACATATGAGGCATCGTCGGAGGCCAGGAAGGCGATCACGGCGGCGACCTCCTCGGGCTGGCCGCTGCGGCCCATGGCGGTGGCGTTGATCATCCCCTGCTTGAGACGCGCGCCCAGCTCGCCCAACTGCACCGGGGCGGCATTGAGCAGCGGGGTCTCGATCGGGCCCGGAGCGACGGCGTTGCAGCGAACGCGGTAGCGCGCGGACTCGCGGGCGATCGCCTTCGTGAACCCGATCACCCCGGCCTTGGCGGCGCTGTAGGTGACCGACCCCTGGGAGCCGACCCGCCCCGCCTCGCTGGCGACGTTGATGATCGAGCCTCCTCCGCCCTCGTGCATGGCGGGGAGCACGGCGTGCGTCACCGCAAGAACACCTCGCAGGTTCACGCCGAGGACCAGATCCCAGAGCTCTTCGTCAGTGTGCGAGAAGAACGCGAAGCGATCGGTACCGGCGTTGTTGACCAGGACCTGCACGTCTCCCAGAGCGTCCCTGCAAGCCGCGACGGCGGCGCGCACGGACGTGGTGTCGGTGACATCCATTTCCACGGCGAGGCCGTCGATCTCCCCGGCGACCTCGGTCGCACCCTCGAGGTTGACATCGGCCACAACGACGCGGGCCCCCTCGGCGGCCAGTCGTCGGGCGGTAGCCGCTCCGATTCCCGACGCGCCACCGGTCACCAGCGCTATGCGTCCCTCGAGCCGCACGGGACGAACCCTATACTCGCCGCCGTGCCGCCGTCCGACGGAGCCGATTCCGGCACCCCGACGCAGCAGCCGGTGTGCGTCATCGGAGCTTCGGGAGCACTCGGCTTCGGGTTGACGTTGCGGCTCGGGCGCGCCGGCGTACCGATCGTGATCGGGTCGCGCGACGCTCTTCGCGCGGTCGAGACGGCTGAGCGGGCGACGCGTGCGGTCCCCGATGGCAGCTTCGAGGGGCTGGCCAACGCGCAGGCCGCCGCCCGGGCCGGCATCGTCGTCCTGTCGGTCCCCTTCCGCAACCAGTCGGAGACGCTGGCGAACGTCCGCGGGCACCTGCGCGAAGGGCAGATCCTGGTCGACGCCACCGTACCGCTGGCCGCAGCGGTCGGCGGCCGCGCCACCCGCACGCTCGGCGTCTGGCAGGGCTCCGCGGCCCAGCAGGCGCAGGAGATGGTGCCCGACGGCGTCGGGGTGGTGTCCGCGCTGCACACGGTGAGCGCCGGCTCGCTGGCTGACCTGGAGCATCACATGGACGAGGACGTCCTGGTGTGCGGCGACCGGCGCGAGGACAAGCGGGCGGTGGCGGCCGTGCTCGAGCGCATCGACGGCCTGCGGTGCGTCGATTGCGGGCGGCTGGAGATGGCTCGGATCGTGGAGTCACTCACCGCCCTCCTCATCTCCGTCAACGCGCGCCACAAAAGTCATTCCGGGATCCGAATCACGGGTCTGCCGGCGGAGCGCTGGCCGGCTGTCTAGGGCGGCGATGCCGCCACGGATCACATCGAGGCGGCCGGAATGACCGTGGTCGTGCTGGCCGGAGGGACGGGCGGGGCCAAGCTGGCCCGGGGCATGCTCGATGTGGTGGGCGAGGAGTTGGTGGTGATCGCCAACACCGCAGACGACATCGAGATCTACGGCGCCCACGTCTCCCCCGACCCCGACCTGATCACTTACTGGCTCGCCGACCGGATCGATCCACGCGGCTGGGGAATTGCGGGCGACACCTTCGCGGTGATGGATGGTTTGCGCGAGCTGGGCGTGGACGTTTGGTTCTCGCTCGGAGACCGCGACCTGGCCGTGGGTCTCGAGCGCATGGACCGCCTGCGCGAGGGCGCCAGGCTGACTGAGGCAATCGCGGACCTGGGAACCGCATTCGCGGTGCGAGGTCGAGTGCTCCCCATGAGCGACGAGCCGGTCCGCACGTGGGTGGCCAGCGCGAGTGCAGGCGGCGACGCGTGGTCCCCGCTCCAGGAGTTCCTGATCCGCGGGGCTCCCGATGCCGCTGTGCGGGGCGTCGAGTTTCGCGGGGTAGAGGCCGCCCGGCCCACCGCGGAGGTGCTCGAGGCGCTGGCGTCGGCGCGGGCGATCGTGATCGGCCCTTCCAACCCGATCATCTCGATCGGGCCCATCCTCGCCGTACCCGGCCTTCGAGAGACTCTGCGCTCGGCCCCGGCCCCGGTGGTGGCGGTCAGTCCGATCGTCGCCGGGGAGGTGCTCAAGGGGCCCACCGCCGCGTTCATGGCCTGGGCCGATCAGCCGCTCAGCGGGCGGGGCATCGCCGCGCTCTACGGCGAGCTACTCGACGGGATCGTGGCCGACGAGCCGATGGACGACCTGCCCACCCTGCGCACCGACCTGCTCATGAGCGACGCCGCGTCGCGCCGGCGCCTCGCCGATGAGACGCTCGCTTTCGCGGACGCTCTAGCTTCGGCTCCGTGATCCGCTGGCTTCGGCTCCGTGATCGGCCCCCGCCGCTCCGTGATCGGCCCCCGCCGCTCGTGATAACCCCCAGTAGCGTCTGTGGGCGATGACAACCGTCGCCATCCTGCCCGTCAAACGTTTCGAACGCGCCAAGCAGCGCCTTCATCCGGGTCTGGGCGGCGAGGACCGCAGCCAGCTCGCCGAGGCGATGGTCGGGGATGTGCTGCACGCGCTGGCGCGCACGCGCGGGATCGCCCAGGTGCTGGTGGTCACGGCCGAACCGCGGGCCGCGGCCCTGGCCAACCGAGCCGGCGCAGAGGTGATCCCCGACCAGCACGAACATGGTCAGAGCGAGGCCGTCGGACTCGGACTCGTGCGGGCACTCGCGGACGGGCACACACGGGCGCTCCTGGTACCCGGCGACTGCCCGGCCCTGGAGTCCCGCCAGGTCGAACAGCTGCTCGGATTCGCTGGCACCCAGGCCGGGCCCGAGGAGACCGAGGAGGGGAGCGCCGAGCCCGCGCCGCGACAGGTGGCGATCGTGCCCGACCGCCACGGGACGGGAACCAACGCCCTGCTGCTCGAGCCCCCCGACGTCATCGTCCCGGCCTTTGGTCCGGGCAGCTTCGCGCGCCACGTGGAGCGCGCCACGGCGGCCGGGGCCTTGTGGCGGGTCGCCCGCCCCGACTCGCTGCTGCTCGACGTGGACACCGGTGAGGACCTGGACACGCTGCGCGCGGCGCTGCTCGAGCGCGAAGATGCCGC
Organism: Solirubrobacteraceae bacterium; assembly: GCA_035938095.1. Taxonomy (GTDB): domain Bacteria; phylum Actinomycetota; class Thermoleophilia; order Solirubrobacterales; family Solirubrobacteraceae; genus AC-64. The sequence continues at coordinate 4,712 of DASZHF010000183.1, forward strand.
TCCCCGAACGCGTGCGGTTCTAGCGCGCCTGACCGCCGGCGCGCGGCCCAGCTAACCGGCCCACCGATGACAATGCTGACCGCTCGAGCGCTGCCCGGGCTGCCCGAGATCACTGCCGGCACCGATCTGGGCGAGCTGATCGTGGCGAGCGGCATACCGCTCGCCGACGGCGACATCGTCGTGGTGGCTCACAAGGCCGTCTCCAAGGCCCAGGGGCGGACCGTCGACCTTGGGCAAGTCAGCCCGGGACAGCAGGCTGTCGAGCTGGGGCGCGAGCATGGACACGACCCGCGTGCGGTCCAGGTGGTGCTGGATGAGTCGGCCGAGCTCCTGCGCGCCGAGCGGGGAGTGCTCATCTGCCGAACCCGCCATGGGCTCGTGTGCGCGAACGCGGGCGTCGATCTCTCCAACGCGACCGCGAGCGGTACCGTCGTGCTGCTTCCGTTGGACCCCGATCGTTCCGCCCGGGAGTTGCGCGCGCGGCTGCGCGAGCTCACGAGCCATGCGCCGGCGGTGCTGATCAGCGACAGCTTTGGGCGCGCATGGCGACACGGGCAGTGTGACGTGGCCATAGGCCTGGCCGGTCTCGGGCCGCTCGAGGACTGGCGCGGACGCCATGACCGGCTCGGTCGCGAGATGCGCGCGACCTGGATCGCCGTCGCGGACGAGCTCGCAGGCGCGGCCGACCTGGTTCGGACCAAGACCTCGGGCGAACCGGTGGTCGTAATCAGCGGGCTCGAGCGCCACGTCACCGCGGCGGATGGACCCGGGGCCGTGGCCCTGATCCGCCCCGTCGAGGAGGACCTCTTCCGCTAGGCGCGCTCGCCCGTGAGGCCGGGTGTGGGTTCGGTCAGGCTCGCGCGGCGGGCCAGCGCGACCAGCGTGCCGGCTACTGCCACGATCGGGGCGGCGAGCAGCGGAAGCGTGGGGTCGTTGTCCGCCGGAATCAGCGCGCCCCCGAGGACGCTCCCCAGCGCCAGTCCGGCCGCGTTGGCCGTGGTCATCCATGTGTAGGCCTCGGTCGTGGCCGAAGCGGGAACCAGGCGATCGATGAGCAGCGAGAGCGCCGACCACTGGACCGCGAAGGGAAGACCGGCGAGCACCAGCAGCGGGGCGAGCGTCGCAAACGACCCCGCGGCCGCGAGCGGGCTCAGAGTGAGCGCGCAGGCGCCGACGGCCAGCACGTACCGTCGGCCCGGTGACGCTTTCCAGTCCCGTGCCCCGGCGCTGAAGCCGCCGATCACCGAGCCGCCGGCCAGCAGCGCGAGCATGACGCCGGCGACGCCCGGAGAGCCGTGCCTTACGGCAAAGGCCGGTACCCCCAGCTCGACCAGGCCGAGCGCAGCGTCGGCCAGCAGTACCGACAGGATCAGCGTCCTCAGCCCCGCGGACCCCACGGGCCCCCAGCCCCTCGTGCCCTTGACCCTGGCGGCGACCGGCTCCACCCTGCTGCTGAACAGCAGCCCCCCGGTCAGGACCAGCCCCGCCAGGATCTCGATCACGGCCTCCGGATCGAGCAGCGCGATCCCCGCTCCCGCCAGCAGCGGCCCGGCCACCACCAAGCCGTCCTGGGCGGAGGCGTCGAACGCATACGCCCGGGGGAGCAGCAGCGGATCGTCAGCCAGCCACGACCGCCAGCATGCTCGAGTGGCGCCGGCCAGGGGCGGCGAACTGGCGCCGGCCAGCGCGGCCGCAACCACCAACCCGACCTGGCTCGCCGCCAGGGGCAGCGTGAACAGCGCCAGCGCGTGGGCAAGCGTCATCAGGGCCAGCATGCGCCGCGGGCCTCGATCGACCAGTCTCCCCCGGACGGGTGCCAGGACGGCGGCCGGAACCCCGAACGCGGCGACCGCGACTCCGGCGAACGCGAACGAGCCCGCCTTCTGGTGGGCGAGCAGCACCAGCGGGAGCAGGAAGCTCGACATGGCAAGCCGAGCCGTGAAGGAGGCGAGCACCATCGCTCGCGCATGGGGAACGGCGAACAACGGCCGGTAGGCGGAGAGCATTGCCGCTCACCAGCCTGACGACCCGACCGGCGGGTCGGTTACACGCCCGCCAGCTCGTAGCGGCGGAAGATGTCGTAGACCGTGGTGCGCTCGGCCGCCGGACGCCCCGCGCGCCGGGCGGCCTCGATGAAATCCTCGGGCCGAAGCATCACTCCGTGGTAGCTGCCGGCCATCCGCGAGATCGACTCCTCCATCAGGGTCCCCCCGAGGTCGTTGACCCCCCAGCGCAGCGATTCGGTCGCCGCGTCGAGCCCCATCTTCACCCAGGAGGCCTGCAGGTTGACCACCGTGCGCCCCAGCGCCAGGCGGAAGGCGGCGGTGTGCTTGAGGTTCTCCTCGCGCGAGATCTCCTCGACCCCATGCGTGCGCCCGAGCAGGGTGTGGAAGGGGATGAACGACAGCGGAACGAACTCGGTGAACCCGCCGGTGCGTTCCTGAAGCGCCCGAACCACGCGCATGTGCTCGGCCAGCTCCCACGGCTCCTCGATGTGGCCGAACATCACCGTCACCGAAGACCGCAGCCCTGCCCGGTGACAGGCCTCGATGATCTCGATCCAACGGGCCACCGGCAACTTGTTGGGGGAGATTCGCTCCCGCACTCCGTCGTGGAGCACCTCGGCGGCCGTGCCCGGCGTCGAGCCCAGGCCGGCGTCTAGCAGGCGCTCGAACACCGCCTGCGGCGCCAGCCCCGACGTGCTGCACATGTGGTCGACCTCCATGGGCGAGTACGCGTGGAGGTGGAGCTCCGGAGCGACCTCCTTGGCCAGACGCAGCCAGCCCTCGTAGTCGGCCAGCGTCCAATCCGGGTGGATGCCCGACTGCATGCAGATCTCGGTGGCGCCGAACTCCTGCGCGTCCCGGACGCGCTGGATGAACTCCTCGCGGCTGTGTTCGTAGGCATCCGGCGACCGCCGGCCCTGGCCGAAGCCGCAAAAGGCGCAGCCCACGATGCAGATATTGGAGACGTTGATGTTGCGGTTAACGACGAAGGTCACCGTGTCGCCTGCGAGCTCACGCCGCAGCTCGTCCGCCGCGCAGCGCATGTCCTCGATCACCGGCTCCCGGCGCTCGGAGAACAGCGCCGTCAGCTCGTCGGGTGTCAGCGCCAGGCCCTCACGCGCG
>DASZHF010000184.1:0-6285 GCA_035938095.1 Solirubrobacteraceae bacterium
CGAGGTGTCCTGCTTGTGCGGGCTGCCGTAGCCGATGTGGCTGCGCACGATGATCAGCGAGGGCCGGTCCTCGACCTCGATCGCGGCCCGGGTGGCGCGCTCGAGCGTCTCGACCCCCAGGTCGTCGCCGACGTCCTGCACGTGCCATCCGTAGGCCTCGTAGCGCTTGCCCGTGTCCTCGCTCATAGTCTGCGAGACCGGGCCGGCGAGCTGGATCGCGTTGGCGTCGTAGTAGACGATCAACCGGCCCAGCCCCAGGTGCCCGCCGAGCGACGAGACCTCGCTCCCGACCCCCTCCTGGATGTCGCCGTCGCTGGCGATGACATAGGTGTGGTGGTCGACGATGTCGTGGCCGGGCTCGTTGAAGCGGGCGGCGAACATGCGCTCGGCCAGGGCCAGGCCCACCGACATTCCCAGGCCCTGGCCCAGCGGCCCCGTGGTGGCCTCGATACCCGGCGAGTAGTTGCGCTCGGGATGCCCGGCGGTCGGGTAGCCGACCTGACGGAAGTGCTCGATGTCCTCCAGGGTCATCGGGTATCCAGTCAGGTACAGCAGCGAATAGAGCAGCATCGATGCGTGCCCCGCCGACAGAATGAAGCGGTCGCGATCGAACCAGTCCGCGTTGGACGGGTTGTGCCGCATGATCCGCGTGTACAGGACGTAGCCGAGCGGCGCCAGTGCCATCGGCGTGCCCGGGTGCCCCGAGTTGGCCTTCTGGACCGCATCCATGGACAGCGTGCGAATCGTGTTGATGCACAGCTCGTCGAGGGCCTGAGAATTGAGCGAGGGACTGGTGCTGGACGTCATCGCCATGGCTCTCCTAGCTGTAGTTCGCTTCGCAGTCGATATCCACGTGCAGCTTGACGAACGCGGTCGGGAGCCGTCATCCGGTCACCGCGCTGAGGTCGGCGTCCAGACCGTCGCGCTCCATGGCCAGGATCTTCGCCAGCCGCCGCACGTGGCGCTCGGCGCCGCTGAACGACGCGCCGGCGAAGGCCACCAGCAGCGACGCCGCGAGCTCGGGACCGACAACCCGTGCCCCCAGGCACAGGATGTTGCAGTCGTCGTGCTCCACACACTGAGCCGCGGTGTACGTGTCGTGGGCCACTGCCGCCCGGATGCCCGGCACCTTGCAGGCGGCGACCGCCACTCCCGCCCCCGAGCCGCAGATGAGCACGCCTCGCTCCACCTCTCCTTCGAGCACCGCGCGCGCGATCGTGAGTGCGATGTCGGGGTAGTCGTCGGTCATCCCGTAGTCGATCGGCTCATGGCCGGCATCGCGCAGCGCCTGGAGCGCGCGTTCGAGCAGCGGCACGCCGGCGTGGTCGAAGCCGCACGCGATTCTCATGCGGCGCCGGCCCCCGACGGGTGCAGGTCGTGGCGCTGGACGGCGAGCTCCTCCCGCGCGAGCAGCGCCGCCCCCCGGACCCCGGCCGCCGGACCGGAACGGGCGAGGCGAATCTCGGTCCGGGTGCCGACGCCCGGGAGCACGAAGCGCACCGCGGTCTCCCGCACCGGCCCCAGGAGCAGCTCGCCGGCCGACGACACGCCTCCGCCAATCGCCACGACGTCCGGGTCGAATGTGTTGATCGCGTTGGCCACCCCGATCGCCAGACGCCGGCCCAGCTCGGCGATCGCGGCGATCGCCTGGGGGTCGCCCTCGTGCCCGGCGACCACGACGTCGCGGCCCGATACCTGACCGGTGCTGGCCAGGATCCGGCCCAGCGCGGAGTCGGGGTGTTCGGTGGCGGCGGCCAGGGCCAGTGCGTCGAGGGCGCGGCCGGCGGCGAGGCGCTCCAACGACCCGGGCTGGGGAAAGCCATCCACCTCCGGCCCGCCGTCATTCAGCCCGGCGTCGATGAGGGTGTGCCCGATCTCGCCCGCGGCTCCGGTGGTTCCGCGGTACACGCGACCACCGAGAACGAACCCGCCTCCGACGCCGGTGCCCACCGTGAACATCACCAGGTCCTGGACGTCGAGCTCGCCCCGCTCGTCGTGGGCCTCGGCGAACGCGGCGCAGGTCGCGTCGTTGTCGACTAAGACGGGGATCCCCAGCCGCTGCTCGAGCACCTCACGCAGGGGTACGTCGCTCAGGGGTACGTTCACGCTGTCGCGCACCCGCCCGGTCGCGAACTCGATCACCGACGGGACTCCTATCCCCACGCCCTCGACGGGAGCGGGGGCCTCCTCGCGCAGGGTCTCGATCTGGCGGACCATCTCATCGACGAGAGCGTCGGCGCTGGAGCAGTCGGTGGGCGCGAGGACGGGCTCCGACAGCCGTCCCCGATGCAGCAGCGCGACCGACACCTTGGTCCCACCCACGTCGACACCGATCACCGTCTGGGGCAACGAGGCGGCGGAGGTGTGGCGTGTGGACATCGGCTCAGCGAAGCCTTGCAGGTCCGCGGCGGTTCATGGGGCGAGGCTCGCGATCAGTCCCGCCAACTTGTCGGGGCTCGTGATGGGAGTCAGGACGAAGGTGTTGATGCCCCCGGCGGCGTACTGGGCCAAGCGCTCGCGCTGCTCCTCGGGCGAGCCGAAGATGAAGATCTCCCGGATCAGATCGTCCGGGGCGAGCTCCATCGCGCGCTGGCGATCGCGCGCCTCCCATGCCTGGACCATGGGGTCCAGGCGATCTGCCCATCCCAGCCACCGGAAGAACGCGGCGTACACGGGGACCGTCGCGTAGGCGGCGAACATGAAGCGCGCCAGCTCGACGCCCTCCTCGGCGGGGGCGGGGATGCAGAAGAAGCGGCACACCACGTCCGCCGATCCCGGCTCCTTGCCGGCCTTCGCCTCGCCCTCGCGAATGCGCTCGATCACGGTCTCGAGGCCCGAGATCGGCAGGAAGTTGACGAACACGCCGTCCGCGATCTCTCCACCCAGGGCGAGCATCCGCTCCCGCAGCGCGGCCACGTAGATCGGCACCGGCGTCGCGGGCGGCGTCTCGAGGCGAAAGCCGCCGGGGCCCCGCTCGCCGGCCAGGACGGAGCGCAGCACCCCCACCGTGTCGCGCACGCGACCGAGCGGACGCTCGAAGGGGATCCCGTTCCAGCGCTCGACGATGACGTTGGAGGAGGATCCCAGCCCCAGGACGAAACGCCCGCGGCTGGCGTCCTGCAGGGCGGCGGCGTGCTGGGCGAGCACGGCCGGTCCGCGCGTGAACACGTTGACGATCCCGGTTCCGAGCCGCGCGCGCTCGGTCCAGTTGGCGGCCAGGACGAGCGGCGTGAACCCGTCGGGCCCGGCCGTGTCTCCCGTCCACAGATCTTCGTAGCCCTCCGACTCGGCCTGGCGGATGAGCGGCTCCGAGTCGGCGAGCGCGACTCCGGGGAACGGCAGGGTGAGGCCCCAGCGCACGGCCGGGACGCTACCGGTTGTCCGGCGCGCGCTCGGGGTGGGCGTCCGGCCTCACGGCCCGCTGGCGGACCGCGATCCGAGCCCCGCGGGGTGTCGCGGCGCCGTCGAACGGCTGGTGGCGCCAGTTTCACCCGAGGTATACGCTCCTCGCCATGGACCTCTCGAGGGTCTCGCGCTCGGAGCTGATCGCGATCGGCGGCGGGGTGCTACTTGCGATCGGCCTGTTCCTGAGCTGGTACCACCTCCAGAACGGGAACGCCTCGATCGGCAGCACGAGGGGACCGGCCACCCTGACCGGGTGGGACGTCCACACGACCATGCGCTTTCTGCTCCTCGCCGCCGCGGCGGCGCCGCTGATCCTGGCCTGGATCATCGTCCGCGGGCACGCCCTCTCCTGGCCCCGGGGCGAGGTGACCGCGGTGGTGGCGATCGCGGCCTTCGGCCTGATCGGCTACAAAGGTCTCATATCCCGACCGGGCAACCCCCGCAGCCTGATCTCACTTCAGTACGGGTACTTCATCGCGCTGGCGGGGACGCTCCTGATGCTCGTCGGCGCGGCCGCTCGCACGTCCGAGACCGGGCGCACCCGCAAGCCCCCGGGGACGCTGTGACCAGCGGAGGCGGACGATGACCGACCGACCGGAGTCGGTCGGCGAACGGGAGTCGGGCGGCGAGCGGCGCAAGCCGGGTCCCGATCACATTCCTCCCGCATTCGAGCGACGGGGCGCCGTCGAGACCGAGGAAGATCCCGCCCACAACGGTCGGGCCCGCTCGGACCACCCCGACCGCAACCTCGCCCTCGAGCTCGTGCGCGTAACGGAGTACGCGGCCCTGGCCGCCGCCCGCATGGTGGGCATGGGGGACAAGGAGGGTGCCGATCAGGCGGCGGTCGACGCCATGCGCCTGGTGCTCGACACGGTGCGCATGGACGGCGTGGTGGTCATCGGCGAGGGGGAGAAGGACGAGGCGCCGATGCTCTACAACGGCGAGCACATCGGTGATGGCTCACCGCCGGCTGTGGACATCGCCGTAGACCCGCTCGAGGGCACCGAGCTGGCGGCCAAGGGCATGCCCCGGGCCCTTGCGGTCATCGCGCTCTCCGAGCGGGGCTCGATGTTCAACCCCGGCCCGTGCGTGTACATGGAGAAGATGGCCGGCGGGCCCGACATCGCCGACCTGCTCGACCTCGATCGCCCGCTCGGGGAGACGCTCGGCTTGATCGCCCAGCGCAAGGGAGTCGACATTCGCGACGTGATGGTGGTGATGCTCGACCGCCCCCGCCACGAGGAGGCGATCAGGGCGATCCGGGCGGCGGGGGCGCGCATCCAGCTGATCCCGCACGGAGATGTCTCGGCCGCCCTGCTCGCGGTATCCGACAACTCGCGGGTCGACATCCTGTGGGGGATCGGGGGCACCCCCGAGGGGGTCATCTCGGCCGCGGCCGTCAAGTGCATCGGAGGACAGCTGCTGGGGCGCCTGTGGCCGCGCGACGAGGGCGAGCGCCGGGCCGCGATCGAGGCCGGCTATGACCTGGACAAGGTCCTGACCGTGGATGATCTGATCGCGTCGGACAACTGCTTCTTCTCGGCCACCGGAGTGACCGACGGTGACGTGCTCGAGGGCGTTCGCTATCAGGGCGCCGCCGGCGCGACGACCGAATCGCTGGTCATGCGCTCGCGCTCGGGCACGGTTCGCCGCGTCCAGGCTCGACACGACCGGGCCAAGCTGCGCGTGATCAGCGGCGGGCGGACCGGCTAGCGGCCACGTCCGACGCCCGTCCGTCCGGCGACCCGTCCGTTCGCGGGTGCCGGAGCCTGGTCGGCACGAGTCCGGCCAACCGTCCCACCCGCGACACGGCGAGGTCCAGCCGGGCCAGCGAGCGCAGGAACCCATGGGTCACGAGCACATGTACACGGGACTGGGTGGCGGCGTACAGCCGGCGGCTGAGGCTCAGCGCGATGGCCGGATAGAAGTTCTCGACCTCGATCTCGATGTGCACGCGGGCCAGCCCGGGACGGTCGCCGGGCGTTCGCCGCACGTCGATCTGGAGATGGCCAACTCCCCGCTGTCGCCGCGACACAAGCACTCCGCTCTGGATTCGCCAGCGCACGACACCGTGGTTGCCGTCCAGCTCGTATTCGGGCGCCTGGAAGGAGATCAGCACCAGCGGGCGGGCGACCAGCACCACGAAACGCTTCTGTTCGGTGTACACCACCCGGATGAGTCCCAGCGTCACCCGGGTGAGGAAGCGCCAGTAGGTCCGAGCCAGGCGCTCGAGGTTCATGGGCGACCAGATCGCGTCGAGCGACTCCTGCGGCAACTCGAGATCGGCGGCCTGAACGGAGCGCACCGCGCCGCTCGAATCGGATGTCGTCTCGTCCTGGAGATCGAGGATCTTGGCCTGGCGCGGCGGCAGCCGCCGCCACCATCGCAGCAGGGCGAGCGCTCCGGTCAGAATTCCGAGCAGGACCGCAGTGATGGCGCCTCTGCGCACCACCGGCAGGCTACCTTCGGCCCCCAGATGGACGGGGCCGGCCTCTCGCTCGGGAGCAACAATGTTCACCTCTTCACACCCGTCCGAGTTCGGACATGAGGCGCCGCTTTGGTCACGTCGGGCTGCCGGCCGTCCTGATCGCCTGATAGAAGGCGACACACATGTCCGAACCGTGGGCTCCCCGCCCGCCGCGGCCGGTGGCCGAGGCGCCGATCGGCAGGTTGACGGAAGCCGCCGAGGACCTCGCCAAGCAGTGGCTGGCGGCTCTGATGGCCAGCAGTCCCCTCGAGGCGGCGCCGTCCATGCCGCTGGCCGTCTTCGCCCGTGAGGCGCCAGACCTGTGCGCCGCCGTGGTGCGGGCGCTGGGCGCCGATCACGAGCGCGACCGGCTGCGTTCGAGGGGAGACCTTCACTCGCTGGCCGCCGGGGCC
>DASZHF010000185.1:0-1622 GCA_035938095.1 Solirubrobacteraceae bacterium
GGGACCGGGGCGGATCCTTCGGGATCGGGCTGGCGATCGTGGCCGCCGTGGCCGAGTCTCACGGTGGAACGGTGCTCCTCGAGCGGCCCGAGGGAGGCTCGGGCGCGCGGTTCGTCGTGCGCCTGCCCGAGCTGGCCGAGACGGGCGACGCGGGCGACGCGGGCGCGGCGCAGGCCGGCTCGGCGGGCTACCCCGCTGCGGTCACGAGCGCGAGCGTGAACCCGTCGTAGCCCTTGGCGCCCACGGTCTGGATCGTCGTCGCGCGCACGCGCGGCTCGGCGGCCAGCCGTTCGTGAAACCGCCGTATGCCCTGGACGTGCGGATCGCTGTTGGCGGGGTCGATGAGAGCCCCGTCGCGCACGACGTTGTCGGCGACGATCACGCTGCCGGGACGTGAGAGCTCGAGCGCCCAGTGCAGGTACTCGGCGTTGTTGCGCTTGTCGGCGTCGATGAAGATGAGGTCGAACGGGGGCAGGCCCTCCGTGGCGAGCTGGGGCAGCGTTTCGAGGGCCGGCCCGATCCGTAGCTCGACGGTCTCGGCGAGTCCCGCCCGGGCGATGCTCGCGCGCGCCACTTCGGCGTAGTCGGGGTTGGCCTCGAGCGTGACCAGGCGCCCGCCGGCGGGCAGGGCCCGCGCCAGCCAGATCGTGCTGTAGCCCCCCAGCGTCCCGAGCTCGAGGATCCGGCTCGCCCCCTGGATGCGGGCCAGCAGCTCCAGGAGCCGGCCCTGGGCCGGGGTGACGCCGTGCGCGGGCAGGCCGGCCGCGGCGGCGGCCTGGAGGGCCTCCTCTAGCGCCGGCTCGCTGGCGATGAGCCGCTCCGTGATGTAGGCGTCGACCTCGGTCCAGGTCGGGTGCGGCTCGTTGAGCCCGCCCGGAGTTCTCGCACTGGGGTCGGGCGTCTCAGACCTCCACCACTACGGGGAGGACCATCGGCCGCCGGCGCAGGCGCTCGTAGACGAACTTGGCCAGGTCGTCGTGCAGCGTCTGCTGGAGGAGGTCGATCTCGCGAATCTCCTCGTTCGCCGCGCGGGCGAGCGAGTCCTCGACGGCCTCGCGGATGTCCTCGATGAGCTCGTCGGCCTCGGCCAGGAACGGCACCCCCCGGAAGATGACCTCGGGGTCGGCCACGGACGCGCCGTTCTGCTCGGAGATGGTCGCCACCACGATGAAGATCCCGTCGGCCGACAGCATGCGGCGGTCGCGCAGGGCGACGTCGGCCACGTCGCCGATCTCGACCCCGTCCACGAACACCATCCCGGCCCGCTCGCGCTCCCCGTAGCGGGCGCTCCGCGGGTTGCACTCCAGGGGCAAGCCGTTCTCCCCCGTGAAGATGGATGACGGTTCCATGCCGACCGCCTCGCCGAGCTGGCGGTGGAGGTGCAGGCGCTTGAAGTCGCCGTGCATGGGCATCAGGTAGCGCGGCTTCACCAGGTTGAGCATCAGCTTGATCTCCTCGGCATAACCATGTCCCGACGCGTGCACGGGAGCGTCGCGCGTGGTGATCACGTTGCAGCCGATGTGGTACAGGCGGTCGATGGTCTCGTTGACCGCGCGCTCGTTGCCGGGGATGGGCGTGGCCGAGAACACGACGGTGTCGCCCTTGTGCAGCTCGACCGCGGG
>DASZHF010000186.1:0-4043 GCA_035938095.1 Solirubrobacteraceae bacterium
GAGCGCGTCAGGCGGATCCCTTCCTACCCGGCGGCTGACGGCTATGCCCTCCCGAGACACGTGGTCCGCCTGGCCAGCAACGAATCGGCGGAGCCGCCGCTCCCCGAGGTGGTGGCGGCCGCCACCCGAGCGCTCGAGACGCTCAACCGCTACCCCGATCCCACCAACTCCGCGCTGCGGGCCAAGCTCGCGGGCCGCTACGGGGTGCCGGCGACGCACATCGCCATCGGCAACGGCTCGTGCGACATCCTGCTCGCCGCCGGCGAGGCGCTGCTCGACCCCGGGGCCGAGGTGGTCTACGCGTGGCCGTCGTTCTCCGTCTACCCCCACCTGAGCGCCGCCTCGGGCGCCACCGCCATCACCGTCGACCTCGATGCGGCCCAGCGCCACGACCTGCCGGCAATGGCCCGCGAGGTCACGGTCGCCACCCGCCTGGTGATCGTCTGCAACCCCAACAACCCGACCAGCACCGCGGTCGGCACCGCCGCGCTGTCCGAGTTCCTGGATCAGGTGCCCGGTCACGCGTGCGTGATCGTCGACGAGGCCTATTGCGAGTTTCGCACCGACGAGGATCCCGACTCCACGCTCGACCTGTTGCGCCGCCACCCCAACCTCGTGCTGCTGCGGACCTTCTCGAAGGTCTACGGGCTGTGCGGCCTGCGAGTCGGCTTCGCGCTGTGCGCCACGGACGAGTTCCCGCGCGCGGTGGACCAGGTCCGCCAGCCGTTCTTCTGCAACGCCGCCGCCCAGGCGGCCGCCGTCGAGGCGCTCGACCACCAGGACGCGGTCGCCGATCGCGTTGTTCGCACGGTGGCGGCGCGGATCGAGATGGACGAGCGGCTCCTGGCGTTAGGGCTCCGGCCCGCCGAATCGCAGGCCAACTTCTGCTGGTTCGATCTGGGAGAGGGTCGCGACGAGGACGCCGTCGTCAGCGGGCTCGCTGCGGAGGGGGTCCTGGTCCGGGCCGGTTCGGCGCTCGGCCGCCCCGGCGCCCTGCGCGTGACCTACGGGACCTCGGAGGAGAACCGACGCTTCGTCGAGGCGCTCGCGCCACTGCTCTGATTTCCGCACGTCCATTTGCAGTTTTTCCTGGAAATAGGGATCGCTTCCTGCTAGAAAGCCTCGAGATGCGCGATCGCCGCTCGATCGGGTCCACCAGCCTGTCCTCCACAGGCGCCTGCGGCGCGCGCTATCCCCTGGCCGGCTACGGCACCTTCACCTGGTCCTGGCGATTTAGCTAGGCGCTCGGCCGGCGGCACCTTCGCCGCTTCACCCGGCGGTCTTCTCCCTCGAAGAGGCCGAGCGCCGCAAAAGCAACCCGGCCCCGTGCCATGGCGGCTGCGCCGAACCCGCCACCGACCTGACCTATCTTTTTAAGCAGTTCCTAGAGGGGATGACCAAATGATGATCGTCATGAAATCCGACGCCACCGAGGAGGAGATCGAGGCCGTCATAGAGCGGGTGCAGGCGGTCGGCGCCCGCGCCCACCTGAGCCAGGGCGCCGAGGTGATGGTCATCGGCGCCATCGGGGACCACGAGCACGTCGCCCGCCTGGAGGTCGACGGAGCTCCCGGCGTCGATCACGTCGTCCCCATCCTCAAGCCCTACAAGCTCGCCTCCAGTCAGATCAAGCACGGGGAGCGCAGCGTCTTCGACATCGCGGGGCGCAAGGTCGGAGGCGATCACTTCGCGATGATCGCCGGACCGTGCACGGTCGAGTCACGCGACCAGATGCTCGAGACGGCGCGCGTGGTCAAGGACTCGGGCGCCACCCTGTTGCGGGGCGGCGCGTACAAGCCCCGCACCTCGCCCTACGCGTTCCAGGGCCTGGGCCAGGAGGGGCTGCGCCTGCTCGCCGAGGCCAAGGAGGTCACCGGACTGCCGATCGTGACCGAGCTCATGGACGTGCGCGACCTCGACGCCGTGCTCGAGGTGGCCGACGTGATCCAACTCGGTGCCCGCAACATGCAGAACTACTCGTTGCTGGCCGAGGTCGGGCGCTCGGGCCGGCCCACGCTGCTCAAGCGCGGGCTGTCGGCGACGCTCGATGAGCTGCTGATGTCCGCCGAATACATCCTCAAGGAGGGCAATCCCAACGTGATGCTGTGCGAGCGCGGCATCCGTACGTTCGAGACCGACCACCGCCGGGTCACGCTGGACCTGATGGCGGTGCCCGTGCTCAAGGAGCTCACCCACCTGCCGGTGATCGTCGATCCCAGCCATGCCGCCGGGCGGCGCAGCCTCGTCCCGCCCCTGTCTCTGGCCGCCGCGGCCGCAGGCGCCGACGGCGTGATCGTCGAGGTGCACCCCTCGCCCGAGGATGCCATCTGCGACGGTCCGCAGCAGCTGCGGACCGATGGCTTCGCCGATTACGTGGCGGCGGTGGAGCGCGCCGCGGCCCTGGCGGGCAAGGAGTTGAGCACCGTCTAGTGCGCGTCGCCGTGGTGGGCGTGGGGCTGATCGGGGGGTCCGTCGGCCTGGCGGCCGCCCGGCGCCTGGGAGCACAGGTGAGCGGCTACGACCGCGACCCCGACGTGCTCGAGCTCGCTCGGACCCGAGGCGCCATCGGGGACCCGGCCGCGAGCCTGAGCGAGGCGGTCGCCGGCGCCGAGATGGCCTTCGTGGCCGTCCCGGTCGGCGTCCTGGGCGCGACCCTGGACGAGGTGCTCGCCGCCGCCCCAGCCGATTGCGTGGTCAGCGACGTCGGCTCGACCAAGCATTCGATCGTCGCCGGGCGCACCGACCAGCGCTACGTGGGCGGGCACCCGCTGGCGGGGTCGGAGACGGCCGGGGTGGAGCACGCGCGCGAGGATTTGTTCGAGGGGGCGACCTGGTATCTGACCCCGACGTCTTTAACGTCGGGCGTGCTCTATGAGCGCCTGCACCGGGCTCTGGCCGGGTTCGGCGCCCAGCCGGCCGCGATCGACCCCGACACCCACGACCGGCTGATGGCCAGCGTGTCGCATCTGCCCCACGTCCTGGCCAACGTCCTCGTCACCCAGGCCGCCACCGCGCTGCGCGAGGAGCAGGAAGCGATGCCGGCGACCGGGCCGAGCTTTCGCGACGCCACCCGCGTCGCCGGCGCCAACGGCGCCATCTGGACCGACATCTACCTGTCCAACCGCGAAGCGCTCATGGCCGGGATCGACGAGACGGTGCGGCGCCTTCAGTCGGTGCGCGGCGCGCTCGCCGACGCCGACTCCGAGCGCGTGTCGAGCTGGAACGACGAGGCCCGCGCCCACCGCGAGGCGCTGCTGGAGGCGGGGCTGGCCGGGGGCCCGGTCCACGAGCTGCGGGCGTCGGTGCCCAACCGTCCCGGGGTGATAGCCGACATCGCGCTCGCCCTCGGGCGGGCGGGGGTCAACATCGTGGACATGGCGCTATCGCCCTCGCACGACTTCAGCCGGGGCGTGGTCGCGCTGTGGGTGCGCGGCGACGAGGACGCGGCGCGCGCGCTCGAGCTCATCGCCGGGCTGGACATCGCGGTGACCCGGGCGTGAACGTGCCGGGGCGGATCGAGAGGACCCGGGCGTGAACGTTCGCTTCGATCCCGCGGACCGGCTGCGGGCCGAGGTGGTGCCCCCGCCCGACAAGTCGATCTCCCACCGCGCCGCTCTGGTGGCCGCGATGTGCTCCGAGCCCGTGCGGATCGGCAACTTCCTGCACGCCGAGGACACAACCCGCACGCTGGAGGCGGTGCGCGCGCTGGGCGCGCTGGTGGAGGAGCGCCCCGAGGGACTGGTGGTAAGGGGCACGGGTCTGCGGGAGGCCACCGAGGTATCGGGCGCGATCGACGTGGGCAATGCCGGCACGCTGATGCGATTACTCCCCGGATGGCTCGCGAGCCAGGAGGGGCGGGCCTGGACGCTCGACGGGGACGAGTCGATCCGGCGCCGCCCGGTCGACCGGATCATCGCCCCGCTGGAGGCGATGGGCGCCCGGGTCGAGGCGACCGATGGGTGGCATCCGCCGTTCACCGTGCACGGCGCTCACCTCCGCGGGATCTCCTACGAGCTCCCGCAGGCGAGCGCCCAGGTCAAGTC
>DASZHF010000187.1:0-25504 GCA_035938095.1 Solirubrobacteraceae bacterium
GCGCCGATAGTCGCCCCGATGGCCCCTCTCAGCCTTCGCCGCCTGGCCCCTGCCCTGCTTCTGGTGATCGGCGCCCTGGCCTCGCCCGCCGCGAGCCAGGCCGACGTGGTCACGTTCGGAAGCTCGCTCGCGGTTCCCGCCACCAAGGACACGACCACCGACCTGAACTACGCGGGCACCCAGGTCCTGGCCAACTACCACGTCAACCACGACGGCGCCGACACGGCTCTTTGGAACCCCGAGCAGGCCACCGGCTCATCGGAGGTCCCCAACGACGGACAGATCCTGGCCGTCAGGCAGGAGGGCTGTGCTCAGCCGGCCAACGGAGCCCCCTCGCCGCTCACGCAGATCCACTACCAGGACCTCGCGCGCCAGCCCGGCGGCAGGTTCAAGGTCAACGTCACCACCCAGCCCTTCGACCTGCCCGTGTGCGGTGTCAACGGCGCCAACGCCAGCACGGTCACCACCTTCCAGCCCGAGAACTTCTGCGTCCACAAGGGCGACTTCGTCGCCTTCAACGACGAGGGCGGCTTCGAGCCGTCGGTGCCTACGGCCTACCCGAGCGGCGTCCCCTACGCCGTCATCGGCTCGGTCAGCGGGTCGACGATGGATTCGTTCATCCGCAACGCCGGGACGCTGAACGGGGCCACGTTCGATCCGTCGGACCTCACCAACCACGACGGCTTCGCCATCAACCGAGGCTCCGAGGTGCTCATGCAGATGAACCTGGCCACCGGACCCGATGCGGTCTGGCTGTGCCCGGGGGGAACGCGGGGTGCTCCGCACACGCCCCAGCGCGCCGCGCCCGCGATCCCCGACGGTCCCCCGGCCACGGTGGCCACGCACAGCGCCGCGGTCAACCGTCGCGGTGTGGTCTCGGTCGCGGTCACCTGCAAGGGACCGCAGGCCTGCTCGGGCACGCTGAGCCTGTCGGCGAGCAGCGCGAGCTCGTCGCGCGCGAGCGGCGGCCCGGCCGCGCTGGGCAGCGCTCGCTTCACGATTCCCGCCAACCACACGGCCAAGGTCCATCTGCACGTCGCCAAGCGGGCGATCAAGCTGGTGCGCAAGTCCCACGGCCATCTGCGCGTGTCCGTGACCATCGTTTCCGGGCCGGGTGGCCCCGCCAACACGGCGACCCAGGCCCTTCTGCTCGCCGGCGGCCACGCCGGTTAGTCGCAGCGCTCGCGCCCGGCGCGCCGCCCCCGGCGGTCCCGGCGTGTGAGGCGGCCCGAACACCGGGCCGGCAACCTATGGACCCGATGCGATCCCGGGTCCCGATCGTCGGCAGCCGTGCGCGCCTGGGCGCGGCGGGGGTGCTCCTGTCGTTGGCACTGCTCTGTGCGGCCCCGCAGGTCGCGGCGGGCGGGCCGTCGCCCCTCGTCGCCGGTCACACGCCGGCGCCGCCTCGCCACGTGGGCTTCGCCCAGAACTGCCCCCCGAACGGCCAGCGTCGCGCGCCCCCCATCCAGCCGCCGGACCGCGACGTCGACCACGACGGCCGCCCCGACTACTTCATGGGGTCGTGGACCTTCGTGGGCCCGCGTGGCTATGCGCTGGTGATCACCCTGTGGTGCCTGAAGCGGCCGCCGGCGACGCGGCTCGCGCGCGGGCACCGGCGCGTGCGGCACTACAACGACGAGTTCGCGCTCCAGATCGCCACGCGCGCGACCTCGGGCGCGGCGCTCGTCACCCGGGTGGCGCCGCTGCGCCCCATCTGCCCATTCGTCGACGGCGTGAACCTGGGGCTCGGATTCCGCTCCCATGCCTGCTCGGGGATCGCCCAGCCGCCGTTCGACCGCATCCCTCCGGTGATCACCTGGATCTCGGTCAACCGCCATGCCGCCGGTGACCATCTGGTCAAGCTCGGGGCGATCGAGCACCTGTACTGGCCGGAGGCCGACGGCAGGGTGGCGCAGGGGCGCATCGTGCGGACGGTCGCCCACACCTACCGGTTCCAAGGCAGCTTCGTCGTGGCCGGTGCGCTCAAGCCCGCGGCCGGCCTGAGCGTGAACGACCGCCAGCTGCTCACGGGCGACATGCTCGCCAACATCCACCGCGCCTTCGTCGAAGATCGCGGCTGCGCCTCCCCGCACTTCGGATAGGAAAGCCGCGGCGCCGCGCCGGGCCGCGATCCCGTCGCGCCGGGCTCGCTAGGACGCTTGCCCCGTTCGCGTCAGCCCTACCCCAGCCCGCCGTCCAGCTGGCGCTGCGCCGTGGCGGCGGCGCCCGAATCGATCAGCAGCGACTGGGTGGCCGACCGGGCGGCCCCGGCGTCGTGGGACCTCAGCGCGGCTATCACCGTGTGCAGGTCGACTGCGCGCCGGCTCAGCGCGCTGCGCCAAGCGCTGAACGCGTTGATCACGCTCGAGGGAGGTATGAGCGTCTCCAGCCGTTTGACCTGGTCGTCGGCGCGCGCCGCCAACGGGGTGAGCTGGCGCGCCAGCTTGCGGTCGGTCTCGCGCGACGCGTTCTGCAGGACCTTGGCGAGCTCCCTGTTCACCTGCCCCACCGCGGTCTCGGCGCCACGCACGTCGCGGGTGAAGGTGGGGCTGGGAGAGCTGCCGCCGCAGTCGCTCAGCACCAGGACGCTGCCGGCCAGGGCGAGGCAGCCGAGCAAGGTCTGAAACAGGGTCGATCTCATGAAGCGGGGCTCCGGCCTCGATCATCGCGCCGCTGGGCTCGCGGCGCGACGCCGTCCCCCGGCGCCGGGCGGGCAGTGTAAGGGTCCTCCACTACGATGGGATCCGTGGGTCCGAGGGTGCTGGCGTGGCAGCGACGCGCCAATCGCGTCTGGCGCCGGCGCTTCCTTCCGCTGGCGCACCGGCAGCGAACGATCATCCTTCCGCTGCTGGCCGTCGCCGTGATCGTTCTCGGAGTGGTCGGCTACACCCGCTACCACCTCCCCAACGGCCCTCACCCCGGCTTCTGGGAGTCGCTGTACCACACGATCGCGCTGTTCGGCCTCAACGGAGGGCTCAGTGTGCCGCCGGCGATTCCGTGGGAATTCCAGGTCGCCCGCTTCCTCGCTCCCCTGCTGCTCTTCTACGCGGCAGTCCAGGCGATCATCCGCATCTCGCGCGAGCCATTCCAGCTCGCGACGATCCGGGCTCTGGCCCGCGATCACATCGTGATCGCGGGCCTTGGCGACGTGGGAGGCCGGCTCGCTTCCGCCTTCCACGACGCCGACGAGTACGTGGTCGTCATCGAGGCCGATCCCAACCATCCCCGGCTCGAAGACTTCCGCCACCGCGGCATCCGGATCATCACCGGCAGCGCCGTGTCCCCGCGCGTGCTCGCCCAGGCGCGCCTCGACCGGGCCCGTCACCTGGTCGTCGCATGCGGGCGCGACGCGCTCAACGTCGACATCGCGGCCGTGGCCGAGTCCACCGTGCGGGGCCGGGACGGGGTGCTCACCGCGTTCGCCCACCTGCGCGACCTGCGGCTGTGGCGGATGCTCAAGGCCGAGGCGGTGGCCATCATCAACGAGCCCGAGTTCCGGCTCGAGTTCTTCAACGTCTTCGTCACGGCGGCCCGCGTCATGCTGGAGCGCCACCCCCCGTTCGACGGCGCCGCAGCCGAACCCGAGTTGCCCCACCACATCTGCTTCGTGGGGCTGGACGGCGTGGGGGAGGAGCTGGTGCTCAGCGTGGCGGGCATGTGGCGCAACCGGGCGAGCAGCGGGCAGCGCCTACCGGTGACGCTGGCCGGTCCGGCGGCGGATGAGGACTACGCGATGCTGCTGGCGCGCTATCCCGAGCTCGCCGACATCGTCGACCTGCGCCACCACCGGGCCGACATCGCGTCGGCCGCGTTCCAGAGCGGCTCGGTGCTGCTCGACGAGGACGGCCGGTGCACCGTGACTCGCGTCTACATCTCGCTGGAGTCCGACGCCGAGGCTCTCGCCGCTGCGCTCGGCCTGCACGGATCGCCGGACACCATGCAGGTCCCCATAGTCGTCGCCGTGACCGACACCGACGCGGGCACGGCGGAGGTGCTGGCGGGCGAGCAGGGCCGGGTCGCGGCGGTGGAACCCTTTGGCGTGCTCAGCGAGGCGCTGACGCCCGAAATCGTCCTGCGCGGCATGAACGAGGCGCTCGCGCGGTCCAAGCACAACGAGTACCTGGACCTGCGCCGCCAGCAGGGGACCTTCGACCCTCGGGAGCCGTCGAACCAGCCGTGGGAGCACCTGCCCGAGGTCTTCAAGGCCTCGAACCGGCGCTTTGCCGACCGCATCGGTCGCAAGCTCCAGGACGGCGGCTGGGGGATCATCCCCGCTCCGCTGATCGACGTCGACGCCCCAGCGATGGCCCTGGGCGACGAAGAGGTGGAGGCGCTCGCGCGCATCGAGCACGACGGATGGGTGGCCGACCTGCTCCGGGACGGATGGAAGCCGACCACCGGGCCCAAGGATCCTGAGCACAAGCTGCATCCGATGCTGGTGAGCTGGGAGGAGCTCAGCGAGGAGGAGCGCGATAAGGACCGCAGCCCGGTCCGCGAGCTGCCCCGGATGCTCGCGCGGGCGGGCTTCGAGCTCTACCGGCAGTCCGAGGGCGTCGCCGCCCCGGTCCAGCCCGCCCGAGAGCCCACGGCGGCCCCGGCCGCCTGACCGACCCGGGCGCCGCGAACGCCCGGCCTCCTCGGCCAGCGCGGACCTCCCTACTGGAGCCCGAAGGCGTAGAGCCGGTGATCCCAGGACACGGCGTATAGGCGCCCGCCGGCGACCGTCGGCGCCGCGTACACCGCCTTCTGGATGAGGTTCCCGCTGCTCCACAGCTCGCCCCCGGTCGCGGCGTCGAAGGCGGCGATGCCCGGAGCCTCACCGGTGGCCACGTAGACCACACCGCCGGCCACGATCGGCGGAGACGGCGGCCCCGTCGCAGGCCCGGTGCTGGCCTGCCAGCGCAGGGCCAGGCGGCAGTCGGTGCCGACGGCGAAGGCGAGCAGCCCGTGCCGGTAGGGGCCCGATGAGTCAGACGGGTTGGACACGACCAACATGTTCTGAGCGCGCGAGTACGCGTACGTGCCGAACGAGGACAGCGCACGGTCCGAAGCGATCTGCAGCTGCTGGCGCGCGCCGCTCGCGATCGCGCCGAGGTCATAGACCAGGAGCGCACCCGTCTTGTGGACCACCGCCAGCTGGGCGGGACACCCCGGCGCCTGGTAGAGGACCGGGGTGGCTCCGAAGTCGTCGTCCTGGCGCCGCGGAAGCTGGGGGCGGTCGGCGGCGAGCACGCGCAGGCGAGCGCTCAGGCGCACCACGTGCTCGGCCAGGCCGTAGGTCTCGGGCACCCCGACCTGGGCGTTGGCCGTCGCCGCGTAGACGCTTCCATCGCGGCCGTCCACGGCCACCCCACCCCAACCCCAGACCCCGCCCCCGTGATGGCGGCGGGTGACCGGGTACCAGGTCGCGACCGGGCGCGGGCGGTGCGTGTCCACGGCGGTGACCCTGCCCACGTAGAAGGTCTTGTCGCAGTAGCTGGCGGTGGCGGCATAGAGCAAGCCGCCCGAGAGCGCCAGGGCGCCCCACACGTGATCCGTGCGCCGCCGCGCACCGATACCGACCGGCCAGCCGCGTCGCGTCGCCCCGGTGCCCAGGTCCAGCGCGTAGAGGCGATCGTCCCCGCCCGCCACGTAGACGACGCCCGCCGCCGCGTCGATAACCGGCGTGCTGGTCACTCCGTACACGCCGCCCGGAAGGTCCGGGCAGCTGGTGTGGGTGTGCCCGAGCTCCCGCCGCCACACCACGGCCCCGGTGCGCGAGTCCACGGCCGACAGCAGGCCGGTCTCGCTCCCGGCCAGGACCAGGTCGTGTCGCCCGCCCGGGGTCTGGACGCCGCTCGCGACCAGGGGCTGGGTATTGGAGGCGCCGCCCAGGTCGGCCGACCACAGCGGCGCCAGCGACCCCACGTTGCCCGGCCCAAGCTGGTGCTCGGACGGGTTCTCGCCCGTGCGGGCGTTGTCGAATCCGAACGTCAGCCAGTCGCCGCCGCTCGCGGCCTCCCGCACCGGGCGCGCCGCGGCCATGCCCCATCCAGACCCCGCGGATGCGCCCCAGCCAAACCCCGAGGCGGCGCTCCAGCCCAACCCCGCGGCCGTGCCCGGGCTCAGCCCTCCACCCACCGACCCGGCCAGCACTCCCGCCACCACACCGGCCCAGACCGCGACCGGCGCCGCCGGCCGGCGCCACCGCCCCCACCGCGCCCACAACCTCATGCGCGTCACCGGTGCCCAGCGGCGTAACTGATTATCGAGCGGTCGACGAGCCACTCCACCGGCGCGCGGTCGTCGGTGTACACCGGCCCGCCCCGGAGGGCCGGCCCCAGGCGCCGAGCGGCGGCCACCGCGATCGGCCGAAGGTCGGCCGGCAGCCGGTTCGCGGCCAGGCGGGCGGCGCTCGGTGGGGCCGTCGAGGCCAGCACGATGGTGTTGGTGGGCTCGGAGGCGTCGCGCATGACGTAGGGGAATTCCGTGCGCAGGGTGGCGCTGACTGCCCGCTCGAGCTGGTTGGAGTCCGAGGGGTGTCCGACGTTTACCACCAGGCTGCCCGTCGGCGTCAGGTGGTCGCGCACCAGCGCGAAGAACTCGCGGGTGACTAGGTAGAAGGGGATATAGGGCTGGCGGTAGGCGTCGAGGAAGATCGAGTCGTAGCGAGTGTGGCTCTGGCGCAGGAAGGGCCGGGCGTCGGCGGTGATCAGCCGCAGGTGCGGACCGCCGAGCCCGAAGAAGCGCCGGCCGATGTCGGTCAGCCGACCGTCGAGCTCGACTCCGTCCACGGCGGTGCCGGCGAAGTAGTGGCCGTACGCGCGCGCGGTCGTGCCCGCGGCGTCGCCCAGCACGGCCAAGCGCGACGGCGCGCGCGCATCGACCGCTCCCGGCAGCACCAGGAACTCGTCCCAGTAATCGCCGGTGAGAAAGCTTCCCGGCCGGTAGAGCGAGTGCACGGCCAGTCCCTCGTTCAGCTCGAGCCGGCGCGTGCCGTCGGGCGACTGCACGACGCGCACGTACTGATAGGGAGTCTCGGTTTCGTAGATGACCCGCCCGTCGGCGGACGACGACTTGATGGCGCCCGCGGGCAGGGCAATCAGCACCCCGACGACCAGCGCGACCGGGAGGCCGAGCCGCGGCCGCCCCAGCGAGGCCGCGAGCGCGAGAGCCAGCGCGAAAATCAGGAACGTTCGATGGGTGCCCGCGAACGGCACCAGAACCAGAGCGGCGAGGAAGGTCCCCAGCAGCGATCCCGCCGTCGAGAGTCCGTACAGCGCTCCGGCCACCGTCCCCGAGTCCTCGACCGCGGCGAGCGACAGGCGCAGAGCGAAGGGCGTGATCGCGCCCAGCAGCAACACTGGCGCCGCGGCCAGCAGGAGGACCGCGACCAGCGAGCCGACGAAGGCGCCGACCGAGATCGAGTCGAGCGCTCGCGTACCCGCGTCGAGGAGCGGCTTGCCGACGAAGGGAACGATCGCCAGCCCCACGGCCGCGGCCAGCACCAGCGCGCACATGAACCCCGGCTCGGGCCGGCGATCGGCCAGCCGTCCGCCCCACCAGTACCCGAGCGAGAGGGCCACCAGGACGACAGCGATCGTGTTCGCCCAGACGATCGTCGACGCTCCGAAGTACGGGGCGACCAAGCGGGCGAGCGCGATCTCGCTGCCCAAGCTGGCGGCGCCCACCACGAATACGATCAACTTCATATAGAGGGGCTGCGCGACTAGGCGCGTCTGCCCGACCGGCGTCGTGCCCGCGTCAGTGCGCGCGTGGCGCCCCCGGCCGGGGAACGCTTCGACCGTGCCGGCTGTCGGCCCCGGGTCCTGCTCGGTATCGGTCGGTGACATGCGCAAGCTCTCGTGACCCCCCGTCCGATCGGCCTCGACTCCTACCGCGCGTGGGGCTCGATCGCCGCGGGCTGGGATCGGTTCCCGGTCCGTGGGTGGCCCGTGCCCTGGCGGCTGCGCGGACCGCGTCCGCGCTTGTGGATGCAGTTTCCGCGTCGCGAGGATCGCGTGCGCCGTCGGCGAGGGGAGGATCCCCTTCCGCGGCAGCGCCGCCGCGCGCGATGGCGCCCGCTCTTCTTCACCGAGTTCCCGGGAGGAGTTGGATGAACGGTCGGTTGGGCGCTGCCCGGGGCGGGGCTCCCGCCGCCCGGCCCGGGGACTGACCCGGGCCCGCCGCCGGCGCCGGCGCCGGGCGAGCCGCCCCCCGCCGATCCGCCGCGCTGGGCCGCCGCGCAGGCGCTGATCGCGCGGCACAGGTCGAGCCGGCCCCCGGTCCGCACCACCCCCCGCCAGGCCGGCAGCGGGTCGACGGCGCCGAGCAGGCGCTTGCGCAGGTGCTCGACGCTCAGGTAACCCGTCGAGAGCACGAGGCCGGCGGCGCCGCTGACCTGCGCCGCGGCCATCGACCCGCCGTTCTTGTAGGCGTAGCCGCCCCCGATCACGGTCGAGAGGATGTCCTGCCCGGGCGCCGCGAGGTCTACGGTCGCCGGACCGTAGTTCGCCAAGCTCGGCCGGAGGTCGTTCTCATCCGAGGCGGTGACGCAGATCTCGGTGCGCCGGTCATACCCGCAGGGGTATCGCCTGGTCGATGGGTCGTCGTTGTTGTCACCGGTGTTGCCGGCCGCGGTCACGAACAGGATGTCGTTCTGGCCCAGCACGTCGATCTCGTCTGCCAGCGCCTGCGAGTAGGCGCTGCCGATGAACGTGGCCGAGTCGTTGAACACGCGAACGTTCACCCCGGCCTGCTTGGCTGCGAGCGCCCATTGCATCGCTGCGATGAGGCCGCTCGTGCTCCCGCCGGCGTTGGCGTCCAACCACTTGAGCGCCATGATCCGCGTCGTCCAGTCCACCCCTGCGATGCCCGTCGCATTGTTTCCGACCGCGCCAACGATCCCGGCGATGTGGGTTCCGTGGCTGCGCTCCGCAGGGTCGGCGGCGGCGATCGTGTTGTCCAAGGGGTTACAGGTCGCGGCGATGAAGTCATAGCCGTGCGTCCCCGCGGCGCAGCCCCCGATCGTGCCGTCGTTGGACCACATGTTGGACGCCAGGTCCGGATGGGTGTAGTCGACGCCGCTGTCGGCCACCGCGACCACCACCCCCGTACTCCCGGTGGCGAAGTCCCATGCTGCCAGGGCGTGCAGGTCGGCGCCCGGGGTGCCGCTCGTAGTCCCGTTGATGAGCTGTCCGGTGTTCTGCAGCGCCCATTGCTGACCGAAGCTCGGATCGTTGGGGGTGGCGCTCGCCTGCATCCGGTAGTCGGGCTCGGCGTAGCGGACCCCGGGCAGGGTCGCGAGCCCGGCCACCGTGGACGGCACCCGGCCCGGGCGAACCCGCAGTAGGTAGCCGGCGCCCAGCCTCGTCGACCGCAGCGCCCCCGGTGACGCTTGGACGACCCGGCGCTCCTGGGCCGACGCGCCGGCCCGGAACCCGACCAGGACCCGATCGTCCGCGTATGGCGTCGCATCGTGATCGGCCGCCTCGGCCCCGCGCGGGACGGGCGCGCGTGCGGTCACGGCCCCGGCCTCGCGCGGGCGCGCGGTGACTGCGCCGAAGCTCGGACCCGCGCAAATTCCCGCCGCGATGAGGATCGCCAGAGCCCACATTCCCGTAGGCCGGCGGGGCCAGCCCGGCGGTCCGCTCAGCTGCAGGCGTGTCTCGGGAACCCGCCAAGGATAGAACGGACGCGCTGCGCACCAGTCCTCTGGGACACTCCCCTCCGTGACCGAGCCCCGCCTCCGAGCCGGAGCAGCCGGCCTCCTTGCCGCGCTATCGGCCGCCGTGTTCGCCGCCCCGGCGCCGGCCGCCGGGGCCCAGCCTCCGCCGATCGTCCTCAGACCCGCGCCCGCCTCGCCCTTCGCCGTCGGCGGAACCGCCTACGCGCTGGCCAAGATCGACGCCAACATGGACGGGCACCCCGATCTGGTGGCTTCGAATCCGCAGGCGGGGACACTCTCTGTGCTCCTCGGGGACGGGCACGGCGGCTTCTCCCTCGCGGCCGGATCGCCCCTAGCGGCGGGGGGCGCGCTTCCCAGTGGACTGATCGCGGCGAGCGGCTTCTACGGCTCGAGCAATCCTCCGCCCTACCTCCCCGGGCCAAACGGATCCTCGGGCGCGATCGTGGTGGCGAACGCGGGATCCGACAGCGTCTCGTTCCTGGGCGGTGACGGGAAGGGCGGTTTCACCCTCGTTCCCGGCTCGCCCTATCCCAGCGGCGGGCATGCGCCGGCCGCGGTCGGCGGGTTCGGAAACCAGAACCCCGCGGCCGGGTTCTTCGCGGGACTCGCGATCGCCAACTCCGGCAGCGGCACGCTGGCGGCGAGGATGGCGGTGACCGGCGGACAGTTCGGCTTCCCCCAGACCGCGCCCGGTTCTCCCTTCGCCACGGGACTGACCTCGCCGATCGCGCTCGCGGTCGCCGACTTCAATCGCGACGGTCCAGAGGACGTCGCGCTGGTCGACAACTCGGGTAGCTCGCCCGCCAACGTCTCGGTCCTGCTCAACAGTCCCAGCGGGGCATTCAGCCTCGCCCCGGGATCGCCGTTTGCCAGCGGGGGATCAAAGCCGGACGCGATTGTCGCGGGTGACTTCAACGGCGACGGCAGGCCGGACCTCGCGGTGGCCAACTTCGCCTCGAACACGATCTCGGTCCTGCTGGGCAACGGCAATGGCACCTTCAGCCTGGCGCCCGGATCCCCCTTCTCGAGCGCCGGCATCGGTCCGAGCGCCCTTGCCGCCTGGGACCTCAACGGCGACGGCCAGCTCGACCTCGCGGTGACAAACCAGAGCTCGAACACGATCGCCGTGTTCTCGGGCGACGGGACGGGCCGCTTCTCGCTCGCGCCCGGGTTTCCGCTCCCGGCGGGGGGAACCTCCCCGCACGCGGTGGTCGCTGGCGACTTCAATGGCGACGGCCTCGGAGACCTGGCCGTCGGGAACGGAGGCTCCCAGAACGTCTCGGTGTTCCTCAACGCCAGCCAGCGCCCGGCCTTCCCGACGGCGGGGCGTTCCAAGGTCCTGCGCACCGGCGCCCTCTCGCTGACGGTCATCGCTCCGACCACCGGCTTCTTCGCGGTCACCGCAACGTCGGGCGCAGCCGTGTACGGCTGCGGCGCCGCGGTGGCCGCCGGCAAGGGGCCGGTCAAGGTCATCGTGGTGCCGACCCGCGCCGGCCTGCGGCGTTTCGTCGCCGGGAAGCCGTTGCACATCGACGCCAAGGCGATCTTCCTGCGCGGCGACGAGAGCGTCACGGCGGGCGACGTTGGACGCGTCAGCAAGCTGTCCACGCGCAAGCGCAAGCGCCAGGGCCACGTCATCGTCCACGTGACTCGATGGACGGGCCCCACACGGGCCGGCTCGGCAACGGGTTCGGCCAGGAGCTCGGTGCTGTCGAAGACGGTGCCCGGCCCCCCGGGGGCGCCGCCCTGTGGCTTTCCGGCTCTCCCGCTCTAGGGGGGCCACGCCGGCCCTAGACGGCCAGGCAGTTGCGCGGCTCGGGCCAGCCGCTGCTTTGATCGGCGGGATGGGTTGTCATTTCCGGTGCGCTTCCTAGCCGTCGCCCTGATTTGCCTGTGCGCAGTGACCCTCGCTGCCTGCGGACAGGGGTCGGGGCCGTCGCGCCCCAGCGGCCCGGGGAGCGGGACCACGGAGGTGGTCTATCGGCTCAGTCCGGGATTGTCGGGTCCCCTGACCGGCGCCGCGGAGGCCCAGCTCCTGACTGCGCTGCGCGGCCGCTTGGCCGACGCGGGAATGATCGTCACGGCGACTACGCGAACCGGAAGACGGCTGGATGTCTTGATCGCGGGTACCCACACCAGTCACGACGATCGACTGCGGCTGGCCGACCTGGGCGAGCAAGGGCGGCTGTTCTTCTATGACTGGGAGCCCAACGTGATCGGTCCGGGGCCCCGGCCCGCACCCAAGCAGGCGGTGGTCACCGGTGGCCCCGACGCCGGCGACAGCCAGTTCGGACTGCCGCTCTACCAGGCGGTGATCCGGGGTTCGCACCGCCGGCTGATCAGTCGCCCCAACGACACCACGGCCAGCGCCTTCTACCTGGTAAGCGACCGCACTCGCAAGGTGCTCCGAGGGCCGGCGCCCCGTCCCGGAGAACTGG
Source organism: Solirubrobacteraceae bacterium (assembly GCA_035938095.1). Taxonomy (GTDB): domain Bacteria; phylum Actinomycetota; class Thermoleophilia; order Solirubrobacterales; family Solirubrobacteraceae; genus AC-64. Next base: position 12,106 of record DASZHF010000187.1, read on the forward strand.
TTTCGTCGGGGCGCCCCCCTGGCAGCCGGACCGTCGAGGTGCGGGCGGGCACGGTCATCATCGAAGCCGCGCGGCCGGAGGACGTCGCCCATCCCAAGCAGCTGGGCTACTACGTGCTCAACGATGACCCGCTGATTTCGAACGCGGACATCCAGGATCCCCAGGCCGGTGTCGACGAGGGGTTCGGGGCAACGGGCCAGCCGGATGTCAGCTTCGGCTTCACGAACCAGGGCACTCGGGCCTTCGCCCTGCTGACTCGCGCAGTCGCTCGTCGCGGGCAGCTCGCGGGCCGAGGCGGAGAGCCCTCGCCCGAGTCCTATCAGCACTACGCGGTCGTGCTCGACGATCGACTTCTCGCGGTTCCGTACGTGTCCTACGTCCAGCACCCGAACGGGATCGACCCAGCGGGAGGCACCCGGATCGTCGGCGGCTTCACGGCCGCCATCGCCGCCGAGCTGGCCAGCATCCTGCGCTACCGGCCGCTGCCCGTGAGTCTGCTGCTGGAGTCCGTACGCAAGCTCACGCCCGTCCGCAAGCAGACGCCCGTCCGCAAGCCCGCGCGCTAGCGGGGACGGTGTCCCTGCACCTCGACCGCCTGCTGGAAGGTGCCACGGTTCTGCCACGCGATGGGCGGTGTGGAGATCGCCCCGGCGGTGGTGAACTCGATCTGATCGCAAGCGGGCGGGTTCTGTCCCGGCGTGCAGGTGACGGGGACCCGCCACTGCGCCGGGTCGGTGGAGTGGTACTTGGCGTTCAGATCGCCCGCCGCCTGCTGGAGCGCCTGGAGGAGCACCGCCCGGCAAGCCGCGAGCAAACCGTTCCCGCAGTACACGCGGTGCCAGGGCGCCAGCAGCAGCCCGCTCGAAGCGGCGGGTAGCGCGCGCGAGGCCTGCCGCCGGCGGTGCGTTCGAGGTGGGACCGAGGCGGCCTGACCCTGGCCTTGGCCCCGGCGCGCCGCGCACCGGCGTCTTCCGTGCTGCTGGTCCCGGCGGCGTCCGCTGCGGGTCCGGCAGGCCGGCACCGGGGCGGTGGCCGGCTGCCGAGCAAGGAGGTCGCGCAGGTCCTTCTGCACGTAGGAGTAGAAGGCACCGTAGAAGGCGTCGCCCTGCGGGCCGGGAGGGTTGTCATAGCTGGCCACCGCGCTAAGCGCGCGCGTTGCCGCATCGCCCAGGACGGATCCGAAGATCGCCGGAGCCAGGCGCTTCCACCAGGCGTCCATGAGCGCCACCGGCGCCCCCTCGTCGTAGTACCCGCCTCCGTTCCGATCGCGCCGGTGCGCGCCGCCTGACACCCACGAGTCGAGCGCGGCCAGGAGCGAGCGCAGATACGGATCGCCGGGGTCGCCGATGACGCGGCGCAGCCACGGGTAGACCTCCTGGCCGCGAAGGTCGGCGGTGGCCGCGTCGCCCATGATCCCGACCAGGCGCGCGAGGTCGAGCTTGCCGTCTCCGCTCAGCGCGGTCTGGACGCGGCTCTCCAGCAGCTGGGAGCGGAACACCGAACCCCACACGGGAGTGTCGCTCGCGGCCCGCCAGCCGGGGGCGGGCTTGTTGTTCCAGCTGATCAGGTAGCCACGGGCCGGATTGACGTCGTGGGGCAGCCCGTCCTGAGGGATGCTGGCCGACGTGTAGTGGGCGGGATCGAATCCCTGCCAGTCGTAAGCGCCCGTGCCCCACGCCGGCAGGTCGGGGTCGACCCCCCGCGCGAAGAGCGGGTAGTCGCCGGAGAGCTGGTAGGCGATGTCGTGGTCGTCGGCGTAGAACCAGTTGAACGACGAGTTCACGTAGCCGATGGCCGTAGCGAAGCTGGCGGGATCGTGGACCTGATTGGTGTTGAGCAGCTCGAAGGCGATGGCGGCGTCGGCCTCGTGGAAGTAAGTGCTCCGGGCCAGCGCCAGCGCCACCGGCCGACCGTTCACGGTCGCGTACCCCTGAACCGGACCGTGGATGCTGCGCTGGGTACGCAGGGTGATGCTCTGAACCGGGTCGCTCGGGTTTGCGGCGCTGGGCCCCGTGTGCAATACGTGGTCGCGTTCGGTGAAAGGGACGCACTGCCCGCGGTAGCGGTAGTGGTCAGACGATTGCGAGGGCGCTGAGCCGTCGGGGTTGCACAGCTGCTCGGCGAAGATCTGCTCCTGCTCTGAGCCGGCCGACGTCGCGCTCCAAGCGAAGTCGCGGCCATGACCGAGCAGTACGTACTGCGAGATGCCGGGGAAGGACGCCCCCTCGGCGTCGATCCCGCCGCCGTGCAGGTCCTCCTCGAGCAGGATCTCGGGCGAGTAGTACCCGACCTGGGGACCGGCGACCAGCAGCGCCCGACCCGAGCTCGACCGCGAGGCGTCGATGAGCGTGGCGTTCGAGTCGTGACGGGTCAGGGGAAGGCCGCGCCGCTGGAGGTCGCGCAGCCAGGCCGGAGTGGCGCCCGCGCCCGCGGCGGAACCGCCGGCCGGAGTGGCGACCGCGCCCGCGGCGGAACCGCCGGCCGGAGTGGCGCCCGCGCCCGCGGCGGAACCGCCCGCGGCACCTGCCTGTCCGCCGACGACCAGATTGCGGGGCCGGATCGACCCGTAGTCCAGCCGCGCGACCGCCGCGGGGTCGACCGGACCCGACGAGGGCCAGGGAAAGCGCCGGGTCGTGGTCACCGGTGCATCGCGATCGTCGGCCTGACGCAGGTCGGAGAAGACGCGCGCGGCCTCCTGGGGCCCGAAGCGCTGATCGAGAGCGTCCAGCAGCTGCGACTCGCGGTCCTGGGCTCCGCCACCCGAGCCCTGTTGCTCGTTGATCAGGGATGCGACCGCGACCGAGTCGGTGAGCGTCCAGGCCGCCGGAGTCTGGCCCAGCGCGGCGTACTCGCCGGGCATCTTCGTGGGATCGAGCTTGGCTTCGTCGATGTACTGGTTGACGCCCGCGACGTAGCTCTGGCCGTCCGCAAGCGCCTGCTGGCCAAGCGGGCCGAACGCGCTGGAGTCGTAGTTGACCTGCTGCTGGAGCTCCTGCTCGGAGTAGTCGGCGAACTTGAGCTGCTGGGCGTCCATCTGCACCGTGCTGTTCTGCGGACCGGCGCCGATCAGCTCGCTCAGGTTTCCCCGCGCCGTGTGACGCAGGACATCCATCAGGAACAGGCGCGCCTGGGCGGAGGCGTAGCCGGCACCGAACATCACGTCGGCTCGAGTCTGACCGTAGACGTGCGGGATGCCGTAGCCGTCCCGGACGATCGTCGTTCCCGGGCGTGGGCTCTGGGTCGAGGCCTGCTGGCCCGGTGCGATGCCAAACTCAGCGGGCTTGAACACCTGTCCGAGGTTGGCAGCGGTTACACCGGGGGCGAGGCCCACGAGCCGCGTGTACAGGCCGACCTGGTTGGTGAAAGCCGGCGGGACGGCTCCCGTGGCCTGCGAGTTGGCGAGGTCGATGGCGTTTGCGGTCGCGCCCTGACCCGCCGCGAGCACGCTGTGAAATCCGCCGTAGTCATCCGCCCCCGCCGGGCCCTGATAGGCCCTCGCCGGGGCCCCCGTCAGCAGTGCGAGTGTCGCCACGAGCACTGCCAATCGGCCGGCCTTCCTCACCGCCTGGCATTGAACCGCACCTCGAGCGGGCTGGGCGCAGCCTCACTGGGGCCGACCAGGCCCCGAATCTCCGGTAATTCGCCGCTGAATCGGCCGAAAAATCAAGCGATTCGGGCGAAGTGCCGACAGAGGACACAAGCGCTTCACTGGCCGCACCGTGACCCTTCCCAGCTGGCTAGCGCCGAACGTGGTGCCGTCTGCACCGGCCCACGGGCCCGGTGCGCAAACCGACCCGCAGCCCGAGCTCATGGCCCGGGTGCTCGCCACGCTGCACGTCATAGGGGCCACGCTCGCGCTGGTGTGGTTGCTGCTCCCCCATTCGAGGCACGCCAGCGAGCTAGGGGTGCTGGCGTGCATCGCCTCGGCCTACCTGGTTGGCGCCCTCCTGTTCGCCCGCGCGGCCCGCACTCCGCCCGCAGTCCTGCGCATCGTCACGGCGTTCGCGATCACCTTCGTGATATCCGGCGCGATCTACTTCAGCCACGCGAGCGGGAGCGCGTTCGGGCTCTTCTACCTCTGGGCCACGCTGTACATCTTCTTCTTCTTCACGCTGACCGAGGCGGCGCTGGGCACGCTGCTGGTCGCGGTGGCCTACGGCGTAGTCCTGCTGATGGGGCCGCGCACAAACGTGTGGGGAGAGGACGCCGTTCGCTGGGCGCTGACCCTGGGAACAGCGGTCGTGTCGGGGGTTCTCGTCCGGGCCCTTACGGAAGGGGTTCGCCGGAGCGAGCGGCGCTTTCGCCATGGGCTCGAGGTCTCGTCGCTTGGAATCGCGCTGGTCGACGAGGAGGGGCGCTTTCAGACCGCGAACCCCGCGCTGTGTGAGCTGGTGGGAATCTCGGCCGAGGAGCTGCTCGGGATGACGCTCGTCGATGTCACCAACGAGCCCGACCGCGCGTGCCTCGAGTCCCGGCTGCGCGAGATCCGAACCGGGCAGGCTCGCAGCGTGCAGCTCGAGCAGCGCTGGGTCCGGACCAGCGGTGACGCAGCCACCGTGCTGGTCACGCTCTCACAGCTCAGCGGCGAACGCCCGTTCCACGCACTTGTCCAGGTTCAGGACATCACCGACCGGCGCGCGATCGAGGAGGCGCTGCGGTCCAGTGAGGAGCACCATCGCCTGCTGTTCGAGCGCAACCCGCAGCCTATGTGGCTGTTCGATCCCGCCACGCTGACGTTCCTGGCCGTCAACCAGGCGGCCATCGACTCCTACGGGTACAGCCGTGAGGAGTTCCTGGCCATGACGCTCAGGGACATCCGCCCGGCGCAGGACATCCCCGCACTCGAGCTCCTGGTGGCCAGCGGGCGGGCCGACCGCGAGGCGGTCTCTTCGCGCCACCGCCGTAAGGACGGAAGCGTGTTCGACGTCGAGGTGCGCACCAGCGACCTGCCGCTGGCCGGCCGCGACGCAAAGCTGGTCCTGGCCGCGGACGTGACCGAGCGCACGCGGGCGGAGATCACTCTGCGCCATCAGGCCGAGCACGACACGCTCACCGACCTGCTCAACCGGCGCTCGTTCGAGGCGCGGCTCGTCGAGGAGGTGGAGCGGGCGCGTGCGAGCGGCGGCGGCTGCTCGGTGCTCGTGTTCGACATCGACGACCTCAAGTACGTCAACGACTCGTTCGGTCACGCGGCCGGCGACTCGCTCCTGCGCCAGGTGGCGGCCTCGCTGCGCCGGCGGCTGCGATCCGGCGACGTGATCGCTCGTATCGGCGGCGACGAGTTCGCCGTGCTGCTCCCGGGCACCAATCAGGAGCAGGCGGAGAGGATCGCCGGTCAGCTCCTCGAGCACCTGCGCAGCACGGTCTGGCACGGCCTGCGGCGCACCACCGCCAGCATCGGTGTGGCCAGCTTCGATGACGAGGCCTGCGGCACACCGGACCTCCTGCTCACGTCCGCTGATGTCGCCATGTACGAGGCCAAGGACGCCGGCCGCGATCGCGTGGTCGTATCGCGTGGACGGGGTCGCCGGTTGGCCTGGGTCGAGGAGATCCGCGACGCGATCGATTCGGGGCGGCTGGTCCTGCACTCCCAGCCGATCCTCGACCTTCGGACCGGCGTTGTCGCCCAGGAGGAGCTCCTGGTTCGAATGGACGACGGGCAGGGTGGACTGATCCCGCCGGGTGCGTTCATACCGGCCGCCGAGCGCTTCGGGCTGATCCACGAGATCGATCGCTGGGTGGTCGCGCGCGGGGTCGAACTGGCGCGCGCTGGCCGGAGGGTCGAGGTCAACCTGTCCGCGCATTCGATTGGCGATCGTCACATCACGCAGATCGTGGCCGCCGGGCTGGAGAGCGGCGCCAGCGGCGAGAACCTGATCTTCGAGATCACCGAGACCGCGGCGGCAGCTAACTTTCGCGAGGCGCAGGACTTCGCCGAGCGGCTGAGCCGGCTGGGCTGCGGGTTCGCACTGGACGACTTCGGCACCGGCTTCGGGTCGTTCTCCTACCTCAAGCACGTACCCGCCACGTACCTGAAGATCGACATGGAGTTCGTCCGGGAGCTGGCCACCAACCCGGCCGACCGGCGAGTGGTCAAGGCGATCGTCAGCATCGCCGAGGGCTTCGGGCAGCGCACGATCGCGGAGGGGGTCGAGGACGCGACGACGCTCGAGCTGCTCCGCGACTTCGGCGTCCATTACGCCCAGGGGTACTACGTCGGGCGACCCGCCCCGGTGCAGGGCCTCGAGCCCAGCCCGATTGCGCCCCGGCCGATTCTCGAGATCCCGCAGGTCAGCTCTACCTGACCGAGAACATCGCCGGCCGCCGGATCGCACGACTCGAGCGCCGGATCGCGCGACTTGAGCCCCGGATCGCGCTACTCGAGCGGCGCGGAACCCCGCGACTAGAGCGGCGCGGTTAAGGCTGTGCGGGCGGAGTGCGGCGGGCGCTGAAGGCGCTGAACGCGCCGACGACCACCGCAACCACCAGCAGCGCGGCGCCGCGCAGCGGGTGGCTCCCGGCGAAGAAGATGATCGCCACGATCACCGCGGCCAGGGTCACCAGGCCACCGAGCATGACGAGCTGTCGGTTGGGCATGGCGGGGCACCCTATCGGAGTCCGTGTCGCGTGACTGTTACGTGAGCACGGCTACGACGTGGACGCTGACCGCCAAGATCAACGACCAACTGCACGAGCGGGAACTACACGGTCAGCGCGATGGCGGTCGACGTCGTGGCCCTGACCCGCCCTGGCCCCAGCCTCCGCCGCCGGGCGTGCGCAGCCAGACCAGGTCTCCGGCCGCCAGCTCGCGTGCCGCCTTGGGTCCGAGCCGCTCCTCTCCCAGGAGATTCTCGCCCCGCGCGCCCGGGCCCCCACCGCCCACCCCCTGGGGGCGGTGCCGGCGGCGATCGGTGAGCAGAGACAGGTTGGCCGGCTCGAGCACCCGCACGGACCGCTCGATGCCGTCTCCGCCCCGGTGTCGGCCCCGGCCGCCGCTGCCGTAGGCGAGCTGGTAGCGCTCGACGCGCATCGGGTACTCGAGCTCGAGGGCCTCGATCGGGGTGTTGAGCGTGTTCGTCATGCCGACGTGGACGCCGGAGTCTCCGTCTCCTTCGATGCTCGCCCCCTGCCCGCCGCCGACGGTCTCGTAGTAGGTCCAGCCCGGGCCGCCGATGACGAGGTTGTTCATGGTTCCCTGGCCCTGGGCGGGCAGGTCGATGGCTTGCCCCAGCGCCCACAGCACGGTGTCGGCGATGCGCTGGCTCGTCTCGACGTTCCCGGCCACGACCGCGGCCGGGCGGCGCGCGTTGACGAGTGAGCCGGGCCGAGCGTGAATGCTCACGGGCGCAAAGGTGCCCGAGTTGGCCGGAATGTCCTTGGGCAGCAGCACGCGCAGCGCGAAGTAGCACGCTGAACGGGTCACCGACAGCGGACAGTTGACGTTACCGGCCACCTGGTCCGAGGTGCCCTCGAAGTCGATTTCGACCTCCCGGCCGCGGATGGTCACCGCCACCCGCAACGAGATGTCTCGGTCTTCGACGCCGTCGCCCTCGATCTCGCTTTCGGCCCTGTAGCGCCCGTCGGCGATCGTCAGCAGCGCCTCTCGCGTGCGGCGCTCCGCGTAGGCGATGACTGCGCTCAGGGCATCGCGGAACAGGCGCTCTCCGCGCCGGTCGATCAGCTCGCGGCAGCGTTGGCCGGCGAGGCGGACCGACGCCAGCTGGGCGCGAAGGTCTCCGCGCCGCACCTCGGGCGTGCGGACGTTGGCCTCGATCAGCTCCAGGATCTCCTCGGCCAGCGCGCCCTCACGGACCAGACGAAGCGGCGGGATGACCAGCCCCTCCTGATAGATCTCGCGCGAGTCGGCGGGCATCGAGCCGGGCCTCATGCCTCCGATGTCCGAGTGGTGAGCGCGGCACACCGCGTAGGCGATGATCCGGCGGCGGTGATCGATCGGCGCCACCAGCGTGAGATCGGGCAGGTGGGTCCCTCCGGTGTACGGATCGTTCAGCGCGAACACGTCACCCGGTCGCGGGTCGCGCTCGATCACGGCGGCCACCGCTTCGGGCATCGCGCCCAGGTGCACGGGAATGTGCTCGGCCTGAGCCGCCATCCGTCCGTCTGCGTCGAAGATGGCCGCCGAGCAGTCGCGCCGCTCCTTGATGTTGGAGGAGTAGGCGCCCCGAATCAGGAGTGCGCCCATCTCCTCGGCGATCCCGGACAGGGCGCTCGAGAGGACCGACAGGGTCACCGGGTCGAGCGCCCGCGCGCGTGGCCGCGGCGTGGACCGCCCGCCCGCACCCGGCGTGGACCGCCCGCCCGCACCCGGAGTGGACCGCCCCCGCGCGCGCGCCGTTGACCGCGCCCGCCGCGAGCTCATCGGCGCCGCCGCAGGACGAGCGTCCCCGCCTCGTCGATCGACCCCCGCCAGCCGGGACGCACCACGCATGTGGCCTCCGGGAACTCGACCACGGCTGGCCCCCGGACGCGATTGCCCACCCCCAGCTTGGTGCGATCGTAAACGGGGACCTGATGCCAGGAGCCGTCGAAGTTCGAGCGGCGGCGCTGCGGCGGAGCGGATCGGCGTACGCGGCGTTCGCGCAGCGAAGGCTTGTCGACCTCGACCAGCGTGGTCAGGCGCAGGTTGACGAGCTCGATCGGCTCGCCCTCGACGTGGTAGCCGTAGCGGCGCTCGTGGGCCTCGGCGAAGCGCAGGGCCAGCGCCCCGGAGTCGCCGGCGTCGACGGTGAGCTCGAACGATTGGCGGCTGTAGCGCAGGTCGGCCCGGCGCTGGAAGCGGGGTCGCGCGCGGCCCGGCCGCGCGCGGCGCTCCATCTGTTCAAAGCGGCGCTCCAGCTCCGCGGGGGCGATCTCTTCCACGGGGACGTGCACGGCCACCACGTCGTCCCGGCGCACGTCGGAGATGGCGAGCCCGAGGGCGCTGAGCACGCCGCTGGCTCGGGGGATGAGCACCGTGGTCATGTCCAGCTCCTCGGCCAGCGCGCACGCGTGCATGCCTCCGGCCCCGCCGAACGCCACGAGCGCGAAGTCCCTGGGATCGAGTCCGCGCTCGACCGAGATCACGCGCAGCGCGCGCACCATCTCGCTGTCGGCGACGCGCACGACGCCCAGCGCCGTGCGCTCGGCGTCCAGCCCGAGCTTGCGGCCCAGCTTGGAGAGCGCCCGCACGGCGCGCTCGCGGCTGAGCACCAGTTCGCCGCCCAGCGTGGCTCCATCGGCGAGGTAGCCCAGGAGCAGGTCGGCGTCAGTCACCGTCGGCTCATCGCCGCCCCGTCCGTAGGCGGCCGGACCGGGCTCGGCTCCGGCGGAGCGGGGACCGACCCGCAGGGCGCCGCCCGCGTCGGCCCACGCGATCGACCCCCCTCCGGCGCTGACGGTGTGAATGTCGACCATGGGCAGCTTGATCGGGTTGCCCGCGACGGTGGCCTCGGTCGTGGTCTGGACCTCTCCGGCGATGATGGGCGCGACGTCGGTGCTGGTCCCACCCATGTCGAAGCTCAGAACGTCCGGGTGCCCGCTCTGGGAGGCGACGAACGCCGCCCCCACCGCCCCGCCGGCGGGTCCCGACAGCACGCACGCGGCCGCCCGGCGGGCGGCGGTCGGGAAATCGACGACCCCGCCCGAGGACTGCATCACGACCGGCGCCGGGAATCCCGCCTGCTCGAGCTTGCCTGCGAGTGCTTCCAGATAGCGGGACAGCAGAGGGGCCAGGTAGGCCTCCGCGGCCGTGGTGGCGAAGCGCTCGTACTCGCGAAACTCCGGCAGGGTCTCGCTGGAGAGCGACAGGTGGATACCCGGCAGAGCTTCCGCGATCGCGCCGGCCACGGCGCGCTCGTGCCCGGGATGGCGGAAGGAGAACAGCAGGCAGATCGCGATCGCCTCGACCTCAGCCGACCCGATCGCGGCGCCGGCCGCCTGCACGCTCTCGGCGTCCAGGGGCGTCAGGACTCCGTCAGGGCCCGTGCGCTCGCGCACGCAGAAGCGCAGCTCGCGCGGCACGAGGGGGGGCGGCCTGCGGCGGGCTATGTCGTACAGCGAAGCGCGGTTCTGGCGGCCGATCTCCAGCACGTCGCGCATCCCCTCGGTGGTGATCAGCGCCGTGCGCGCACCCCGACGCTCGAGCAGCGCGTTGGTGCCCACCGTCATTCCGTGGGCGATCGCGCTGATCGCCTCGGGGGCAACGCCGCTCGCGGCCAGCGCGCGCATGGCGCCCTCGGACTGGTCGCGCGGCGTCGAGGGGACCTTCGCGGTGATGAGCTCGCCGTCTGTGAACGCGACCAGGTCCGTGAACGTGCCGCCGATGTCGATGCCCACCCGGGCCCGGCCGCTCGACCTGCGACTCCCGCCGGTACCGGGCCTCACTCCGCGTGAGCTCAGCTGCGTCCGGCTTCGCGGACGCGAGCCGTTACCGGGCCTCACTCCGCGCGAGCTCAGCTGCGTCCGGCCTCGCGGGCGCGCGCCACAGCGGCCGCCGGACTGTCGCGCCAGGGTTCTCCGTGCCCGGGCAGGACGACGGCGGCGTCGAGGGGCTCCAGCGCCGCCAGTGACTCGAAGCACCCGTTGGTGTCCACGTTGAACGAGGAGGGCAGGACCTGGGGCCCGCGGTTGTTTGTCAGCGGATTCCATGTGCACAGCTCGTCGCCGACGAAGAGCGCGCCATGGCGCTCGAACAGCACGACGCAGTGACCCGGGGTGTGGCCCGGCGTGGCCACGACGCGGGGCTGCCCGGGAACGTCGAGCACGTCGCCATCTCCGAAGGTCTCGGCGTCGTCCACCTTGGCGGGCCGGGCGGCGCCCCCCAGCACCATCGATCCCATGAACCTCAAGAACCGGGGCTTGAAGAGGTGGGGGAGCACGTGCACGGGCGATGCGTCGCCACCCTTGCTCGGGCGCGGCCGGCGCAGCGTGTCCTGGTCGCCTGCTCCGATCAGCACCCTGGCGCCGGACTGGCGCAGGGTCGGCGCCAGCCCCGTGTGGTCGGTGTCCGAGTGGGTGAGCACGACGGCCTGCACGTCGCTCGGCTCGTGCCCGAGGTCGCGTAGCTCGCCCTCCAGCCGGCCCCGGAAGCCGGGCAGCCCGGCATCGACCGCCGTGAGCCGGCCCTCGTCTTCGACGAGGTACCAGTTGACCAGGTCCGAGCCCAGGCCGTACACCCCGGGCACGATCTCGACGGGACCCCGCATCTCGGGGCGGTTTGTAGCAGTCCGGGCGCGCCGGGGGCTGGCCGAGGAAGCGCCGTTCGCCTAGGGTTGACTCGACCCCGTGCCTGGGCGAGGGTTGACTTACCCCGCGGCGTCATCGACAGGGTTAACGTGACCGCACCGCGTGATCTACAAGGGTTGACGTGACCGCACCGCGTGATCTAGGAGGCTTGACGTGACCCCCCGGCAGCGACTGCTGGCGTACGGCGGCGCGGCGGCCCTGGTGGTGGCCGCGGTTGTGATCGGCGTCACGCTTTCCGGTGTGTTCGCCAAGGCGGTGGCTCTCGCCCTAGGGGGGCTCGGGCTGGTGCTCGCTGTTTCCCTTGTTTTCCTTGAAGTGGGGCTCAGCGAGGATCATGAGCGCGCCCGCGAGGAGGAGAGCCGTCGGGCCCGGGAAGAGCGCGAGCGGGTGCGGCGCGCGGAGGCCCAGGAGGGCCAGGTCCGGCTGGCCCGGCGCCGGCCCTGGCAGCGCCGGCGCGACACCGAGCACTGATTCGGGGAGCGGGCCGAGACGAGGCTAGGCCGCGGCCTGGCGGATCAGGCGCCGCCGCGGGGAGCGTGGGGCGATCAGCTCACCCCAGTCGGCGTCGTCGATCACCGCCGGCTCTGTCGTCTCCAGGAATTCGCCCAGCGCCGCCGCGAGCCCTTCGGGGTCCTCGATGTGAGGGAAGTGGGCCGCGCGCGGGAGGGTGGCGAACCGGCTGCCCGGGATGGCGTGGTGGGCGTCGCGTCCGTGCGCGAGCGGAATCGTGTGATCGCGCTCGCCCCAGACGATCAGAGTGGGGACGCTGGCGAGCAGGTACAGGCGATCGCGGGCGCTCACTCGCTGGCCCCGGATGTCGATCACCGCGCGCAGCGTGTGGACGAATGCCTCGCGGGCGCCGGGCTCCTCCAGCGGGCGCAGCGCACGCGCGATGGCCTGCAGGTAGACGCCGTGACCCGAGCCGCGCCGGCGCAGGCGTTCGCCCGCCTGCGAGATGGCCGACACCACCCGCGCGTGGGCTGCGATCGAAAGCAGCGCCGAGGCTCCGGGCAGCGCGGCGCTGCGCAGGAGGGGACTCACGCCGTGCCCCAGGCCGCCGCTCGAGACGAGCACGAGGCGCTCCGTGCGCTGGGGAAATTGGTAGAAGAACTGCATCGCCACGCCCCCGCCGAGCGAGTGGCCGACGAGCGTGGCGCGGTCGATCCCGATCACGGCGAGCAGATCGCGAATGCTGGCCGCGTGCGCGCCGAGCGAGTAGTCGCCTCGCGGCGTGGCCGAATCGCCGTGTCCGATGAGGTCGGGCGCGATCACCGTGTAGCGGTCGGCGAGACGGAGCGCCACGGACTCCCAGTGGCGCGAGGAGTTCACCATCCCGTGGACCAGGACGACGGGCGGTCCGTTACCGGCGATCCGGTAGATCACGCGGTGGCCGTGGAGCTCGATCTCCCACGGATCGAAATCGAATCTCGGCTCTAGCTTGGTCAGCCCGTCACCCCTGGGAGCGCACCTTACCGGCGAAGCTGGCAATGTGGGCCCCGGTCCCAACGAGCGCGCGGAGGTCGATCATGGACTTTGGCCTGATGATGTTCCCGACCGACTACTCGATCGGGCCCGCCGAGCTGGCGCGGCTGGTGGAGGAGCGGGGATTCGAGTCTTTGTTCTTCCCCGAGCACACGCACATCCCGGCCAGCCGCGACACCCCTTACCCGGCCGGAGGCGACCTGCCCCAGGAGTACTGGCACACGTATGACCCGTTCGTCGCGCTGACGGCCGCCGCGGCTGCAACCGAGCGGTTGCGGATCGCGACCGGGATCTGCCTGGTGATCGAGCGCGATCCGATCACGACGGCCAAGGAGGTGGCATCGATCGATCGGCTCTCCGGCGGACGTTTCCTGTTCGGCGTCGGCGCGGGCTGGAACGTCGAGGAGATGGCCAATCACGGTACGGACTTCCGCCACCGCTTCGGGGTGATGCGCGAGCACGTCGAGGCGATGAAGGCGATCTGGACCGAGGACGAAGCCAGCTACCACGGCAAGTACGTCGACTTCGATCGAATCCTGTCCTGGCCCAAGCCGCTCCAGCAGCCGCATCCCCCGGTGATAGTCGGCGGCAACGGCGAGCGCGTGCTCGAGCGGGTCATCGCCTTCGGCGACGAGTGGATGCCCAACCGGATCGGCGACGAGACCGAGCTGCA
>DASZHF010000188.1:0-6539 GCA_035938095.1 Solirubrobacteraceae bacterium
CGCCTCCCAGCGCAGCGAGCGGACCTGGACGAAGTAGGACCCGGTCACCGCCACGACGCCGAAGAACAGGAACACGAACACCTCGCCCAGGCCCTCGTAGCCATAGGGCCGCGGGCCGCCCGTGTAGAGGACGCCGGCCAGAATGGATGCCGCGCCGACCGCGAGCAGCTCCGGGCCCGCGACCGCGACCAGGTAGGCGCCGCACAGCACGGCCGCTCCGAACGTGACGTAGGTGGCGATGAGCACCTGGCGGGGAGGCACCAGGCCACCGGCGGTCACGCGCACGGGCCCCAGGCGATCCTCGGTGTCGGCGCCGCGGCGGGCGTCCGAGTAGTCGTTTGAGAGGTTGGTTCCGACCTGGATGAAGACGGCGCCCAGGAGCGCCGCGACAAAGGCCAGCGGGTGAAACGTCCCCCGCCAACCGGCGAGGGACGTGCCCACCAGGACCGGGGCGACCGCCGCGGGCAGCGTGCGCACGCGAGCGGCCATGATCCAGATGCGCATCGGTGAACTGGCGGTGGAGGCGCTGATGGTGACGTCCGCGGGGAATCGGGCGAGGTCTCGTGCGGCCCGCTCAGGGCCGACGGGGGAAGCGACCGAAGTCGGGAGTCCGTTTGGCCTGATAGGCGTCCCGGCCCTCCTGGGCCTCCTCGGACATGTAGAAGAGGAGATTCGCGTCGTGGGCGAGCTGCTGTATGCCGGACAGTCCGTCCTCGGTCGCGTTGAAGCTCGCCTTGAGCAGGCGCAGGGCAAAGGGTGAGAGGGCCAGCATCTCCTGACACCAGCTCACCGTCTCCTCCTCCAAGCGCTCGAGCGGGACGACCGCGTTGACGAGGCCCATCTCGTACGCGCGCTGGGCGTCGTACTGCCGGCACAGGAACCAGACCTCCTTGGCCCGCTTCTGGCCGATCTGACGGGCGAGCAGACCGGCGCCGAAGCCGCCGTCGAAGCTGCCCACGCGGGGGCCGGTCTGACCGAACCGGGCGTTGTCCGCGGCGATCGTCAGGTCGCAGACGACGTGCAGCACGTGGCCGCCTCCGATCGCGTAGCCGGCCACCATCGCGACGACCGGCTTGGGCGTGCGCCGGATCTGCACGTGGAGGTCGGTGACGTGAAAGCGCCCGACCCCCTGGCGGCCGGCGGGATCGTCGGCCAGGTAGCCCGCGTCCCCGCGCACCCGCTGGTCGCCGCCAGAACAGAAGGCCTCCGTGCCCTCTCCGGTGAGGACGATGACGCCGACCTCGACGTCCTCGCGCGCGCGCTCGAAGGCGTCCGAGAGCTCGATCACGGTCTCGGGGCGAAAGGCGTTTCGCACCTCGGGCCGGTTGATCGTGATCTTCGCGATCCCGGCCACCGGCGCGGCCGACAGCTCGTAGCGGATGTCCGAATATTCCCCGGCGGGGGTCCAGGTCACTGACACGTGTTGCTGCCTCCTGCGATTGGGCGGGCGGTCGGGAGCGCGAGACGGGCGCCGCCTGGCCGCGGACGGGCAAGGCTAGCCTTTCGCCTGCATGCAGGTCGACGCCTGGCTTGCTCGCGCGGCCGCCCGGCACCCGGAGCGCCAGGCGGTGCAGACGGCCGCGGGAGCGCTCACCTACGCCCAGCTCCACGATCGGGCCCGAGGGTTTGCGGGCTGGCTGGCGGCGCAGGGCGTGCGCCGGGGCGACCGCATCGCGCTCCACCTGCCGGCGGGACTCGACTTCGCGGTGGCCCTTCACGGCTGCCTGCTGCGGGGCGCCGCTGCCGTCCCGGTGGACCCTCGTCTGTCGGAACGAGAGCGGCAGCAAGTCGCCGCGGGGGCGCGGCTCGTGCTCGGCGCTCAGCGGGCTTGTTCGTCGCCCGCGGAGGGACGGGCGCGGGACGTGGCCGAGGGAAGGGATCGGGCCTGGCACGACCTGGATGCCGCGGCGGCGGTCATCCACACCTCGGGGACCACTGGGGACCCCAAGCCCGTCGAGCTGACCTACGGCAACTGGCTCTGGAGCGCGCTGGGGTCCGCGGTCGCCCTCGGGCTCGACCCGCGTGAGCGCTGGCTGGGCGCGTTGCCGGTAGCGCACGTCGGTGGCCTGTCGATCCTGGTGCGCAGCGCGATCTACGCGACCACGGCGGTGCTGCACGAGCGCTTCGAGACCGAGGCGGTCCTGGACGAGCTGATGGCCCCCGGGGGGGCGACCCTGGTCTCGCTCGTGCCCACCACGCTGGCCCGGCTTCTGGACGCCGGCCTGCACGACCCCCCG
This sequence comes from Solirubrobacteraceae bacterium, assembly GCA_035938095.1. Classification (GTDB taxonomy): domain Bacteria; phylum Actinomycetota; class Thermoleophilia; order Solirubrobacterales; family Solirubrobacteraceae; genus AC-64. Next base: position 2,238 of record DASZHF010000188.1, read on the forward strand.
CGCCTGCGCTGCGCACTGCTCGGTGGCGCGCCCGTCCCGACCGAGCTCGTGCGGCGCGCGAGCCGGGCCGGGGTCGCCGTCAGCCCCACCTACGGGCTCACGGAGGCCTGCTCGCAGGTGACCACGGCGCCGGCGGGCGACGGAGCGGTGGTCGACGCCGGCCCGCCGCTGTTCTGCACGCGCGTCTCGGTCGCTGGCGACGGCGAGATCCTGGTCGCCGGGCCCACGGTGGCGCCCGGGGCTCGGGCCCCGGACGGATGGCTGCACACGGGCGACCTGGGAGCGCTCGACGAACGGGGCCGGCTCCGGGTCACCGGGCGCCTGGCGGAGACGATCATCAGCGGGGGAGAGAACGTGGCTCCGGCCGAGGTCGAGGCCGCGCTGCTCGAGCATCGGGCGGTGGCCGACGCCGCGGTCTACGGGCGCCGCGATCCCCAGTGGGGCCAGGCCGTGGTGGCCAGCGTCGTCGTGCGCGACGCCGGCGGCGTGACCGCCGAGGAGCTGCGCGCGCACTGTGCCGAACGGTTGGCGCCGTATAAGGTGCCCAAGGAGGTGCGGTTCGTCGACCAACTTCCTCGTACGCCGGCCGGCAAGCTGCGGCGCCGGGAGCTGGCGTGACCAACGAGACGGGAGCCGGAGTCGCCGGCGAGCACGGCCCCGAGCGCCAGGATCCCGACGAGCTGCGCGAGGAGACCCGCCGCAGGTGGGCGGGCATCGCCGCAGGCTGGGCGCGCCAGCAGGGCGTCATGCGGGTGGCGACCGCGCCGGTGTCTCACTGGCTGGTCGAGGCCATCCGGCCGCAGCCCGGTCATCGGGTGCTCGAGCTGGCGGCGGGCCAGGGGGAGACGGGGTTCCTGGCCGCCGAGCTGATCAAACCCGGCGGCGTGCTGGTGTCCAGCGACGCGAGCCAGGAGATGCTCGAGGGGGCACGGGCGCGGGCGGCCGAGCTCGAGCTTGGCAACGTCGACTTCCAGGTCATCGACGCCGAGTGGATCGACCTCCCCGTGGCCAGCGTCGACGGAGTGCTGTGCCGGTGGGGCTACATGCTCATGGCCGACCCCGACGCGGCGCTGCGCGAGACGCGCCGGGTCCTGCGCCCGGGCGGTCGGGTGGCCCTGGCCGCGTGGGCGGGCCCGGACGCGAACCCGTGGGCGTCGGTCCCGGCCCGCGAGCTGGTCCGCCGCGGACATGTGCCGGCACCGGAACCGGGCGCTCCGGGGATGTTTGCCTTCGCCGACGGCGACGCGGTGGCCGCGCGTCTCGAGGAGGCCGGGTTCTCCGAGGTCGAGGTGGAGCCGCTGGAGTTCCAATTCGCCTTCCCGAGCCTGGAGGCCTGGTGGGAGACCCAGCTCGACCTGTCTCCGATCCTGCGTCCTACCCTTGATGGCCTGGGTCCGGCCGAAGCCGCCGCGACCCGGTCGGCGATCGAGGAGCAGCTCGCGCGCTACGTGACGCCCGCATCCGAGGCCGTCATGCCGGCGTGCACGCTCGTGGCCGCCGCGAGCGCGTGACGTAACGACGCGGCCATCGCGACGGGCGGAGCCCCCTTGTGGGGGCGGAGCCCCTTTCCTATAGCCTGGCCTGATGGCCACCGACGAACAGATGTTCTACGACGACGACGCCGACCTCGGGGTGCTCGAGGGCAAGACCGTCGCCGTCATCGGCTACGGCTCACAGGGCCACGCTCACGCGCTCAACCTGCGCGACTCGGGCGTGTCCGTCGTGGTCGGGCTGCGGCCGGACTCGTCCTCGGCCGGGGCGGCGCGCGACCAGGGGCTCGAGGTGCTCGAGGTAGCGGACGCCGCCAGCCGGGGCGACGTGGTGGCCATGCTCGTCCCCGACGAGCTTCACCGCCAGGTCTGGGAGGAGCACGTGCGCGACGGGGTCGCCGAGGGCAACGCGCTGCTGTTCGGGCACGGCTTCTCGGTCCACTACGGGGAGGTGCAGCCGCCGCCCGGGGTCGATGCCGTGCTGGTGGCCCCCAAGGGTCCCGGGCATCTCGTGCGCCGCCAGTTCCAGGAGGGACACGGCGTTCCCGGCCTGATGGCCGTGCACCAGGACGCCACCGGTCACGCCCGCGACATCGCGCTGGCCTGGGCCAAGGGCATCGGGTGCACGCGCGCGGGGGTCATCGAGACGTCGTTTCGCGAAGAGACCGAGACCGACCTGTTCGGCGAGCAGGCGGTCCTGTGCGGGGGCGCGACCGAGCTGGTGCGCGCCGGCTACGAGACGCTGGTGGAGGCGGGGTATGACCCGCGCCTGGCGTACTTCGAGTGCCTGCACGAGCTCAAGCTGATCGTCGACCTGATGTATGAGAAGGGCATCACCGGGATGCGCTACTCGATCTCCAACACCGCCGAGTACGGCGACATGACCCGGGGCAAGCGGGTGATTGGAGAGCAGACGCGCGCTGAGATGAAGCGCATCTTGGAGGAGATTCGGTCGGGGGAGTTTGCTCGTGAGTGGATCGCCGAGAACCGGGCGGGGCAGGAGAACTTCAAGCGCATGCGCGAGGAGCAGGCCGGGCATATCATCGAGGTCGAGGGAGCCAAGCTGCGCGCGATGATGCCCTGGATCGACACGAAGTTCTAAAGGCGCGCCGGTGCGGGTCGGTGGCGGGCGGGCGAACCCTTGCGGGGCCCCCGATCCGGCCTACTTACCGCGCCAGGAGATGGCCGCTACCCAGCAGTCCTTCCGAGGGCAGGTCAGGCCGACGCGCCGCCGGCTGTGGCTCACCGGGATCCTCTCGATCCTGGCCGGGCTCCTGGCGCTGATCGTGCCTGCGGCGGCGTCGGTGGCGACGTCGATCTTCATCGGCTGGATCCTGGTGTTCGTCGGCGTGGTGATGGTGGAGCACGCCATCGAGCGGCGCTCCGAGCCGCGAGGCATCGCACGGCTGCTGACTGCGGTGCTGACGCTCGTCGTCGGGCTCTACCTGCTGATCTTCCCGCTCAGCGGCACGGTCACGCTGACGTTCGTTCTCGCCGTGTGGTTCTTCGGGATCGGGCTGCTCGAGCTGATGTTCGCCGTGCCCGCGCTCGGTCTGCCGGGGGCCGGATTCACGCTGGTCAACGGCATCCTGTCCCTGATCCTGGGGATCCTGATCGCCGTCAACCTCCCGAGCTCGGGCGACTGGGCGATTGGACTGCTGGTGGGGCTCAACCTGTTGTTCTGGGGGGTGCGGGCGCTGACGATCGCCGCTGCGCTGAGCGGGTCGAGTAGGCCGGGGCCGTAGGCGGATCCAGGCTCGGTGGATCCGGGACGGAGAGGGTGCGGCGCGCCGGCCTATCATTGGGCAGGTCGCTTGCCCGCGTCATCCGTCTGACGCCGCCTGACCCGCACGCATGAGGCACCAGCTTCGTCCCCTCTTCGATCGAGTCGTAATCAAGGAGCTCGAGCCCGACCGCATCCGCCAATCGGGCCTTCTCGTGCCGGCCGGCACCAACGAGCCGCCGCCCCAGCACGGGATCGTGCTCGCGATCGGCCCGGGCATCGATTGGTGGGCGTCCGCGGGGCTGGAAATGCCGGTTCGCCCCGGCGATCACGTCGTCTTCCCCGCGTCGGCCGGTGCGTGGGTCGAGGTCGACGAGGAGCGCCTGCTGGTGTGCGGAGTCGCGGAGCTGCTCGGCGTGCTCGAGTCGACCGAGGACTGTCCGCACTGTGCGGGTACCGTGCTTGGCGCCGGTGAGACGTGCTCGGTGTGCGGTCGCTCCGGGGCCCGGGCCTAGGGGCGGCCCCGGCCCAGCGGTTTAGCGGCCCAGAACATCGGCCCTCGTTTCGGCATCTCCCGGTTGGCGGTAGGGTCGGTGCATGGCCCACCAGCCGAAGCTGATTCTCCAGGTACCGCAAGGGGGCGCAGTCGACCGGCAGCTGAGCGCCGACGCGCCTCAGAGCGTCGCCGACGGCGACGTCGTGGTCGAGCTCGGCCCGACTGACGCCGAGGGCACGCTCGAGCCGCCCGCCGCCGGCGAGGTCGTGCTGTCGGTGCCCTCGCCCGAGGCGCTCGGGCGGGAGGCGGCCGAGGTTCGCCGCGTGATCGGGCGGGCGGGGACGGGGGTCGAACCACTCGTCATCGTGGTCGAGGCCGCGGAGGAACTGCGCGAGGATGAGCTGGCCTCGGTGCTCGAGGCCGCGGGCCACACGTCGCGCGCCGTGATCTTGCGCATCATCCGAGATGCTTGACCGGCGCCCGCGCCGGGGGGCTCAGGCCGGGTCCTGAGAGCTGTAGGGGTCGTCCTCGCCGCGCAGGTCGCGGTAGCGGCGGTCGAACAGCTCGAGCACCGCGGTCACGTCCGACGGCCC
>DASZHF010000189.1:0-17699 GCA_035938095.1 Solirubrobacteraceae bacterium
GATCGCTCCCGACCCGGGACGGACACGCGCTCACGGCGGAGCAGATTCGCGACTTCAACACGCGCTACCACGACGTCGCGGCCGACGAGTACGACTTCAAGTGGGGCATCGACTTCGGCCCCGCTGGTCAGACGCAGGTCCTGGGCAAGCTCCGGAAGGCGATGGGCGGGCGGATCGGCCGCTACGGGCGCTCGCTGGAGATCGGATGCGGGACCGGCTACTTCTCGCTGAACCTGCTCCAGGCGGGCGTGGTGGATGACGCCGTCTGCACCGACATCTCTCCTGGAATGGTCGGCGTGTTGCGCGCCAACGCCGAGCGGCTCGGGGTTACCGTGAGCGGCGTGGTCGGCGATGCCGAGCAGCTTCCGTTCGAAGACAGCAGCTTCGACCTCGTGTTCGGGCATGCCGTGCTGCACCACATCCCCGCACTCGACCGCGCGTTCAGGGAATTCCACCGCGTGTTGTGCCCGGGGGGAAGCGTGGTGTTCGCGGGCGAGCCGTCTTGCTACGGGGACCGCCTGGCCGCCGTGCCCAAGCGCGCGGGGCTGGCTGTCGCTCCCGTCTGGAGAGCGTTGATGAGGGCGGGTCCCGCGGGCGCCCCCGGCGGTCACGGAGGGGCCGACCCGGTACTCGAGCACCTGGTCGACGTACACGCCTTCACCCCCCGGGCCTTGGCCGAGGCCGCTCACGCGACCGGGTTCGCAGGCGTCCGTGTGCGGGGCGAGGAGCTTCTCGCGAACTGGTTTGGGTGGATCAACCGGGCGCTCGAGGCCACGGCCGAGCCCACCGAGGTACCGTGGCTGTGGCGCCAGTACGCCTACCGTGGCTACCTGCTCCTTCAAGGACTGGATCGCTGGCTGCTCGAGCCCCGGCTCCCGCCCGCACTCTTCTACAACCTGATGATCGCGGCCCGCAAACCCGGCGCGTAGCCAGACGGCCCTCCCGAATCGGGTCCCCGGACGCCACGAAATAAAGCTGCGCCTAACCCGCCGTTCGTACACTGGCCAGAGATGGCCCAGGAGATCCTGCACGAGTTCCCGCTGTTCCCGCTTGGCCTTGTGGCGCTCCCCAGCGAGTACGTGCCGCTGCACATATTCGAGGAGCGCTACCGGATCATGATCAACGAGTGTCTCGAGCGCCAGCGGGAGTTCGGGATCGTGTGGATGGCGGAGGAGGAGCTCAAGCCAGTCGGTTGCGCGTGCCGGATCGAGCGCGTGCTCGAGCGCATGGACGACGGGCGGCTGAACATCCTGACTCGGGGGACGCGCCCGTTCCGGCTGCTGAGCCGCAACGACCACCTCCCCTATCCGGCTGGGACGGTCGAGTTCCTCGATGACCGCACCGAGGAGAGCGACGACGGTGCCGCGGACACCGCCCGGACCAGCTACGCCGAGCTCGTCGAGCAGGCGACCGACACCCCACCCGAGCCCGAGGAGCTGGCCGCCATGAGCTCCTACGAGATGGCCGCCACCGTGGACTTCGGTCTCGAGGCGAAGCAGGGCCTGCTCGAGCTGCGATCGGAGAACGCCCGCCTGGAACTTGTAGCGCGCCTGTTTCGGGCCGCCATGAGGCGGCTCGAGATGATGGAACGCGTCCAGAGCCGCGCCCGCTCCAACGGGAAAGTGCATCTGACGTGAATCGCCGACTTCGTGCGCGCGATCCGCGCACGGCTCGGCGGCGCTGAGCGACGGGAGGCTCGAGCTAGCGCGGGAGGTGGCAGACCCCGGTGGCCACCTCGTGGGTGAAGGCGGCCACTCGCTGGAAGACCGGGGTGATCCCGGGCGACGTGTCGCTGAAGCGCAGGCTGCCAGAGGGCGTGGTCACCGAGTAGGTGAAAACCGACAGGGGTGTGGGCGCGAGGGTGACGGCGTGCTTGGCCGGGTTGTCCAGGTCGCGCTGGAGCTGGCGCGCGGCCAGAAGCTGGGAGTCGGTGAGCTGGCGACTGGCACTCCCGTTGCATCTGACGCCACCGTTGTCGCTCACCACGAGCGTGAGTCGCGCGCCGGGGACGGTGCCGGTGCGCTGGACCGCGAACAGGTCGGGGGGCGAAGCGCCGCACGCCGCAAGCGAGCCCGTCAGCGCCAGGGCCGCGAGCGAAGGGCGCGCGAGCGCCCGGGGCGACCCGGCGCGGCGCACGAGCGCCGGGCGCCTCACGCGAGCACAGCGACTCCGCCGCGGCGGGGGTCGCCCGCCCCGGACGCCTCGCCGCTGTCCGGATCGCGCTGGATGGCCTGGACGCCACCGAAGAACAGGTTGAGCCGTCCGAAGCGCGCCACCGTGCGGCCGGCGTCCTCGAGCGGTGCCACGTCGACCCCCGGTTCCGCGTAGACCACGCCGTCCTCGAAATGCAGGCGCGGGGAGCGCACCGCCGCCTCGGCGTCGAGCCCGTGATCGACCACTCCGACGATCGTCTGAAGCAGCGCCGAGCGGATGCGGTTCGAACCCGCGCTGCCGAGCACAAGCTCGACCTCGCCATCGCGCAGAACGACCGACGGGGCCATCATGCTCGGCATCCGGATCCCGGGACGGTGGCGGTGGAAGCCCAGCGGGTTGAGGTCCTGCTCGCCCATGATGTTGTTGAGGTGCAGCCCGGTTCCGGGGACGATGATCCCCGAGCCCTCTCCGTTGGTGCAGGTCACGCTGCAGGCCAGGGCGTCGGCGTCGAGCACGGAGATGTGCGTGGTCGACCCCAGATGCGTGGTGGACCCCGGGTCGGTCGCTGACCCCAGCGGCGTGCTCGACTCGCGTCCGGTGGTGGTCCCCAGGCGTTCGCCCAGGAAGCGGCCCAGAAAGCCCGAGTCGGCCAGTCCCTCCATGAACTCCGGCGTACGCTCGGCCTGAGCGGCCTCCATCACGTCGACCATGCGCTCGACGGGCGGCGGACCGGGAGCGCGCCCCAGCAGCGCCAGCGCGTAGGCGAGCAGGATCCCTCCCGCGGAAGGCGGCGGGTTGGTGAGCAGCTCGCGCCCGCGGTAGATGGCGCGCACGGGCTCGCGCTCGACCGCCCGGTAGCTGCTCAGGTCCTCCCGGGTGAGAGTGCCGCCCCGGGCCTCGAGCCAGTCGCATACGGCAGCGGCGATGTCTCCGTCGTAGAACGGCCGGGCCCCGTCGCGCCCCAGCCGCTCCAGGGCGTCTCCCAGCTCGGCGTCGACCAGGACATCCCCCTCGCGCAGGATCCGCCCGTCCGGTGCCCACAGGGCCTGGCATTCGGGGGTACTGGCCAGCAGGTCGGTCAGGATCTCGGCGACGTAGGCCTGCTCGGCGTTGAGCGCCACCCCCTGACGGGCCAGCTGCGCCGCGGGAGCGGCCAGGTCCGCGAGGGGCGACGATCCCCAGCGCTCGACCGCCGCGCACACCCCGGCGGGAGCTCCGTAGGCCCCGACCGAAGCGGGACCGACGTGGAAGACCTGAACGGCATCGCCGAAGGAAACGTCGATGGGCACGAGCTCGGCCCGTGCTCCTTCCTCGCGGCCCTGACCCGGAGCCGCAACGAAGAAGTCCAGCAGCGCGGGCTTCTCCCCCGCCCCCGCCACCAGCATGTAGCCCCCCGCCCCCAGACCCGTGAGCAGGGGCTCGGCCACGAAGGACGCGAGCATCGCGGCCACGGCGGCGTCGACCGCATTACCTCCGTCGCGCAGTACCTCGGCGCCCACCTGGGCGGTGACCTGGTGCCCGGCGGCCACCAGGCCGCGGCTGGGCTGTTCGGTCCGCGTCAAATCATCCCTCCGGTTGCTTCGGGCTCAGCGTAGCCAGGCCCGGCGCACATCAGCGGCAAATTGAGTGCGCCCGAGGCGTGAGGCTCGCCGCGGGCCCTCGGCGGAGGATCTCGGCTCGGTCGTCAGCCGCGGGGAATGAACTCGGGTACGTCGAGCTCGGGGACGGTGAGGCTCCGCCGGGGGGACGGTGCCCCGACCGGGGACCGGCCGATCCCGCGGTGCACGCGCAGCTCGCCGGCCGGCTCCTCCACCCGCCGGGAAGGACGGACCGGAGCGTCGCCGTAACCCGTCGCCACCACGGTCACCCACACCTGGTCGTCGAGCTTCTGGTCGATCATGGCTCCGAAGATGATATTTGCGTCGGGGTGGGCGGCCTCGGCAACCGCCTTGGCGGACTCGTTGACCTCCCACAGAGACAGATCGTGCCCACCCGTGATCGAGAGCAGGATCGAGCGGGCTCCGTCCATTGAGGTCTCGAGGAGCGGCGAGGCGACGGCCTGCGCCGCCGCCTCGGTGGCCCGATGCTCTCCGGTTCCCATTCCGATCCCCAGCAGCGCGCTACCGGCCTCGGACATGATCGTCCGCACGTCGGCAAAGTCGAGGTTGATCAAGCCGGGGAGCGTGACCAGGTCCGAGATGCCCTGCACGCCCTGGCGCAGGACGTCGTCGGCGACCCGGAAGGCGTCCACCATCGACGTCTGGCGGTCGAGCACGGTGAGCAGGCGGTTGTTGGGCACGACGATGAGCGTGTCCACCTCGGCGGCGAGGGACTTGATGCCCTGGTCGGCCTGCTCGCTGCGGCGGGATCCCTCGAAGCCGAACGGCTTCGTGACGATGCCCACGGTCAGCGCGCCCAGTTCGCGAGAGATGCGGGCGACGATCGGCGCCGCGCCGGTGCCGGTGCCGCCCCCGGCTCCGGCGGTGATGAAGACCATGTCCGAACCCTTGAGCAGCGACTTGATTCGGTCCTGCTCGTCCATCGCCGCGCGCCGGCCCAGCTCCGGGTCCGAGCCCGAGCCCAAACCCCTGGTGATTTCGCCTCCGATGTGGACGGTCAGGTGGGCGCTCGACTGCTGAAGCGACTGCAAGTCCGTGTTGATGGCCACGAACTCGACTCCCTCGACCTCGGCCTCCACCATCCGGTTGACAGCGTTGACACCGGCGCCGCCCACGCCCACGACGCGCAGCACCGGCCTGCCGGTGAGGCGCGACTCGGGGGCGCTGGCCGCCGCGCGCGCGTAGACGTCGTGCTCGGAAGGGCGATCCAGGATGTTCTCCGGAATGTCGGATGAGAAGGCGTGGCGCAGGCGCTCCTGGGGCGTCGGTACCGGTCGACTCGCGGGGTCGTCGGTCTCCTGGTCGGGGTAGGCCGTGCGCCGGCCGGCGGCCGTGGCCGGGTCTCCCGCTCCGGGCGAGCCCGGACGACCCCCGGAGGCGCCGGAATCCGTGCGATCCGCAGACTCGTCCGGTGACCGGCCGAGCTCCTCGGTACGACGGAACAGGGCCGCGAGCGGCCCTTCGCGCATACTGGCTCGCTTACCGCCTGCCATTGCTGAGAACCTCCTTCGCCAGCTGGCGATAGGACTGAGCCGCAACGCCGTCCGGCTCGTACTTGAGCACCGACATTCCCTTCACCGGCGCCTCGGCGAAGCGCACGGTCTTGCGGATCCGGGAGGCGAACACCCGGTCGCCAAAGTTCTCCTCCAGGATCTCGATGGCCTCCTTGGCGTGGATGGTGCGAGAGTCGACCAGCGTCGGCAGGATCCCCTCTATGTCCACGTCCGGGTTCAGGTGCTCGCGAATCATCGCGAGCGTGTTCTGGAGCTGGATGAGCCCACGCATCGATAGATATTCGCACTGCACGGGGACGATCACTTTGTCGGCGGCAGTGAGCGCGTTAATCGTGAGCAGTCCCAGGCTGGGCGGAGTATCTATGCAGATGAAGTCGTAGTCCTCGCGGACGGGCAGCAGCGCCTTCTCCAGCGCGCGTTCGCGACCGATCTGGGTGGACATGGCGATCTCCGCCCCGGCCAGGTCGATCGACGCGCAGGCGATGTCGACCTCGCGCCGGCGGATCACCTCGCGGATGGACATCTGATGGACCAGCACGTCATACATCGACTTCTCGAGCGAGTCCGGGTCTATTCCCTGCGACATCGTGAGGTTGCCCTGCGGGTCCATGTCGACGCACAGGACCCGATGGCCCTCCTCGGCGAAGGCGGCGGCCAGGTTCAGCGTGGTGGTCGTCTTGGCCACGCCCCCCTTCTGGTTGGCGAACGCGATGACCTTGGCTGTGGGTTGCGGCTGTCCTTCCACGGCGAGGCTCCAGTTTTCGGGGTTGCCCGGATGGACTCAGGCTTGCTCGCACGGGCGAAACATCGCCCGTACGGGCCTCTATTCGCATGTGGAGCCGGTAATCCTGCCGCCGCCCGTTCCGGGAGCCGGGACCGGCGTGGGCGGGCGCCGGGACCGGCATGGGCGGGCGCCGCGACCGGGCGTGGGCGGGCACGGCGATGCCGGCTCGGCCTGGCATTCGGCCCCTCGCATTACTGTCCACGGCCGGTTATGCCGTCAGACCGTCGCCAGCCGAGCCGGAGTCGCGAGCGGCGGACGGCGTCGCCGTCGGGGTCGGGCCAGCGCCGAACGGGACCCACCGCCAGTCACCCGCTGAGCAAGCGACTGCTCTTCGTGATGGGCAAGGGCGGTGTGGGCAAGTCGACCGTGGCCGCCGCTCTGGGCAGCCTGGCCGCCGCCCGCGGACTGCGAACCATCGTCGCCGAGGTGGCGTTGCGCCGCGACATCTCCCGGACACTGGGAACGGACCCCGAGGTCGCGAGGGCGCCCGAGACCGAGGTCGAGCTCCGGCCGGGGCTGTTCTGGATCTCGATCGACCCGCACCGCGCGATGGAGGAGTACCTCGTCGATCAGATGCGGGTACGGGCGCTGGCGGAGGCGCTGAGCGCGAGCCGGGCGTTCAACTACCTGGCCGCCGCCGCTCCGGGCCTGCAGGAGCTGCTGACGGTCGGCAAGCTGTGGGAGCTCTCCCAGCGCGAGCGCCGGATACCGGGGACCAAGCCCTACGACCTGGTCGTGGTCGACGCGCCGGCCACGGGTCACGGGCTCGCCTACCTGACCACGCCCAGCTCATTTGCCGACATCGCACGAGCCGGCCCGATCGCGAGGCAGGCTCGTACGATCCACGAGATGCTCGCCGACGGCCGGCAGACGGGCGTCGTTGCCGTGACCACGCCGCACGAGCTGCCGGTCACCGAGGCCCTGTTCCTTCACGTGGAGCTGCGCCGGCGCATGGGCTTGGACCTCGACCGGGTGGTGGTCAACGCGTTGGCACCGGCTCGCTTCTCACCCCGCGACCTCGAGCGCCTGCGAGCGGCCCTTGCCCCGGGCGAGGAGACCCCGTCCCCCGAGCCCGAGCCGAGTGACCATTGGAGCCCGGTCCAGGCGGGCATTCGGGCCGCGCTCTCCCAGGCTGACCAGGCCCGCGACCAGCGCCGCCAGGTCGATCGGCTGCGCCGCGGCACCGGCCGCCCTCCGGCGGCGCTTCCGTTCCTTTACTCGGCCACCCTGGGCTCCGAGGAGCTCGCGCTCCTGGCCGACCGGCTCGAGGGCGCACTGTGAACCGGCCGATGGGCGCACTGTGAACCGACCGATGGGCGCACCGTGAACCGGCCGATGGGTGCGCTGTGAGCATCGGCGCGCGACTCGAGGGCAAGCAGGTCTGCATCTGCGCCGGGTCCGGCGGAGTAGGCAAGACCACCACTTCTGCGGCGCTGGCCATGGGCCTGGCCGCCGCGGGCCAGAGGGTGGCCGTGGTCACCATCGACCCAGCCAAGCGGCTGGCCAACTCGCTGGGGCTGGAGGAGCTCGGCAACGAGCCTCGTCGGATCGAACCCGAGCGCTTCGAGGTGCACGGGGTGCAAATGCGGGGAGAGCTGTGGGCGATGATGCTCGACCCCAAGCGAACCTTCGACGACCTGGTCGCTCGCCTGGCGCCGAACGAGACGACGCGCGAGGAGGTGCTGGCCAACCGGATCTACCAGGAGCTCTCGAGCGCCGTGGCCGGTTCCCAGGAGTTCAGCGCCGTAGTCAAGCTCTACGAGCTGCACCGGTCGGGCGAGTTCGACATGCTCGTGCTCGACACGCCGCCTTCGCGCAACGCCCTCGACTTCCTAGAGGCACCGGGCCGGCTGACTCAGTTCCTGGATGGACGGGCGTTGCGCATGTTCCTCGCGCCCACGGGGCTGGCCTCGCGAGTCGTCGGCCGGGGCACCGGGGTCGTCTTCGCGCTGCTCAAGCGACTCACCGGAGTGGACCTGCTCCAGGACCTGTCGGTGTTCTTCCGCGTCCTGGGCGGACTGCTCGATGGCTTCCGCCAGCGCGCAGCGGCGGTTGGCTCCCTGCTGCGCGATCCGGCTACCGGGTTCGTGATCGTCACCTCGCCCGAAGCCGAGCCGGTCGAGGAGGCGATCTACTTTCGCGCTCAACTGGGCCGCGCCGGGATGCCGTTCGCGGCCCTGGTCGTGAACCGAGTTCACCCCGCCCAACTGCTCGAGGTCGATCCGCAGCAGGTGGACGCCGAGCTGACCGCCCACGTGGGACAGCCGCTGGCGCGACGCGTAGCCGCCAACCTCGCCGACTTCCAGGTCCTGGCCGAGCGGGACCGCGCCAGCATTGCCCGGCTGTCGCGCGAGCTCGACGATCCCGAACCGATCCTGGTCCCGCACCTGGACGCCGACGTGCACGACGCGGAGGGCCTCGTGCACATCGCGCGCCACCTGTTCGCCGACCGCGCGTGAGCGCCAACCGCGGCCGAGCACCGACCGCGCGTGAGCGCCGCCTGCGCGTGAGCGGGTACGAAGTCTCAGCGCGTGCGGGTGGCGGCGCGACCGGGCTTGGGGGAGCTACGTCTCCTCGTCGTCCGGCGCGGCTTCGGGGAGCGGGTCGCGGGCTCAGACCCGCGCTCGTCGACGGTCTGCTCCTCGGAGGCCGGCTCCCGAGCCACATCGTCAACAGGCTCGCGGTCTGACCCGCGCCCGTCGACAGTCTCGTCCTCCTCGGAGTGGTGCTCGCCGTCGGCGGGCAGCTCGGATTCGTGCGCGGACTCGATCTGCTCGTCGGACACCAACGCGATCGGCTCCTCGGAGAACTCCTGCGGCGCCAGATCCGCCAGATCCGCCAGATCCTCCTCGGAGAAGTCCTCCTGCGCCAGAGCCTCCTCGGACCACTCATCCGGTGCAGCGTCCTCCTCGGACCAGTGCTCGGGCGCGTCCTCCTCGGACCAGCCGTCCCCCTCAGCGTCCTCCTCGGAGTAGTCATCGTCCGCGAGCTCCGGCTCGGCCCCGACCTGTTCGTCCAGCGCCTCGAACTCGAGCTCGGCATCCATCTCCTCGGCGGCCGCCTCGCCGATCAGCCGGTCGGCCAGGCCCTGGAGGTCGGGGTCCAGATGCCCGCAGACGACATCGCGCAGGAGGGCCCGCAGGTGTCCAACCAACTCATCCGCGAGCAGCTCCCCATCGCGGTCGGCGGGTTCCAGGCCGCCCATAACGGCGCGCTCGAGCGCGACCACATCCGCCACCCGCTCGGCCAGCTCGGCGCGATCATCGGGCGTGGCGCAGATCGCCGCCAGGCGGCCGGGCAGGCGACCGCTCTCAAGACCCTCGGGCTCGAGCAGCGCCCGCAGAGCGAGCAGATGGTCGGTAAGACCCTCCCAACGGTGCTCGCGCTCGCATCCCATACGGAAGCGCGCCAACGCCCAGGCCAGCTCGCCGCCGCGCGGCGCCCGGCGGGCGACGAGCGAGCAAAACGCGCGCAGCTCGTCCTCCTGAAGCGGAGCGATGCGCAGCAATCCGCGCCCGAAGGAGTGGCGGCCGAGCACCACCACCTGCCAGGGCCCGTCGTCCACCCGCATCCAGCCGGCGGGGTCCACGGCCACGCAGGCGTCGCCGAACAGCGTCAGCGCCTCAACCAAGCCCGCGAGCACGTTGCGCGCTTCTTCGAGCACGCCCGGCTCGCCCGGAGTGGCCTGCACGCTCAGCGCGACGAGGACGCTCGGTTCCTCCTCCGGGGCTCCGGGGAGCACGGGATCCGGCGGTCCGTCGTCGATGGCCTCGGCGCGGATCAGGGCGAGCCCGCCGCCGAGCTCGAGCTCGGATGAGCCGATCTCGACTCCGCGGGCCACGGCCAGGAAGGTCGTCTGGCTGGCCTCCGCGAACACGACCGCCTCGAACTTGGCGTAGGTGCGCCGCAGCCGCTCGGCGGGGAGCTCGAACTCGGTCGCCTCGTCGAAGAGCTCGGACAGGAACACGAACAGGGCCAGCTCGGCGCACGACCGGCGATCGACGGGTACGCCCCGGCGGCCGCGGGCGCGCAGGTAGTGCCCGAGTCCGTCGATCGCAGCCAGGGCGCGTACCGCGGGCGCATAGGTGTCCAGACCGCGCAGCGCATCGACGCGGTCGAGGATGAACTCGCCCGTCATCGGGCGGTAGCAGTACAGGGGAGTGCCGCCGCGTGAGGAACGCCCGGCCTGAACCACGTCGTAAGGGAGCTCGGCGCCGTGGGCGCGTTCGGCGGCGAGCGAGGCGGCCGCCTCCTCGGCGAACGCGGTCAGCGCCGCATGCAGCGTCCGTGAGCGCACGAACGCAGCGTTTCGTCGAGTGCGGCGGGCCTCCTGCCAGGCGCAGGAGGTATTGCAGGAGGCTGAGGAGTGTCAGGGCCGGGCGCTGCGGTCCCAGGGCGGCGCTCGGCGGGGGCGGCGCTCGGCTAGGGCGGCGCTCGGCGAGCCCGCGCTCGGGGCGCCCGCTCAGGCCGCGGGCCGGCGCCTACGCGGCGGCGACGGCGGTGCCCGCACTCAGGCCGCGGGCCGGCGCCTAGGCAGCGGCGACGGCGGTGCGACGCGCTGGGGCGCGCGCCGGCTTGGCCGTCGAGACAGGAGTGCAGTCGCCGGCGGCGTCATCGACGGCGAGCCACCTGGTCCCGTACGCGCGCATGTCATCGATGATGGGCAGCAGCGCGCGGCCCTTCTCGGTGAGCGCGTAATCGACGCGCGGAGGGACCTCGGGGTAGGTGTGGCGCTCGACGATCCCCTCCTCCTCGAGCGCCCGCAGGCGCAGAGAGAGAGTGCGCGGACTGATGCCCGCCAGCGAGCGCTCGAGCTCGCAGAACCGGGTGCGTCCTTCGGCCAGGTCGCGGATCAGCAGCAGGGTCCACTTGCCGCAGACGATGTCCGCGGTTCGGCAGACGGGACAGGTGTCATCGGAAGCCATAGCTCCCATAACTTTACCAACTGAAGTATCGCCGGGGGCGCCGGGCGCCCCCGCCTGGGGCTACTCGGCGAGGCGCAGCGGGGAAGCTGACCCGGGAGTCCCGGACTCGGGCCCGGCGAGGGCGGAGTCGGAGCCACCCGACTCCGAGCCGTTGGCCGGCGTACCGGCAACCTGCTCGCGCTTGGACTGGGCGTCGGCGACGTCGTCCATCGTCGTACCGCGCCGGCCGTCGGCCGCGTGGAGCAGCTTGAAGTCGTGGGGGCTGTTGGCAGCGCGCAACGCCTCCTCGAAGGAGATCCGCCCGTTCTTGACGTGGTCGAACAGGGCCTGATCGAAGGTCTGCATCCCGTAGTAGGCGCC
This sequence comes from Solirubrobacteraceae bacterium, assembly GCA_035938095.1. Classification (GTDB taxonomy): domain Bacteria; phylum Actinomycetota; class Thermoleophilia; order Solirubrobacterales; family Solirubrobacteraceae; genus AC-64. The sequence goes on from DASZHF010000189.1 coordinate 11,357, forward strand.
GGTGGCCACCACCTCGGGGAGCCGCCCGGTCTGGGCGGGGTCCATGATCATGTCTCGCACCCGGCCGGTCATGCGCATGATCTCGCAGGCGGCGACGCGGCCGCCCTGGGCACCGGGCACCAGGCGCTGGGAGATGACGCCCTTGAGCGTGCCGGCGATCATCGCCCGGGCCTGCCCGTGCTGGTGGGGCGGGAAGAACTCGATGATGCGGTTGACCGTCTCGGGAGCGTCGATCGTGTGGACGGTGGACAGCACGAGGTGACCGGTCTCGGCCGCGGAGAGCGCCGTGTGCACGGTCTCCTCGTCGCGCATCTCTCCGATCAGGATCACGTCGGGGTCCTGGCGCAGGACGCGGCGCAGCGCGCGCTTGAACGAGGTCGTGTCCATCCCCACTTCGCGCTGGTTGATCACCGAACGCTTGTCGGCGTGAACGAACTCGATCGGGTCCTCGATCGTGACGACGTGCTTGGCCGAGCTCTCGTTGATGTGGTCGATCATGGCCGCGAGCGTGGTCGACTTGCCCGAGCCCGTCGTGCCGGTGAGAAGGATGATCCCGCGCTCCTCCTCGGCCAGCTCACGGACGACCGTCGGGAGGGCCAGCTCGTCGATCGTGCTGATGCGGTGCGGAATCGCTCGGCAGGCGAGCGAGATCTTGCCGCGCTGGCGGAAGGCGTTGATCCGGAAGCGCGCCGCGCCCTCGAGCTCGAAGGAGAAGTCGACCTCGTGCTCGTTCGCGAACTCCTCGAGCTTGGTGGGGTCGGTCAGCAGCGCGTGGAGCGCGCCCTCGGTGTCCTTGGGCTCCAGGGGCTCGGAGCTCTCGCCGGGGCCCAGCTCGCCGTGCACGCGAAACAGCGGCGGGGCATGGGCCTTCAGGTGAAGGTCCGATCCCTCCCGCCGGACAAGGGTGCGCAGCGCTTCGTGGACGTCGAACATCACGAAGTTCTCATCGGCATCCTAGCCACCTCCCCTTAGGAGCCCACGGGCCCGGGGCGGACGGAACGCCCAGGGCCGGGCGGGGCGGGCTTGCAGGCGAAGCCCCCTTGGGGGGCGGAGCCCTTAATGATCAGGCGACGTCGCGGAGCTTCTGGGCCTCGGCGAGGCTCTGGAGCTTCTTGAGCGACTGATTCTCGATCTGGCGGATCCGCTCGCGGGTGACGTTGAAGGTGCGCCCCACCTCGTCCAGCGTGCGGGGGTGCTCGCCCCCGAGCCCGTAGCGCAGCTCCAGCACGCGGCGCTCGCGGTAGGACAGGTTCTCGAGCGCCTCGCGCAGCGCCTCCTTGGTCAGGATCTCCGCCGCCCGCTCGTAGGGGGACTCGGCGCGCTCGTCGGCGATGAACTGCCCGAACTCGGACTCCTCCTCGTCGCCCACCGGCTTCTCCAGCGACACCGGCGCCTGGGCGGAGCGCTTGATTGCGTCCACCTCCTCGGGCTCGATCCCGGTCACCTCGGCGATCTCGTCGGCCGTCGGCTCGCGTCCGAGCTCGGTCACCAGCTTGCGCTCGGCGCGACCGATCTTGTTGAGCTTCTCGACCACGTGGACGGGGATCCGGATCGTGCGGGCCTTGTCGGCCAGGGCGCGAGCGATGGCCTGGCGGATCCACCAGGTCGCGTAGGTGGAGAACTTGAACCCCTTGCGGTAGTCGAACTTCTCGGCCGCGCGCACGAGCCCGAGGGTGCCCTCCTGGATCAGGTCGAGGAACGGCAGGCCCTGGTTGCGGTAGTTCTTGGCGATCGAGACGACCAGGCGCAGGTTGGACTCGACCATCTTCTGCTTGGCGTCGAGGTCGCCGCGCTCGATGCGCTTGGCCAGATCGACCTCCTCCTGGGCGGTGAGCAGCCGGACCTTGCCGATGTCCTTGAGGAACAGCTGCAGCGAGTCGGTCGTCATGTCCGGCTTGAGGTCGAGCGTGGTCTTAGGCTTGCGCCGGCCCCGCTTGTCGGGCGCGCGCTCGACGTCGGCGGTCGCGGCGGTGGCCGGGTCGATGTCCTCGACCAGCTCGATCTCCGAGCGCTCGAACAGGCCGTGGAGATCCTCGAGATCGGTTTCGTCGAGGTCGAGCTCGGAGACCGCGGAGGCGATCTCCGCGTACGTGAGGACGCCGACCTGCTGGCCCTTGGCGACCAGTGACTTGACCTCTTCCAGTTCTTGCAGTTCGGCTACTGACATCCGCTTCCTTGAAGTGTCTCGATCAGATGTTCTTGAAGTGAGCTGGGTTCAGCCGGGCGCAGGGGCACGTGCTATTGCGGGGCACTCTGGCGCGACGGCGACCTGCCGGGTGCAGTAGGAGGCCGCGGACCGGGACCTGACTCCTCCCCACCGTAGCGCGCAAGAGCAGCGTTTCCATCGTATGAGCTTCACTTTCCGTAGTCAACGGGGATCCGTCACTCCGGGGCCTGGTTTCGCCTGCAGGATGGGGTCACTTGTATACGTGGATCGGCGGTTCGAGTTTCATGAGGGGGAGGGGCGCGCTCCCGGGCGGCGTCGGGCGACGGCAGCCGCCGAGCTGACCGGGGGCGGCATTGGCTTGCTCAGATGCTGTCGGGTCGGACTGGGTCGGCCTTTAGCCGGACGGTGTCGATTCTCGGCGGGTTGCCAGGGGGGTTAGGGCCCAATTTTGGGCCAGCAGGCGCGGGCGATCACCGTGCGCGATGATGTCGAGGATGGAGGACTTGGACCCGAAGCCGACGATGCCCGAAGCTGGGGGCGAGCGGGCCGCGGGCGACCCGGCGGGCGAGCGGGCCGCGGGCGACCCGGCGGGCGACCGGACCGCGGGCGACCCGGCGGGCGAGCGGGTCGCGGGCGAGCCGGCGCGCGAGCGGGCCGCGGGCGACCCGGCGGGCGAGCGGGTCGCGGGCGAGCCCACCGCCGGCGACCCCACCGAACGCGCGCCCCAGGCCGAGGTGATGTCCAGCCTGCCTCGACGGCGCCCGCAGCTGCGAAGCGCCAAGCGCGCCGGCCGAGCGCCGCAGGTCGGGGCGACCGGCGGGTCCGCGGCGCACCGGGCCGCCCGTGTGAGCGCCGCCGCCGACCGGGCTGCCGGCGCGAGCGCCGCCGCCGACGGGCCCGCCGACGCCAGCTCCGCGGCCGAGTCCGTCCCAACGTCCGGGGATACGAACGGGGCCGGGCGAGGCTTGACCGTGGACGGTCGCCGGTCGGGCTCCGGAGCGCGAGCCAAGGACACGACCGGCCCGCGCGGCAGCGCTGCGAAGCCGAAGCCTGCGCCGCGCCGCAGAGCCAAGGGCGCGACAGCACCGGCGGCCCGGGCGAAGGATCCCAGCGGAGCGCGAAGCCGGGTCAAGGACTCGGGGTCGCCCACCACTCCCACCGGTCGGCAGCCACTGATCACCGGACCGACCCGGGGCCGGCGGACCACGCGGCCCCCGGCGAGCGTGGGCGCCCCGACGCGTGCCCCTCGGCCGATCGAGCCGCCCAGCGGCCCCGAGATCGTCGGCGCCGCGGTTCAAGCGGCCGGAGAGCTGGCCGGGGCCGGACTGAGCCTGAGCGGGCGCATCTTGCGCTCGGCGCTGTCTCGCCTGCCCAAGCCCTGAAGCCGCGGGGGCGATTGACCGCCGCCCCTGGGGCGGGGCTATTGACCGGCGCCCATGGGGCGGGGCCCTCGCCTATACTGCGCCGCTTGCCGAGCCAGATGCCTCTCCGGAGGCGCTGGACGGGGGAACCACTGCGGGCGTCGTAGAGCCGATGCCCGCCGGGGCGAATCGGTCCATCGGGGACCGTAGCGCGGGCAGTTTCCCGCGCGAGCCCGTCAGCTCACCCCGTAGGCGAACCGCGGTGCCTTCAGATGACGATGCGTGCACAAAACGCGACGGCCCTCGCCGCCCTGGCCTTGATCAGCCTGGGGCTTTCGGTCCCGGTCGCCGCCGCGGACGGCGCCGGCGCGGCGCCAGCCGGCGGGGCGGCAGCTCCCACGAGCGACACCCCGCCCGGCCCAGCCGGAACCGCACCCACGACCGGCGCCGCGTCGCCGCAACGAGTCACCTCTGGCGCTTGGCTGGGGCGGACGGTCCAGGTCCAGGGGAGCCTGGGGGCGGCGGCGGCGCAGCACGATGTGATCGTGGAGCGACTCAGCCCATCCCAGGGCCGCTGGGTGACGACCGGCCGCGCCCGCGCGGACGATCAGGGTGCCTTCACGATCTCGTGGAGGGCCAGCGAACCCGGTCACCTGGCCTTCCGGGCGTACGTGGCTACGACGCGCGCTGGCAGCGCTCAGGCGGACGCCGCGCCCGGATCCGCCAGCCTGGTCGCAAACTTGACCGTCTACCGGCCCGCTCGGGCCACGTGGTACGGGCCCGGGTCCTACGGTCGGAAGACGGCGTGCGGGGAGCGCATGACCCACCGGCTGATCGGCGTGGCCAGCCGCACGCTGCCCTGCGGAACGCTGGTCGAGGTCTACTACCGCGGCGCAAGCCTTGCCGTTCCGGTCGTCGATCGCGGACCGTTCAGCCGGGCGACCTGGGACCTCACGTTCGCCGCTGCTCGGGCGCTGGGGTTCACGGGCTCCGAGCAGATCGGGACGCTGATCCTGGGGCACACGGGTTCGGCGGGTTCGGCGCTCGCCGGGCCCCCGGGCGCCTGAGCGCCAACCACCTCGAGCGCCATGCGGGCGCCTGAGCGCCCGTACAGCTGTAAGCGCCCGGGTCCCGTGCCTCAGTCGGCGGCGTTCGACGCGTGCTGGCCCCCTGCTCGCGCCGCGAACAGGCGCTCTTCGGCCTCCTCCGCCAGCTGCGCCGAATCCGTTCCGTCTTCCGGGCAGACCACGACGCCGATCGAGACCGTCAAGGGAGCTCCGCGGTGCGACGCCCGCTGGCTGACGACCTCCGCCACGCGGTCGGCGAGCAGGCGGGCGCCGGGAGCGTCGGTGTCGGGAGCCAGCAACCAATAGCGACCCAGCGACTCCCGAACCAGCGTGTCGGCTGGTCGCAGTTCCTCCGAGATCGCCCGTTCCACCGCCTCGATGGCGATCGCCACCTCGCGGCCCGTTTCCGCCACCAGCAGCCGCTCGATCCCGTCCGTCTCGATCAGCAGAGCTGCGAATTCGACCGAGTCACGCTGGTAACGCTCCAGGCGGCGCTCGATCGCGGCGACCCATGACGCCGCGTCACCCCGTTCAAACCGGCCCGCGCGACTGCGCGTGTCTCGAAGCGACAGTGGGCCCTCGACGGTCGGCTCCACGAACGGCTCCGGGGGCGTGCTCGAGCCCAGAGGCCCGGGGCCCGACTCGGAGGGCGGTGAAGGCGGGCTGGATGCGGATCCCCGAGACCACCCCGCCGATCCGGTCTCCGGCGAGCTCGGTGCCGGTCCGGGCTCCCCGGAGCCGGGTGCGGTCTGGCCCGCGCCGGCGGGGGCCGCGAGCGCCGCCTGAGTGACGAGCGAGCAGACGTAGTTGAGTCGCTCGGACACCGCCGCCACCTCTTCGGGCGCCGGACGCGTCAGCCCGGGCAGCAGCGCCGTCCACACGACACCCCGGAGGGCGTCGATGGCCGCCACGGCCGCGGCCGGATCGCGCGCGCCGGCCATGACCGCGGCCCCGGCGGCCAGCGAGTGAAGGTCTCCCCCCGAACGCAGCCGGTCGCGCTCGTGATCGGCGCCCAGCGCCCGCACCACGGCGGCGCACAGGTCTGGCGCCTCACGGGCGAAGACGGCCAACGGCATGGACGGCGCCGCCTCGAGGGGACTGCTGGCCATCAGAGCCGCCAGCCACTGCTTGGCGAGGTCCTCGGCAGCCTCCGTCAACCTGCCGATCGGCGCCTCGGCCACCGGCCGCGGCGGGCGGGGAGCCCACGGTTCGGACATGTGCCTCGCCTTCTATCAGGCGATCAGGACGGCCGGCAGCCCGACGTGATCAAAGCGGCGCCTCATGTCCGAACTCGGACGCGTGTGAGGAGGTGAACATTGTTGGTCCCGAGCGAGAGGCCGGCCCCGTCCATCTGGGGGCCGAAGGTAGCCTGCCGGTGATGCGCAGAGGCGCCATCACCGCGGTCCTGCTCGGAATTCTGACCGGAGCGCTCGCCCTGCTGAGATGGTGGCGGCGGTTGCCGCCGCGCCAGGCCAAGATCCTCGATCTCCAGGACGAGACGACCTCCGATCCGAGCGGCGCGGTGCGCTCCGTTCAGGCTGCCGATCTCGAGTTGCCGCAGGAGTCGCTCGACGCGATCTGGTCGCCCATGAACCTCGAGCGCCTGGCTCGGACCTACTGGCGCTTCCTCACCCGGGTGACGCTGGGACTCATCCGGGTGGTGTACACCGAACAGGAGCGTTTCGTGGTGCTGGTCGCCCGCCCGCTGGTGCTGATCTCCTTCCAGGCGCCCGAATACGAGCTGGACG
>DASZHF010000190.1:0-103816 GCA_035938095.1 Solirubrobacteraceae bacterium
TCGTCATCACCAAGCCCGACATCCACCTGCGCGGCATGGACCGCAACGGCGTGATGCTCGACGGGACCAAGCCCGGCGCGCCGGAATGCAGCGCCGTTGACTCGGCTCAGGACTTCGGGCCCAACGACGCCAACGGCAAGCCGGCGGGCCGCGATGGCGTGATCGTCTACCGGACCAGCGGCGTCAGCGTCGAGAACCTCAGCGCGTGCAACTTCCTGACGGGCGACATGGGTGGAGGCGACGTGCTGTGGTTCGACGGCGGCGCCAGCACCGGCACGCAGAACATGAACGCCTGGCGGGGCGCCTACCTGACGGCCAGCTCGACTTACTTCAAGGACTCGAGCTCCCCGTTCATGAACTACGGGATCTACGCCTCGAACGTCAAGGGCCCGGGCGTGTACACGCAGGTGTACGCCAACAACAGCGCGGACGCCGCCTACTACATCGGGGCCTGTCCGAACTGCAACACGATCCTCGACCACGCGCACGCCGAGAACAGCGACCTCGGCTACTCGGGCACGAACTCGGGCGGCAACCTGATCATCCAGTACTCGGAGTTCGACAACAATCAGTCCGGGTTCGTCACCAACAGCCAGAACAACGACGACGCCCCATCACCTCAGGATGGCGTGTGTCCCAGCTCCACGAAGAACCCGCAGCAGCCGGCGGGCACGCAGCGCACCGAGGCCTGCTGGGTGTTCCAGAACAACTCGGTCCACGACAACAACAACCCCAACGTGCCCGCCACCGGCACCGCCGCCGCCGGACCCGTGGGAAGCGGGGTCGTCATCTCCGGCGGGCGCCACGACATCGTCACCCACAACAGCATCTTCAACAACAAGGCGTGGGGCGTCCTGCTCGTTCCGTTTCCCGACGTCGGCAACCCGCCGGACGTGGCCAACTGCAACGGTGGCCAGGGCGGGCAGAAGTTCAACGGAATGACCGCGTGCTACTTCGACGACTTCGCAAACGAGGTCTCCGGCAACACGTTCGCCAACAACGGCGGCTATGGCAACACAACCAATGGGGACATGGCCGAGATCTCAAACCCCAACCCGGACGGCAACTGCTGGCACGACAACGTCGAAGCCGGAGGCGGCACCCCGACCAGCGAACCGCCCCAGATCCAGCAGACGCACGGCTCCTGCCATCAACCCAACTCGGGAGATCCGGTGGCCAGTCCGCTCGGGACCCAGGTGTCGTGCGACAGCCAGCTGCTCTTCTCGTGTCCCGCGACACCCGCGGGCAACTACCCGCGCGCCGGTACGAACCAGGACATCCAGAACGGGATGAAGCTCCCGCCCGCACAGGCGAGCATGCCCGACCCCTGCCTCGACGTACCGCAGAATCCGTGGTGTCCGAACAACCCGGCGAACCCCGCCGCTTATCCGGTGCCCGGCCCGCCCTACCCGCCGCCGACGCGCGCCGCGGGCAGCAACCCCTGTCCGAGCCGCCAGGTGGTCGTCCTGCGGCTGCGCCACCTGTTCCGCGGGCTCCGCTCCGCCAAGGTGACCGTGAACGGTCACCGGGTTCGCATCTCGCGCAAGCTCGTCGTTCGGATCACGCTCACCAACCCCGGCCGGACGCAGGTCGTGCGGATTCGCGGGCGGCTGCGCAACGGGGGCCGGGTCCGGCAGAGGCGCCGGTACAGCCCGTGCACCGCAGCGACGGTTAAGAAGCACAAGCGACGCGCGCGCAAGCGGTAGATCAGTGCCGACCGATGACGGCCCGCAGCGCCTGCTCGAGATCGGGCTGGATGAAGGTGTACCCGAGCGCCCGTAGGCGGGCGGGGACCGCGCGGGCCCCGGTGGTCACGACCGACGCCATCTCCCCGTAGAGGACCCTCAGGGCCAGCGCGGGGACGGGGATCACGGCCGGACGGTGCAGCACCCGGCCCAGCGTGCGCGAAAGCTCTCGATTGGTTACGGGCTCGGGCGCGGTCACGTTCACCGGTCCGCTCGCCTCGCGCGCATCGAGGCAGAACAGCAGCGCCCCGACCACGTCGTCCAGATGCACCCAGGGTACGTACTGCCGACCTCCCGCGACCGGCCCGCCCAGGCCGAGGCGAAACGGCGGCAGCATCTCCTCGAGCGCTCCCCCCGATGGGGACAGGACCACGCCGGTGCGGGTGATCACTACGCGCACACCGAGGCTCTCGACCGCATGGGCCTCGGCCTCCCAGGCCGTCACGAGCTCGGCGAGGAAGTCCTGCGCCGGCGGCTGGGACTCGTCCACCGGCTCGTCGCCCCGGGCCCCGTAGATACCAACGGCGGACTGGCTGACCAGGACCCGAGGCCGCGGATCCGCTAGCTCCAGCCCCGCGCGCAGGTTGCGGGTGCCGAGCACGCGAGAGTCTCGTATGGCTCGCCGCGCCCGCTCGCTCCAGCGTTGCGCGATCGGCTCGCCCAGCAGGTGGATCACGCCATCGCGGCCGGCCAGGGCGTGCGCCGGGCAGGGGTCGGTGTCGGGCCGCTCCCAGGCGATCGCGTCGACACCTTCGAAGATCGACCGGGCGCGAGCGACGTCGCGGGCGAGGACCGTGACGTCGTCTCCCCGCCGCTTGAGACCGCCCACCACCGCCCGGCCGATGGTCCCGGTCGCTCCCGTCACCGCGACTCTCACAGTCCGGTTACTGTCGCACGTGTTGGCCCTGCAGCGCGTCCTCGACCCCGACCGGCTCGGCGATCACCTGGATCGCCTGTACCGTGCCGCCTGGGCGCTCTCGGGAACGCGAGAGGATGCGGAGGACCTGGTCCAGGAGACCTACGTCCGGATCCTGGCCAAGCCGCGGCTGCTCCGCAACGACGACGACCTCGGTTACCTGCTGCGAGCGCTGCGCAACACATTCCTCTCCCAGCGACGGCGCCGATCGCCCGACCGCTCAGCGTCCACCGGCGAGGACCTCGATCAGCTGGCCGACCCGCTCGCGCCCGGGCCGGACGAAGTGGTCGAGGCGCGCCTCGTGTACGGCGTCATCGCGGACCTACCGGCCGAGTTCCGTGACGCCCTGGTCGCGGTGGATGTCGCGGGGCTCTCCTACCGGGAGGCGGCGCGTGCGCTCCGAGTCCGAGAGGGCACGGTGACCAGCCGGCTGTTCCGCGCCCGCCAGCAGGTGGCCCGGGCCCTGGGCGCCGAGCCCTAGAACGGGATCTGCCCGCTGGCGCGCCAGACGGCCAGGTCCATCAAGGTGGGCGGGGAGACGTGTGCGCTGGAGAGCACACACGTGTGCCCGAGCCGGGTCCAGGTCACCACCGTGCGGCCACCGAGATCGAGCGTCTGAAGCCACGTTCCCTCCCGCCTCGTGGTCGTGGCGTGAGCAGCGGGTGCGAGCGGAGCCCCCGACACGATCGTGTAGGCGATCGACCGGCGTCCATGGCGATAGAAGACGGTGGTGGCGGTCCGATCGCCGATACCGTCGGTCCGCATCCCGGCCGCCCGCCAGCGGTACTTTGAAAGCCAGTTGGGATACGGCACGCCCGCCGCCTGCACCCCGAGCAGCGCCGACCCGGGATTGGGTGTCGGCACGGCGGCGGTGGGCGGCCGGACGGCCACGGCGGCCGCCGATACGACGCTCGGCGCCCCCGGTCCGCCGGAGGGCAGCGCGAACAGGAGGATGGTGACCGCCGCGGCGGCCGTCGCCGCGATGGCCGGCACGGTCAGGATCCGGCGTCGAGTACGCGGGACGCGCGCGCGGCGCCCGTACTCCGCCTCGAGGCGGGCTCGCAACGCCGGCGGCGCGGCCACGGAGACGCCGCGGACAGCGACGACCGCTCGGCGCTGCTCGGCCAGCTGCGAGCTGCTCAGCGCGGAGCTCGCCGCCCGCTGCTCGGCCAGCGCGCGCTGGGCCTCCGGCAGCGACCCGTCGGCCAGGGCAGCCAGCTCTCTTTCTTGCTCTGGCGTTGGCATGGCACTCAGATAGACGCAGAAACGGGGCCAATTCTTCCCGCCGGCGGCCGAAATCCGGCCCGAATGGCGGGCACATACGGTCGTTGGACTGACCGGCTCATTGCAGGATCATCGCGCGCCAGGGCCGCTGCGGCAAGGGCGTCAGCGCTCGGCAAAGCCGACCTCGCGCTCCGGTGTGACCGTGAGCCGGCCCTCGCGCCAGCGCAGGCGCGTTCCGTCCGCCAGTCGCACGCCGGTCCCTGCCCGCGGGGGGCGCCCCCACAGGGTCACCTCGAGCGGGCGAGCGGCCGGATCGGCGTCGCCCAGCCCGGCCGCGATCTCGGCCTCGGGATAGGTGACGACCAACGACCCGGATCGGACCCAGACCGGGATGCGGTCCAGGGGCGCGTCGGCGTACACCTCCTTGCCGCCGCGCACTCGCTCACCGGTCCAGAAGTCGATCCAGTCACCCGCGGGCAGCGGCACCGCGCGCTGGCGGGCGCCGTCGTCGAGCACGGGGGCGACCCACAGCGAGGGGCCGTACCCGTAGGCGTCGGCGATCGCCCAGCCCCGCGGATCGCGGCGATCGAACAGGCACAGCGGGCGGATGATCGGAAGCCCCGAGCGGGCGGCGGTGGCGGCCGCGGCGCGCACGTAGGGAACCAGCCGCTCGTGCAGGATCAGGAAGCGGCGGTAGCACTCGAGCGTCTCGCGGTCGTATCCCCAGGGCTCCTGGGCGAAGCGGCCGTGGGACTGCATCAGCGGCGTGAGGCAGCCGAACTGGACCCAGCGCAGCAGCAGCTCCTTCGGGCAGCGCTCGATCAGGCGGTGCCCGAGATACCCGCCCACGTCGTGGGACCAGTTCGAGAAGCCGCTCGCCGCCGCCGTGAGGGTGGCCGCCACCAGCGCGCGGAGCGACCAGAAGTCCGAGGCCTGGTCTCCGCCCCACAGCATTCCCAGCCGCTGCTGCCCGCTCCAGCCGCTGCGCCCGAACAGGACACCGCGCCCCGGGGCCGACTCGTCCAGCGCGCGCTGCATCGACTCGCGGTACAGGCCTCCCCAGCGCCAACCGGCGTCGGCGGCCGTGCTGCCGTCGGCGAAGCGCGAGTCGGGGGGCAGATAGAAGGCGTCGCCGTCGTCGGCCTTGATGCCCTCGATGCCCAGGGCCAGCGCCGAGCGCGCCATCGTGCGCCACCAGCGCTCGGCGGCGGGCGACGTGAAGTCGACGGGCGAGCCGCTCCCCATCCACCACCGGGTCACGAGCGGCTCACCCGTGGGGGTGGCCACGAAGTGCCCGGCCGCCGCCCCCTCGGCGTAGTTGGGCGCCGGGCGCCGGTGCAGCGACTCGGAGGCGGCGTCGGGCGGGCGCTGCCCGTCGCTGGAATCGAGGTTGACCCAGGGCGCCGTCCACACCACCGTGCGCACGCCCGCGGAGCGCAGCCGCCGGATCAATCCGGGCGCATCGGGGAATTGGTGGGGGTTGAAGCGCCAGGTGTTGTACTGGGTCTCCCAGGGCGAGTCGAGCACGATCGCGTCGAGCGGCAGTCCGTGGCGCTCATAACCCTCGAAGTCGGCTTCGACGTCGTCCTGGTGCTCGTAGAAGTCGCGGCTGCGCCAGTGCCCGTACGCCCACTCCGGGAGCAGGGCCGGGAACCCGGTGAGGGCGCAGTAATGCCGCAGGCGAGCGCCGGGCGTGGGGTCGGTGAGCACGTGCAGACGCAGCGGACCGGCGGCGGAGCGCGTCGACGGGCGGACCGCGGCGGCCGGCTCGGAGCCCAGGTCGAACTCGGTGCCCAGGCCGTAGGTCTCGATCCACACCGCGTAGCCGCGGCTCGACAGCATCCACGGCGCCGGGGCGCAGTCGCCCTGGGGAATCCCGCCGAGCTCGAGCATCTCGGCCGGACAGTCGGGACCCGTATAACGGCGATCGGCACCGAGCCGCACGTGCCGTCCGGACTGATCGAAGTCCACGCCGTGGCGGGCCCCGAGGCCGGTCAGGTGCTCGCCCAGCGCCATGCCCCAGCTCGCCCCGATGCGCAGCGGCTCGGTACCGGCGTCGAAGACGAGGGTCACCCGCTCGCGGAACACGCTCACCCTCAGGGTGCACTCCGCGCCGCCGAGGTCTCCCGCGCACTCCAGCCACCCGTCGCCCGCGCCGACGGGCTCGAGCCGGGTCACGGATTGCGCCGGTTCGAGGCGCTCCTCGGGCAGGACCCCCTCGGTGACCTGCACGAAGCGGTCGTGGATCGAGCCGCCCGCGCTCCACAACGACAGCGCCGGAATCAGCGTTCGCCCGCGGCGCTCGACGGTCACGGCGGCGGGCTCGCGCTCGACGCGGACCACGAGTCCATCGTGCGCGAGCGCGAGCGCACCCCCGGCCTCGGGTGGGCTCATGCCTGCGCCGGGCGGGCCGATGTCAGGTGCGGTGCGCGGGACGCCGGTGCGCGGGGCGCCGGTCCGCGGGGTGCCGGGGTGGGATCGGGACTGGCTGATAGGTGGAGATTTTCGGGGCGATTGTGTCCAGCTTGTTTCCACAGCGTGAACAGCGCCACGCCGTTGGTGCCCTGGCGCAGGGGGTTCACAGCTTGATCACGTCACGGTTCCCTTCCATTAACGAAAACAGGCTATTTGCGGGCAATCTATGCCTCATACGAGCGACTGCGAGGGGAACGATGCGTACAACCGCACCCACCACCCGTACCGACATGCACTGTCACTCAACGGCGTCCGAGCGCTCCCGGCTGGGTGTGCAGCGTGCCCTCGGACTGCCCGAGTGCGCAACCCCGCCCGAGGAGGCCTACCACCTGGCCAAGCGACGGGGGATGGACTTCTTCACCCTCACCGATCACGACACCATCGAGGGCGCCCTCGAGCTCGCGGACCGGCCCGACTGCTTCGTCTCGGAGGAGCTGACGGCCTGGTTTGCCAACGAGCCTCAGGCCGTCCACGTGCTCTGCTTCGGCATCACCCCCGACGATCACGGGTGGCTGGCCGCCCACCGGCGCGATCTGGAGACGTGCGCGGCCTACCTGGAGGAACACGAGATCGCGTGCGCGCTCGCGCACCCGTTCTACTCGGTGGCGGCACCGCTGGGCAGACGGCACCGGCGCCGGCTGGCCGAGCTGTTCGGCGTGTGGGAGACGCGCAACGGCTCTCGCGCGCGCGAGCTGAACATGCCCGCGGAGGTCTACATCGAGACCCACGGCGGGACCGGCATCGGCGGGTCCGACGACCACGCGGGCGTCGACATCGGGCGCACGTTCACCGAGACGCCGCCCGCCGTCACGCCGGAGGAGTTCCTGTGCCACGTGCGCGAGGGCCTGGCCGAGCCCGGCGGGGAGCAGGGCAGCGCCGCCAAGTGGGCGCACGCCGCGATCGCACTGGCCCTGCGGGCCGTCGGCCGCGGCAGCGGTCCGCCGCCCGATCCGGCCGCGGTGCTGACGATCGCCGAGCGGGTCATCCGCGAGGGGCACGCTCGCCAGGGAGCGGCCGGCTCCGGACTGGGACCCGACCACGCGCGCGCCCTGCTGAGGGCGTGGCTCGACGCGTGCGGGCTCGAGCTCGAGGAGGGGGGGCTGATCGCCTACATGCAGGAGGACGGGTTCAGCCACGCGGACCTGTACCGGCGGGCGCGGCGCGCACACGAGCGCGCCCTGCGGAGAGCCGTCCACGCGGCGGTGTCGGCGGTGGGATCGACGGCCGAGGCATCGACGAGCGAGGTGCAACGAGCGGCTCGGGGGCTGTTCGAGGCGTGCATTCCCGCGATCCCCTACGCGCCCGCGACGGCGTTCCTGGCCCGCGAGAAGGGTCGCCTCGTCCACCACGACCGCGAGCCGCTGCGGGTGGCGCTGGTGGTCGACGCCGTCGGCGGGATGCATGGCGTCACCCACACGCTGGATGAGATCCGCGAACGGGGAGTGCCCGGATTCGAGGTCGAGGTCATCGGCACCGACGCGACGGTGGATCGGCGCCTGGCCGCCATCCCGGATGTCGAGATCCCGTTCTATGAGGGCCTGAAGATCGGCGTGCCCAGCCTGCCGGCCGTGGTCGAGACGCTGGCCGAGGGCCGTTATGACCTGATTCACCTGTGCTCTCCGGGGCCCGCCGGGGCCGGCGCCGCGCTGCTCGCGCGCGTGATGGACCTGCCGACGGTGGGGAGCTACCACACCGAGCTGGCCACCTACGCCGGCCTGCGTACGGGGGCGGCCGAGCTCGAGGCGCACATGCGACTGCTGCTCGCGGTGTTCTACGGGCGCTGCGACGTCGTGCTCTCGCCCAGCCCGTCCGCGGACGAGTCGCTGGCCGATCTGGGTGTGGCCCGCGAGCGCATCGGCCGCTGGGACCGCGGCGTCGATGAGAGTCGCTTCTCCCCCGCCCACCGCGTCGAGGGCCTGCACCCCGGCGCGGTCAACGTGCTCTACGCGGGGCGGCTGACCGTCGAGAAGGGCATCGACCTGCTCGCCGACTCCTTCGAGGAGGCGCGCCGACACGACGAGCGCCTGCACCTGGTGCTCGCGGGCGGAGGTCCGGAGCAGGAGCGCCTGCGCGAGCGCCTGGACGAGCACGCCACCTTCCTGGGCTGGCTCGAGGGCGAGGAGCTGGCGCGCGCCTACGCGAGCGCCGACCTGTTCCTGTTCGCCAGCCGCACCGACACGTTCGGGCAGGTCATCCTCGAGGCCCAGGCGTCCGGGCTGCCCGTGGTCGCGGTCGACGAAGGCGGTCCGGCGAGCCTGGTTGCCGACGGCGCCACAGGCAGGTTGTGCCCGGCCGAAGCCCGCGCGCTGGCCCAGGCCGTGATCGAGCTGGCCGGTGACCCACAGGAGCGCCAGCGTCTGGCTCGCGCGGCGCTGAGCGCGGTGGGCCGGCGGGGCTGGGATCGGTCCCTGAGCCAGCTGGCCGCCGGCTACCGGCGGGCGGCGGTCCCGCGCCGGACGCGGGGCGGAGTCCGCCGCGCGGCATAGGACGGCTGGCCCCAGCCGGCCGCAGGCAGGTCGGCCGCGGGTGCGTGGGCTATCGTGCCAGCGCGTGAGCGTGCGTCCCACCGCGGTCCGCTCCAGGGGTCGTCCGCCGCGCCTGGTGGCCGCCGGGATCCTGGTAGCGGTGGTTCTCGCCGCCGGTCTGGTGGCGCTGGTGACCGGCGGCTCGTCGCGCCACCTGGTCCCCGGGGGCGGCAACAGCGACTCCAGCTTCGATCCGCTCGCCTTCTACTCCAGCCAGGCCGGCGCGCTGCAGGCCGCGGCGGCAGCCGGATACAGCCACGTCATCTACGCCAAGAGCCCCGGGGGAATCGTCGCCTCGGTGCGCCGCACCGAGCACTACCGGGCGCAGATCGATGCCGCCGCGAAGAAGGGGCCCGTGGACGCGACGACGCTGGAGGCGATCGTCCTGCTCGAGAGCGCGGGCCGGCCCGACATCGTGGCGGGACCGAATCTCAGCGCGGCGGCCGGCCTCACGCAGATCCTGGCCGAGACCGGGCGCAACCTGCTCGGGATGCGGATCGATCTATCTGCGAGCCGCCGCCTCAGCGCACAGATCGCCGCGGCCGCGCGCGCACACGACGCGCGCAAGGTCGCGAGCCTGTCCAAGCGGCGGGGTCAGGTCGATCAGCGCTTCGATCCGGCCGCTGCGCTGGCCGCAACCGAGCGCTACATGGCGATCGCGCAGAAGACCTTCGGGCGCAGCGATCTGACGGTGGTCTCCTACCACATGGGGATCGGCAACCTCGAGACCGCCCTGCGCCGCTACGCCGGGCCCTCCTCCAGCTCGACGCCGATCGCCAAGCTGGTCAGCGACCAGAGCCTGAGCTACACCAAGCTCTACTTCGACTCGACGCCGCTGCGCCATCCCGCCGCCTGGGGGTGGCTGTACGCGCTCGGCGACGACTCCGAGAGCTACCTGTGGCGAGTCCAGGCCGCCGTCCAGATCCTGGCCCTGCATCGCAGCGATCCGGCCCGACTGGCCAGGCAAGCGGCGCTGCAGACCGCCGCGCCTTCGGCCGAGCGTGTCCTGCGCCCACCCGGCACTCCGGTGCTGGCCGACCGCGCGGCCGTGGCCGCCGCGCGCGCTCGGGGCTACCTGCTGGCGATACCTTCGGGCGCAGCCGGGACCAACGCCGGCCTGCAGACGGCCGGGTCGCTCTCGCTGCGCCCCGAGGCCCTGGCCGCCGCGCTGTACATCGCGGCCGGCGTGCGGCAGATCGGGCGCAGCCAGCAGCCGCTTCAGATCACGGCCGCCACGACCGACGCGGCCGACCTGCGCACCCAGGCCCGGCTCGATCACGGCCTGGCCGACGCCGACCCCCTGCACGCGACCGGATATGCCTTCGACGTTGCGCGCGCCTACGCGACGCCCGCGCAAGCCCAGGCGTTTCAGTTCATGCTCGACCGCCTGCTGGCGCTCAACGTCATCGCCTGGGTGCGCCACCGGCGGATCATTCACGTTGTCGTCGGTCCGGGGTCGAGCGCGCTGGCGGGGTTGCTGCCCAAGGCCTGAGGCTCCGGGGCCGGGGCTTTGACCGGGGCCGCGCCCGGCGCCGCGGCTCGGTCAGCGCCGGCCCGTTAGCTCGTCGACCTGGTGATAGGTGCCGCGGTCCTGCCACGGGAACGGGGGAGTGTCAACGGCTCCCCCCGTGACCGGGACCTCCTGGTCACACGACGGCGGGTCGGTCTTCGGGCACGTGGCGTAGACCTTCCACTGCGAGGGGTCGGGCCCGAGCTTGGCCTTCACGGCGGCGATCGCCTGCTCTAGCGCCGCGAGCAGCTGGGCCCGGCAAGCCGTGAGCGAGCCGCTGGCCTGCGGGCCGCCGCCGCAGTAGACCCGGCTCCACCCGGAGGGCAGCGCCGAGGTCGCCGGGGCCATGCTCTGGCCGTGCGACCGGCGGTGGCGGTGGCGGTGGCCGGCGGTGCGGTGGGCGGCGCGGCGGCGGGCGGGGTGGCGGTGGGCGCGGTGGCGGTGGCGGCCGTGGCCGGCGGTGCGGCGCGCGCGGTGGCGGCGGGCGGTGTGGCGCGGACGCGTCGCGTTGGGTGCGAGCACGTCGCGCAGGTCCTTGTAGACGTCGCTGGTCCAGTCGTAGCCCCCGAACCGATCGGACGGCAGCGAGAGGACGCTGCCCAGCATCGCCTTGAACAGCCCGCCGCCCAGCGCTCCTTGGAACTCGGCCGTTACCGCCCGCGGCCACCAGGCGTCGAGCAACGCGACCGCCGCGCTGTGGCCGTAGACGTTGCCGCCGGCCGGGGCCAGGCGCTGGCTGCCGGACTGGTACCAGTCGTCGAGCAGCTTGAGCATCTGCTCGTCCTGTCCGCTGGCCGTTCCGATCACCTGGCGCATCAGGGGGTAGTCCTCCTTCTCCCGCAGATCGGTGGTCGCGGACGTGTTCACGCTCCGAGTGAGGCCCGTGAGATCGACCGTGCCGCCGTGCGCGTGGACCTGGTCGAGCAGCCGCTGCTGGAGGACCAGGGCATGGTCGATCGGACCCCCGCTCCAGTCCGCCGGGCCCTTGCGCCAGCCGGGCGCCTCCTTGTTGTTCCAGGAGATGATGAAGCCGTCGGGCGGATCGAGGGCCGCGGGGCGGTGATCGTCGGGCAGGTACTGCGCCGTGTAGGTGGCGGGGTCGAAGCCCTGCCAGTCGGCGCTGCCGTCCCCCCAGAACGGGAGGTCGACATTGCTCCCGCGCGCGTGCAGCTGATAGCGCCCGGACTGCTGCCAGCCCACGTTGCGGTTGTCGACGTAGAACCAGTTCTCGGTGCCCGGGAAGGTGCCCATCGTGGTCATGAACGACCGCGCGTCGGTGGGCTGGTTCTCGGCCAGGCGCATGAAGGGAATGACGGCATCGAGCTCGTGGAAGTCGACCGCCTTGGCCTTGGTCAGCGCCACGGGAGCGCCGTTGACGGTGGCGAACTCGAACACCGGCCCGTGCACCGAGCGCATCGTGCGGTAGGTGATCGTCTGCGGCGGGCTCGAAGGGGACACGGGGGAGGCCGGCGTGGTCACCGACTGATCGCGCATCAGGAAGGGTTGGCACGCGCCGTGGTAGAGGTAGTGCGTGCTGGCGGCGGTGGGCGGCGAGCCATCCGGGTTGCACAGGCGCTCGACGAACGTGTCCTCGTTGTCTCCGTTGGCGCTGGTGCCGGTCCAGGCGAAGTCGATGCCGTGCCCGATCAGCGGATAGGGGCTGGCGCCCGGGAAGGTGACGCCCTCACCGTCGATGCCTCCCCCGTGCAGCTCGTACTCGGAGAAGATCTGCGGAGAGTAGTAACCGACCTGCGGGCCCATGGCCGCGAGCGGCCGGCCGTCCGAGGAGAGCCGGCCGGAGACCATGACGGCGTTCGATTCGACGTGGGGAAGTGACTGGCGCAGGCCCTCCAGCGACCGGGCCCAGGCCGGGAGCGCGGCCCGCGCCGCAGCCATCTTGCCGGCGTCGGGTCCGGCGATCTCGGCGTTGCGCCGCTTCAGCGACCCGTAGTCGGGGATCGCGTTGAGGCCCGGCTGGACCGGACCGGGATTGTCGGACTGAAACGGCCGCTTGGCCACGGTGAACGCCTGCGGGTCCTGGGCCTGGCGGAGGTCGTGGTAGGGCGCGGCCCAGCTCGAGCCGAATCGTTTCTGGAACTCCTGCTCGAGCATCGCGTTGACCTGCTCGTCGCCGTTGGAGACCGTGAACTGAGTGACCAGCAGAACCGCTTCGGCGGCCGAGTCGGCGACCGTCCAGTGTGCGGGCTGGGTCCCCAGGGCGGCGTACTCGGCCGGCATCTCGGTGGGGTTGAGCTTGTCCTCGTCGATGCGCGCGTTGATGCCGGCCACGAAATCGTTGAGATCCTGCTGCGCCCGCGCGCCCTCGGCCCCGAACTTCTGGGGCAGCGCATTGAACTGTGCGGTCAGCTCCTGCGGCGAGAAGTCCTGGTCGGTGAGCTGCTGGGCGTCACCGCTCGCGGCGCTGGGACCCAGGAGACCGGCCAGGTTGCCCTCCGCCGTGTGACGTACGGCGTCCATCAGGAACAGGCGCTCCTCGGCCTGGGCGTAGCCGGCCGCCCACATGACGTCATCCCGGGTCGCCCCGTAGATGTGCGCCATGCCGAAGCTCTTGTCGCGGAAGATCTGCACCCCCGACCGGGGCGTCTCCACCGACGCCACCCCGCCCGGCAGGGAGCCGAAGTCGGTGGTCTTGTAGTAGGTGTTCAGGTCGGCGGGGCTCAGGCTGGCGGCGTGGGGCATGACCCCGACGTAGAGCGGCTGCTGGTTGACGAAGCTGCCGGGGACGGTCCCGAAGGCTTCGAAAGCGGCGAGGTCCGAGGCGGTGATCGTCTGGCCCTCCCCCTGGGCCAGGACCGAACGGAAGTGCCCCAGCCGGGGCACGCTCAGCGCGGGAGGATTCGCGCCCCCGCCCCCGCCCGGCGGTGGCAGGGGGCCCTGCCCGGCGGCGCTGCCCGGCAGCACCGCCGCCCCGACCGCGACCGCGCCGAGAACGGCTCTCCACACCGGGGCGCTCCGGAGCCCAGCCGCCCTGAAGGCGACAGCCACCTCACCCAGCCCTTCCGCGCCACGCACACGCACCCGGCGCGTGTTTTACACCTTCGTCCGCCCCTCGCGCGCCGGGGCTCGCGCGGCCTTGTGCGATCCTTCGAGCACCATCGCGAGTCCGCTGGACACCCAGCCCGCCCGACCCGCCTCGGGCACCCTTCCCGCCGCGTTGCGCCTGGGCCGGGTCGAGCTGACGGTTACGGACCTCGACCGCTCGATCGCCTTCTATGAAGAGTCGATCGGATTGCGGTTGGCGCGTCGCGACGGCGCCGTCGCCGCGCTGGGCGCCGGCGGCGAGGACCTTCTGGTGCTGGTCGAGGACCCCAGCGCGCGTCCGGCCGAGCGGCACGCCGGGCTGTATCACTTCGCCCTGCTGCACTCCTCGAGGTCGGAGCTGGCTCGCGCGGCTCAGCGCCTGGTGGCGACGCGCACGCCGATAAGCGGGGCGTCGGACCACGGAATCTCAGAGGCGATCTACCTCTCCGACCCCGACGGCAACGGGATCGAGCTCGCCGCGGACCGCCCGCGAGAGCGCTGGGGCGATCTCAGTGATCCGACAACCGTCGGGCCGCGGCCGCTGGACCTCGATGGCCTGCTGAGCTTGGTCCACGGCTCCGAGCCCCAGCCCAAGGCCGACAGCAGCCTCGTCGTCGGTCACGTCCACCTGCACGTCGGGGACATCGAGCGCGGACTGGCCTTCTACCGGGACGTCATCGGCTTCGAGGTGATGACGCTGTTTCCCAGCGCCGCCTTCGTCTCCGCCGGCGGCTATCACCACCACCTCGCCTTCAACACGTGGCGGGGTGAGGGCGTGCCGCCGGCCCCGGACGGTGCGGTCGGTCTGCGCCACTGGACGGTGATCCTGCCCACGGCCGCAGATCTCGCCGCCCTGCGCGAGCGAGTTGCGTCCGCGGGGGTGGGCGACGAGCCGGTTGCGTCCGCGGGGGTGGGCGACGAGGCAGGCGACGGCGCGCTGGTCGTGCGCGATCCGTGGAACAACGCGGCCGTGTTCGCCGTCGAGCCCGCGGGCGCTCGCACGGACTGAACAGAGGCCGCCCGGGCCGGCGCCGACCGAGGCCGCCCGGCTTCCGCAGGTCGGCTTTACGGCGATCTGACGGACCGAGCGCGAAGGTACGAGTCTCGGGCTGGGTCGTCACGCACCCAGCCCGAGGGCCGTGCTCCCCCGCAACTGCTGGGCGCTCCGATGCTCCTCGCGAGTCTGGCCAAGGTCCGCGCCTCAATCCTCGCCCGCCGCGAGCGCGGCGACGTCGCCTGGCGCGAGGCCCAGGCGGCCTACCGGGCCTGGGCCAACGAGCCGAGTCCCGAGCGCTACCGGGCCTTCCTCGAGGCCGACCGGCGCTGGCGCCGGCCTCGGCCAGTGCCGCCCGACCGCTCCGATTCCTAGCCGGTCCCGCGTGGCCCGACCGCGAGCCAGCATGGGAAACTGCCGCACGCCATCGGGCACCCCGACGGCTCGCGAGAGAGGACGCCAACATGAACTTTCAGGACATCAGCTACGACGTCGCCGACCACGTGCTCACGATCACGCTGGACCGGCCTGACCGACTGAACGCCTTCACCCCGACGATGGGGCGAGAGCTCGTGGAGGCATTCGAGGCGGCCGACGCCGATGACGACGTCCGCGTGGTGGTGGTCACCGGTGCGGGCCGGGGCTTTTGCGCCGGCGCCGATCTGGGCGGCGGCGGCGATACGTTCGACTGGCGCGAACGTCAGGACGGCGACGGAGTCCCACGCGACGGAGGCGGGCAGGTCGCGTTGCGAATCTTCGATTCCACCAAGCCGGTCATCGCGGCCATCAACGGTCCGGCCGTCGGCGTGGGCATCACGATGACTCTGCCCATGGACATCCGGCTCGCCGCCGAGGGGGCGCGCATGGGGTTCGTCTTCACCCGTCGCGGGATCGTGCCCGAGGCGTGCTCGAGCTGGTTTCTCCCGCGGATCGTCGGCATCAGCCGGGCGATGGAATGGGCCGCCACCGGTCGGGTGTTCGAAGCCGACGAGGCGGTGCAGGCGGGCCTGGTCCGCAGCGTGCATCCGCCCGGCGAGCTCATGGACGCAGCCCGCGCGCTGGCCGGCGAGATCATCGAGCACACGGCGCCCGTCTCGGTGGCGCTCGCCCGGCGAATGATGTGGACGATGCTCGGCGCCGACCACCCGATGGTCGCGCATCGCGCGGACTCGCGCGGGATGTTCTCCCGCGGGCAGTCCGATGACGCGCGCGAGGGCGTGACCTCGTTTCTCGAGAAGCGCCCGCCCCAGTTCACGGACCGGGTGAGCGCGGGGCTACCGGACCTGTTCCCGGGCCGCGAGGAGCCCGCGTTCTGGTGATCGATGCTCGCGCGGGCGCGGGCGCGGGCGCGGGCGCGCTGGCGGCGGTCATCCTGTTGCTGGCGGCGGCGTCCGCGATCTCGAGCGGGTCATCCACGGCGTTCGCCTCCCCAGCGGCGTCCGCGATCTCGACCTCGACCTCGAGCGGGCGGTCCGCGGCGTCCGCCTCTCGCGGGCCGTCCGCGACCTCGGCGTCCCACCATCCCGCCCGGCGCCAAGTGCAGCCCGCCGGCCGGCCGAACATCGTCTTCATCCTCACCGATGACCTGGCCTGGAACCTGATCCAGTACATGCCCCACGTGCTCGCTCTTGCACAGCGCGGCGCGACCTTCAGCAACTACTTCGTGACCGACTCGCTCTGCTGCCCGTCGCGGTCGTCGATCTTTTCCGGGCGCTACCCGCACGACACCGGCGTGTTCACCAACGGCGGAGCCGACGGCGGCTTTCTGGTGTTCCACGACCAGGGCGAGGAGCGCACCACCTTCGCCACCGCGCTTCAGGCCGCCGGCTATCGCACCGCGATGATGGGCAAGTACCTCAACGGCTACGAGCCTTCGTTTACCGAGGCCGGCCCCAAGCCGTACATCCCGCCGGGCTGGAACGAATGGGACGTGGCGGGAAACGCCTACTCCGAGTTCAACTACACGCTCAACCAGAACGGGCAGCTCTTCCGCTACGGCCATCGGCCCCAGGACTACCTCACCGACGTGCTGTCCAAGCGGGGGACCGCGTTCGTCCGCCACGCGGCGAGGGCGCATTCCCCCTTCTTCATGGAGATCGCGACCTTCGCCCCCCACATTCCGTACACCCCCGCTCCGCGCGACGTCAACGATTTCCCCGGGCTGACCGCGCCGATGGGACCCGCGTTCAACATGCAGAACATCAACGCCCCATCCTGGCTGGCAGATCTGCCCGCGTTGAATGCCCTGCAGCTGAGCAGCCTCGACCGGGCGTTTCGGCTCCGAGCGCAGTCCCTTCAGGCCGTCGACCGGATGCTGGCGTCGCTCGAGAACACCCTGGCCGCGAGGGGCCTCCTTCAGAACACCTACATCGTCTTCAGCTCCGACAACGGCTACCACATGGGCGAGCACCGCCTGACCGCCGGGAAGCTGACCGCTTTCGACACCGATATCAAGGTCCCGCTGATCGTCGCCGGCCCGGGAGTGCCCGCTTCGCAGACCCTCCCGCAGATGACCGAGAACATCGATCTGAACCCCACGTTCAGCGACATCGGGAACGCAGTCATACCCCCCTCCGTCGACGGCCGCAGCCTCCTCCCGCTCCTGCGGGGGCAGACGGTCAACGACTGGGCCAACGCCATCCTCGTCGAGCACCACGGTCCCGACTTCAACGCCAGCGACCCCGACAACCCGCCGATCGCCAGCGGCAATCCCACCAGCTACGAGGCGATCCGCACCACGAACGCCGTCTACGTCGAGTACAACGACGGCGAGACCGAGTACTACGACCTCACGAGCGACCCGAACGAGCTCGACAACACGGTCGCCACCCTCTCACCCGTCCAGCAGTCGGGCCTGCACAACGCGCTGATCGCACTCGAGAACTGCCACGACGGCGCGAGCTGCTCGACCGCCGGTCGGGTCGGTCCCTGACGATCCGCCGGTCGGGTCGGTCCCTGACGGATCAGCGACGCACCGCGACCGACGTCCCGAGGTCGGTCCCGGAGGAGTCGAAGGCCCTCACGGCCAGCAGCGGCTGGGTGGTCTGCACGTCGATGGCGGTCTCGAACCCGCGGCGCGGCGCGGCGGCGATCGGGGTCAGCGTGAGCGGGTCGGGTCCGGCCAGGACCTGCCATCGCGCCACCTCGGTAGCGCCGTTCCAGCTGGCGTAGACCACCGTCCTGCCCCCGGCCGCCGACCGGGCCGCTACCGACGGGTGGTCGCCCGGCCGGCCCACCCAGGGGAAGCGAAAGGCACGGTAGGACTGGACTCCCCTCGGGAGATGGCCATCGAAGAGCAGCCCGCCGTCCGGAGCGTACTCGGAGAAGTACGGCTCCCCGCCCCAGCCCACGAACTCGTTCCCGTTGGGCAGGTTCTGGACGCTGCCCTGGCTCCCGGTCAGCAGCGGCGGGCTGGCATGCAGGTATTGATGCGCCACGGCCGCGACTCGCGATGAGATGTCGATGCCGAGCACCAGCCCGCGCGACTGGCGCCCCACCACCGGGGAGGCCTCGTCGTCGAACATGCTCACGGTCCCATCCGGTCGCAGCTGGGCGTCGTGCTGCCACGCGAAGCGGGCGCCGGAGAGCAGGCGGAAGGTGCTGTGCTTGCCGCCCAGGCGCCCGAGCACCCTGCCGGTGGTGACGCTCACCTCGTAGATGGCCCACGTGTTGCGGGCCGACACCAGGATCGTGTCCGGGCCCAGCACTTGAACCGAGTTGACGTGGAAGGGATTGAAGCTCACGCCGCGCTGGAAGCTCGTGTGGGTCTCGCGCAGCGGTACGTGACCGAGCGGGTGCCATTCGTACATGACCAGCCCCGTCTTGATGTCGATCTCCTGGATGATCGAGTCCAGCAAAGGCGCGTTCACCGAGCCTCCCACCGAGCGCAGGTCAGCGCGGACCGGGACGTAGGACGTCACCCACGCGGTCCCCCCCGGAGTGACCAGGAACTCGTGCAGGTCGGGCCGCTCTCCGTTGCCGCCCGGCACGCGGGCCAGCAGGCGATAGCTGCTGTCGTAGATGAGTCCCTCCCCCTGCCCGAACCCGAGCGGGTTGATCCGGCCCTGCCACCAGGTCAGGACCGGCGCTCCATGGAGGTTCTGGACGCGAAAGTTCTCGGCCTTGGTGCGCCCGCGCAAGGGATGGAAGTACACGAGGCCGCCCCGAGAGTCGAAGATCATCGGACCCTGCTGCGAGACGGCATTGCCGCTGGGCCCGAGATGCGACAGGGCGCCCACGAAGATGTCCCCCGGGGCGGTGCCTGCGACGTTCTTGGTGACGAAGACGTCCGGGGGATGAAGCGCGGGCTGCGAGCGAAAGCTCTGGGTGCGGGAGCGCCCCACCGTCACCGCCGTGCGCGGAGGCGCCGGGAACGGGGATCGCTGTGCAACGGTGAAGCGGAACGAAAGCGGCGTGGACAGGCCGCCGGCCTTGGCGTCCACCCGAACGCGCACGGTCTCGCCGGGGAGGAAGGGCCGGTTGGGCACGAAGCTCGCCCCCGGGGCCGCGACATAGGAACGCAGCCGGCCGGGGTGCTGACCGCTGCGAGACCCGATCACCGTGATCGGGCCGAGGGCGCGCGGCGGTCCGCCCAGGAAGCTGATCTGGGTCCGCGGCGATGCGTCGGGGGTGTCGGGTTGGGGCGACAGCGCGAACGTGATCGGTTGCTGGGCCGCGGTCCCAGAGGGGCCGCGCACGGCGAACGGCTGCACGTCCCCCGCGCCGTCCGCCGCGCCGGCGGCACTGGCCGCCGCCAGGGCCAGCAGGCTCGCCAGCACGATGGTGGACGCGTATGCGGTTGGTCGCGTCAGGCTCGCGCCCGTCGCGCGCTTGATGCTCAGCGGAGCTCCGTCACGTACGTTCCAGGACGAGCGCGACGCCCTGGCCCGATCCGACGCACACGCCGATGGCGCCGTAGCGCAGCCCGCGCTCGCGCAGCTCGGTGGCCAGGGTCAGAACGCAGCGGGTCCCCGAGTCACCGAACGGGTGGCCCAGCGCGACCGCGCCACCGTTCGGGTTCAGCCGGTCGTCCGGGATCTCGTATCCCGTCTGGTTGCGAAACTCGCGCAGCACGGCGAGAACCTGCGCGGCGAATGCCTCGTGGATCTCGTACACGTCGATGTCCTGCGGAGTCAGACCTGCCTTCTGGATCGCGCGAGGCAGTGCATAGGCCGGCGCGACGCCCATGATGGTGGGGTCGACCCCCACCGCCGCCGCCGCCAGCACACGCGCCACCGGCTGCGCCCCGAGTGCCTCGGCGTGGCCCGGGCTGGCCAGCAGCACCGCGCTGGCGCCGTCGGAGAGCGGGCTCGAGTTCCCGGCCGTCATGTCCTGGGTGTTCGGTTGAGGCGGAAGGGCGGCGAGCTTCTCGAGGGTGGTGTCGTCCCGGATCCCCTCATCGTGCTCGAAGCTCCGGGGGGGTTCGTGGCGTCCGCCCGGCACCTCGATGGGCACGATCTCCTTGGCGAACCGCCCCGAGTCGCGGGCTGCGGCCGCGTGCTGGTGGGAGCGCAGCGCGAACGCGTCGATTTCCTCCCGCGGGATCTCGTATCGGGTGGCCAGGTTCTGCGCCGTCTCGATCATCGCGATGTAGGCGTTGCGGGCCAGCAGGGCCGGGTTGGGCGGTCCCCCGGCGCCGGCCCACATGGTGTCGAGCATCAGCACGGGGCCGCGCGGAGAGAACGGGGCGTCTCCCTTCATCAGTCCCCAGCCCGACCGGCTCATCGATTCCACCCCAGCCGCGAGCCCGAGCGAGATCTCCTCCGCTCCGATCGAGTGGGCGATGTTGATCGTCGCCGTCAAGGACGACGCGCAGAACCGGTTGACCGTGTACGCGGGCACGTCATCGGGGAATCCAGCCGCCAGCGCGGCCCAGCGAGCGATATCGCCCATCCCCTCGTGCGCCACGTTCACGCACCCGGCCGCGATCTCCTGGACCTGCTCGGGGCGAACGCCGGCCCGCTCGCACGCGTTGACCATCGCCTTACCCAGCAGGTCGTCGGTGCGGATCCGGGACAGCGACCCGCCGTAACGTCCGATCGGCGTCCGGGCCCCGCCGAGTATCAGAGCCGAACGGCCGGTCACCGCGGACCGGCCGATCGGTCATCTCCGCCTGCCGGCTGCCCGCTCACAGCGCGGTGACCGCTCACGGCTCGGGCGCTAGCTCTTCCTTGAGCTTGACGAGGTCCTGGTAGCTGCCTCCGTACTCGGTTGCGTGGTCGTCCCTCTCGGCCGCCTCGCGCTTCTCCTTCTGGGCGGCGTCCTGGATGGAATGCCACAGCGCGTCGAATGCTCCGCTGCGCGTCAGGGCGTGCCCTTCGGTGGGCGGTCCCTCTCCCGTCCTCCAGGAGTACTTCCACCGGTGCCCGTCCTTCTGGACCGTCCAGGTGACCTCGCTCAGGTCCAACGCTCACTCCCTTCGGTTCTCGGGCTGCCCGACCGCTGGGTGACACCGCGAAGCGCGTCAGGGAGCGGGCGGCCCCGAGCTGTGGCGATCGGCAGCGATACCGTATCCCACCCGCGACCGAGCGGCCTAGGACCGCGCGCCGCGCTCCTCCTCCAGCTGTTCTTCCACCGTGAGCTCGGCGGCCGGGTCGGCCTGCAGGCGCTCGTCCGGTATCGGCTGGCCGCTCTTGACCGATAGGCCGTACTTACCTTCATCGAGCCGCCGCTCGGCCCGCTCGATGGCGGCCAGCCGCTCGCGCAGGGCCTCGGTCAATCCTTCATCCAGCTCGCGCTCGAACAGCTCGTCGCCGGCGTCGACTTGATCGCCGACGTCGGGGTCGCCCTCGGGCACCAGCCGGCGCAGTTCCTCTTCGATCCGGCCGCGCTCGCGGCGCAGCAGCTCGCGTGCTCGCTCAGTGTCCATGATCAGCCTCGTCCGGAAGTCTCCCAGACGCCAGGTCGCGCGCGCGTCCGGCTGGGTCCGCGGTCAGGCCGAGCGGGCGGCTTGGGTGGGTCAGCTGCGTCACCAGCGAGCCCACCCCCACGGCCAGCGCCAGGTAGCCGAGCGTCGTTCGTCTGCGCCGCAGCGTCAGCGCCAGCCCCGCGAGGTCGGCCGCGCCGAACAGCCGCGAGTGATGCTCCTGCTGCCAGTGCGAGACGGGGGCGGGCCAGCGCCACGAGCTCAGCGGCCAGGCCGGCGGCCAGGCATCCGTGCGATGGGTGAGGAAGTCGATCGCCAGGTGTCCCAGCCAGCCGCCCGCCAAGGCCCGGCGGCGGCTGCCGCGGCGCGACCCCGCCGCGAGCGCGACCGGGATCCAGCCCGCGTGAACGGCGAGATGGACCTCCCGAAACGGTGACCGGTGATAGGTCCGGTCGAGCACCTGATCGCGCGGCGTGCCGCTCAGCGCCTGCGCACCGGCCACCACCCACGCGGTGAGGTCCGGCAGCACCGACCCCAGAACGGACCAGCGCGAGTGCAAGCGCCCCCGAGCCGCGGCGGCGGTCCATTGAGCATGCGAGGTGGTGAGCACAGCTCTAAACAAATACCGCGATCGGCCACAGCCCCTGATCGCCCCGCCCTAACGGCAGCGGTCCTTCATGATGCGGGTGAGCATGCGACAGCTGACCTTTGTCGAACCTGGCGAGCTCGAGTGGCAGGAGGTCGAGGATCCCGTCCTCGAGGCTCCGGGCGAGGCGCTGGTGCGGCCCTTGGCCGTGGCCGCCTGCGATCTCGACCAGGCGATAGTCGCCGGGGAAACGCCGTTCGCCGGGCCCTTCGCCCTCGGACACGAATGCGTGGCGGAGGTGGTCCAGGCCGGTGAGGCCGTCGAGGGCTGGTCGGCGGGAGACCGAGCGATCGTCAGCTTCCAGATCGCGTGCGGGGCGTGCGAGTCGTGTCGCCGGGGGCGCAGCGGGAACTGCCGGCGGGTCGCGCGCGGCTCGATGTACGGCGTCGGGCCGGTCGCCGGCAACTGGGGCGGCGCGCTCGCCGACCTGTTGCGCGTTCCGTTTCCGGCCTCGATGCTCGTGCCCGCGCCGGCGGGCTCGTCCCCCGCGGCGCTGGCGAGTGTCAGCGACAACGTCTCCGACGCCTATCGCACCGTCGCCGGCCCGCTCGCCTCCGAGCCCGGAGCCGACATCCTGATCGTCGGGGGAGGCGCCGCGAGCATCTCGCTCTACGCGGTCGACATCGCGCGCGCGCTGGGCGCCTCGCAGGTCCACTTCCTGGACCACGACCCCGACCGTCTCGAGCTGGCCGCTGCCCTGGGCGCCGAACCGGTGGAGATGCAGGCGACCTCCTTCCCGTCGCGGGCCGGCTCGTTCGCGATCACGGTCGACGCCAGCGGCGACCCGGACGGCCTCGGTTGCGCGCTGCGCTCGACGGCGCCGGACGGGACGTGCACCAGCGTCGGGATCTACTACTCGCCCGAGACGCCTGTGCCCCTGCTCGAGATGTACGCGAAGGGAGTCAGCTTCTACACGGGACGCCCCCACGCGCGCGGTCTCATCCCCGCGGTAATGGAGCTGATCGCGGCCGGGCGCATCCAGCCCGAGCGCGTCACCACGGCCGTCGTGCCCTGGGAGGCCGCAGCCGAAGAGCTCCTGAATCCCCGCACAAAGCTCGTCATCGCGCGCGACTGACCCACCCCGGTCTCGCCCGCGGCGCGGGCGGCCCTCCTCTAGCGCCGGACGCCGAGCGCCAGGGCCCCGCTGAACCCATGGCTCCCGGCGAGCCGGGTGAGCTTGACCTGCGCGCCCGCCGCACCCGCCGCCGCGTAGATGCTGTCCTGGGCGTTGGTCGTGTCGGCTCTACCGTGCGCCTTGTAGGGCGGGCGGCGGTAGACGGCCCGGCTCGTCGCGTCGTCGAAGAACAGCTGACCCGTGTGCACGACGCGGCCCCCGACGTGAACCTTCAGGTGGATGTGCGGAGCGCGGCCGGAGTACCAGCCCGGGTAGATCGTGTCGAATGTGACGTTGCCCTGCGCGTCGCTGACCTGGTGGCCTCGGAGGAACCGCTTGCTGTTTGTGGGCGACGCATGCCCGCCCCCGCCCGGCCCGCCGGCCCCCGGTCCCCCGCCACCCGGCCCGCCGCCGGGCGGGCCGCCGCCCACGCCCCGGCCGCCCGCGCCGTAGCCCGAGTACACGCCGTGGGCGTTTGCGTGCCAGATCTCGACATCGGCGCCGCCAATCGGCTGGCAGGTGCTCGCGTCCTGCACCGCGAGCTGCAGCTGGAGCGGAAGGCCCGGCTGGTTCTGGGCGATGTTGCGGCGCGTGAAGGCGTTGACGATGTAGTACGGACCCGCGGTGACCTCGGGGGTCAGCGTGCAGGTCGGGGCCGCGGCCGTGTTGGCGACGGTTCGCCTCACCCGCGCCACGGCGCTGCGCCCGCACGCGGCCAGCCACAACGCGCTGAACCCGAGACCACCCAGCGTCAGCAGCGCTTGACGGCGGGGCATGGCCCGCCCCCAGAGGTCGTCGTTCCTGGTGTCGACCACGCGATTGCGCGACATCCTAGGCGTCGCGATTTTAGATTTCAGGGGTCCCACCGCGTGACAGGTTCAGCGCATCGCGCCGGGGCACCAACCGGTTGCGTCAGACGCCCGTGGCACGAGGGAGCGCAGTTCGTCGTGCGAGCTGCGTCCGTCTCGCGACCTGCGTCCGTTGCCCGAGTTGCGTCCGTTGCCCGAGTTGCGTCGGTTGTGCGAACTGCGTCCGTTGTCCGGGCTCGTCGCGTCGGACGTCTCCCGCCACCGGCTGTCGGCGTCCATGAATGCGCGGTAGCGCTCCCCGGTCGGCGCCGCTGCCCAGGCGCGGAATGCCAGGTCGACATCGCGCCAGGCCGCGTCCCTGATGACGGTGACGCGATCGCGATCGCGATCGCGGGAGTGTCCGTGGCCCAGTCCGACCATGCAGGTCAGTTTGGGCTTCGTTGGTAAGACCTCCGTTAGTGGAGCGCTAGAGCTTTGTCGGACCCCGATGCGAAGCCGCGTTGCGCAACTCCTACGGTGCTCCAACGTCCGTCTAACGCCCCGCTGCGACGGTGCCCGCGTCATGTCATCTCCCCGAAAGGAGAACTCGATGCTGAGGACCCAACGGCCGCTGACGGCGGCCGTCGCCTCGGCGGCGATCGCGCTGACCGGCGTGGGCGCTGCCTGGGCGTGCCCCAGCGGGTCGGGCCCGGGCCATGCCGGCGAGGGCACGACGGGCGTGACAGGTGCGACGGGCGCCACGGGCATCACTGGAGTGACGTTGTCGGCCAACAGGGCGGCAAAACGGCACCACGCCCGGCAGGCGCGGACCCGTCGTCACCGGGGCTGAGCTCCACGGCGCGGCCCGCGGCGGGGGGCGCCGGTTCGGTTGGCGCCCCCCGCCGTTCACGCCGCCGTTCACGCCCGTTCACGCCGCCCGTCACGCCCCGAAGCTCTCGCTCCCAGCGGAGCTCTTCGCGCTCCTACGGTCGCCTTACGGGCGCCAAACGTGCGGCTTAGGGACGAATGCGACCGTGGCCTGGTCAGCCAAATTCCGAAAGATAAGGAGGGTAGTCATGCTGGGAACCAAACGGCCGCTGACGGCGGTCGTTGCCGCCGTCACGCTTGCGGCCACGGGCGCAGGCGCGGCCTGGGCCGCTGGCGGCTCCGGGACATCGAATTCCGGCGCCACGGGCGTGCAGAGCGCGCAAGGCTCCACGGGCTCCTCCGGTGCGACAGGGTCCTCTGGGTCAAACCAGAGTGCGCCGCCGGCTCACCGGAACTGTCCGCACGACGGAAGCGGCTAGGCCAGATGGGAGAGCGGGAAGAGCGTCGCCCACGATGGTCCCGGGGCGGGGCGCGATTCAGCGTCCCGCCGGGGCCATCCTCGGTCGCGGTGTCTGTTAGCTGCCTAGCCCGGCCAGATAACGAGTGCGTTGCGCGGAGCTCAGCTGGCGCGTGACGAGCTGGTTGGACGCCGCCAGCACCTTGGTGACCGGACCGCACAGCGGGCACGCATACAGGCGCACGAAGTTGTCGTCGCTCGTGGTGAGGATGGTCGAGCCGTCGGGTGAGAACTGGGCCGACGACACTCCGCCTGCGGCGCCTCGGAGCGTCGCCAGCTGAACGCCGGTCGCGGGGTCCCACAACCGCGCGGTCTGGTCGATGCTGGTGGTCAGGACGAGCCGGTCATCGGGACTGAAGATGGCCAGCCCAATCGCCCCGGCGTGGCCGGTGAGCGTGGCCACGACCTCGGCATCGGCGGTGTCCCATACCCGAACAATCCCATCGTTGCCCCCCGTCACGAACCGGCGTCCGTCATGGCTGAACGCCACGCGGCCCACCTGCGTGCCCGCGCCGAGCGCCGACAGCCGCCGTCCGCTGGTCGCGTCCCACAGCCCCCCGCCCGATCCGCGCGGGCCCGCGCCCCCGGCCCCGCGTGCGCCCGAACCCGCGGGGCGTGCTCCCCCGCGTCCGCTGGGAGGCAGGCCGCCCGCACCGCCGCCCCGTCCTCCGCCTCCTGAGGTCAGCAACCGTCTGTTGTCGGGACTCAGCGCCACGGCCGACGCTCGGCCCGCGGCCGGCAGAGCAACGAGCTGCCGGCCCGTGCTCGCCAGCCAAACGCGTGGAACCCCGTCCTGATCGATGGCGATCACGCGCGTCCCGTCGGAGCTGAAGATCGCCTCGCCGACGCTCCCGGGTCGCCCCTGGAGGACCACTGCCGTCCGGCCTGTGGTGGGATCCCAGAGTCGGAGCGTTCCGTCCCGCGCGCTGCCGAGCAGCCGCAGGCCGTCGGGCGAGAACGCGATCAAGCGCTGCGGCGGGAAGCCCGCGCGATTGCCCGCCGGCGGCCCGGCGCCACGGCCGGCACCGGGCGATGCGCCCCCACCACCGCCGGTACCGGGCGCCGCGCCCCCACCACCACCCGTCCCACTCGCCGCCGGCATCCCCCCGCCGGCCATGAGCACCCCCGAACCGCCCGTGACCGCGTTGCGGACCGCGAGCTGGCTGGCCGTTTCGAGCGCCACCTTGCTGCCGTCGGGGCTGAGGGTGGCGTCGACGAGCGGCATACCCTGGCCCACCACCGCCAACCGGCGCCGGGTCTGTGTGTCCCAGATGGACGCGCCACCGGTGCCGGCCGTTAGCAACAGCGCGCCGCGGCTGGCGGTCGCTGAGACCAGCGAAGGCTGGGCCAGCAGGTCGATCAGCCGGCCGCTGGTCGCGATCCACAGACGAGCGGTCCCGTCCAGGCTCGCGGTGACCACCAGCCGGCCGTCGGGACTGAAGGCGGCATTAGCGACCGCGCCCGTGTGACCGGCCAGAAGCGCGACCTGCTCGCCGGTGATCGCATCCCAGACCACGGGTGTCTCGCCGCCGGTGGTGAGCACGAAGCGCGAGTCGTTGCGAAAGCGCACACCGCCCAGGCCGGCCTGGCCGCGCAGGGTGGATACGAGCTGACCGTCTGAGACCTGGAACACTCGCGCCAGGCCGGGCTGCCGGACGGCCACAGCGAGATAGCCCCCGCTGGGACTGAACGCGAGGTCGTTGACGTCGCCCAGCGCGATGCCGCTGAACGAAGGGAGGCCGGCCCCCAGCCTCTCCCTGACCCTTCCCTGCAGGGTGACGACGGTCGCGATGCCCCCTGCGTTCGCGATCGCCAGGAGGTGTCCGTCGGGGCTGAATGAAACCGGGCCCACGCTCGACTGGCGACTAACGGTGACCAGGCGCCCGCTCGCGAGGTTCCACAGGTGCACCGCGCCGCCGGCGTCGGCCACCGCCGCGCGCGCACCGTCTGGGCTCACAGCGATGTCGGTCAGCGGCTGCGTTCCCACGCGGACGCTCCTCGCGAGCCCGCCACTCTGCGCGCGCCACAGGCGCACGACCCCGGTCGGGTCGGCGGTGACCACGGCCTGTCCGCCTTGGGCGAACAAGGCAATGGCACCTGGCCCAGACGCCGACTTCAGCGTGACCAGCAGGCGCCCACTCCGCGCCGCCCACAACCGGGTGGCGCCGTCGTCGCTGACTCCCATCACGATCTCCCCCGAAGGGTCGAACACCACCGAGCGCAGGGCGGCGCCCGCTCCCCGCAGCACGCTCAACTGCGCGCCGGAGTCCACGCTCCACACCCGCGCCGTGAGATCCTCCGAGCCGGTGACCAGTAGGCCTCCCACCGGGCTGAAGGCAACCGAGGTCACCGGCCCCTGGTGACCCACGAACGAGCGCACCAGCTGCACGGCCCCGACCGAGCGGCGCAGGGCGTCTTCGGCCTGCTGGGTGTCGCGCTGGCGGATCGCCTCGCGCGCGAGTAGGACGCTCAGCTGGGGGTCCTGGTCGACGTTCGCCATCGCGGCGCTGGCCAGCCCGACCGACAGCGCGTCCTTGCGCTGCGCTATGGCGTCGTTGCGCTGCACGGCCGCGACCACGGCGAGGGCCAGCGAGACGATCAAGCCGGCTGACACCCCGGCGAGCAGCACTCTCTGACGCCGGACCGCCCCGCGGCGGCTCGCATCGATGTACTCCCGCTGGAGAGCCGTGAGCTGGGGCCGCTGATCGGGCTCGGTCAGGAGGCGCTCGGCGGCCTCCAGCATGCTGCCGCGCAGCAGATAACTGCGGTCCCGGCCCTCGCGCGCCCACCGCGTGGCTGCCACCAGCACGGTGCTGTGCTGGCGGACTCGCTCGGCATCGGTCTCGAGCGCCTCGATCAGCTTCCCGAACGAGGTGGCGAAATCGTCCTGCTCGCGGAAGAAGATCCACTGGTGGTTGGCCAGCGCCGGGGGAACCGTCTGGCCGTCGTGCGCCGGCCTCAGAACCAGGGGAACTATGCGCTTGCCATGGTCGTCCGCGTAGTCGAGCTCGTAGGCGCACTCCTGCGAGGACAGCGAGGCGGGACTGACCACGAAGACGAAGCTGTCGGCGCCCTCGATACCCGCCTCTATCTGCTCGTGCCAGTCGGAGCTGGGCGGAATGTCCCTCCAATCCACCCAGGCGTCCTTCCCCTTGCCCACGAGCGCCTCGTGGAGCGCGCGCACGAACTCCGTGTCAGCCCGCGCGTAGGAGAGGAAGAGGTCCGGCACCTACGGCCGACCGGCTCGCGACTCGAACATAGGTTGGCGCCCGATTGCCATCAGCGGTGAGGATGCCATCCCGATGCCGGCGAAGGCCAGCTCAGGACTGCGGCGTGCCGGCGGTCACGCGCGTGCGCGCGCTCGCGCGCGGCAGGCGAATGGCCACCGCCCCCGCCCGCCGGCGCTCTCTCCGAGGCTCGCAGGCGGGTACGAAGACGGCGACCGTGGGAGCGGCGGCATTCGAGAATCGGGGTGAGTAACCCCAGACCGCCTCGATCGCTGCCCGGCGGCGGGATCGGCGTAGAGAGGATCGGACCATGAGCGGGAGTATCTGCTGCCCGTGTAGGGGGGCCATTAGGGCGGCATAAGACATCCGTAGGAAGCGCCCCGCTCGAGCCGCTGCCCTCGGGCCGCGCTAGGAATAGCCGGCGGTTCGCACGGCCGAGCCCTCTTCGGCTTCAACGACCCCGGCGGACGATCCGAAGCTCAGGGTCAACAGCGCGCCGCCGCCGTCCGCGTTCTCGGCCTTGACCGAGCCGCCGTGCGATTCGGCCGCCTGGCGCACGATCGCCAGGCCGAGGCCCGACCCGGGCATGCGCCTGGCATTGCCGGCCCGGTAGAAGCGATCGAAGATGTGTGGAAGGTCCTGGGCCTCGAAGCCCGGGCCGTGGTCCCGGATGGCGAGCACGCCGTTGCTGAGGCTCACCTCGATGACCCCTCCCGGCGGACTCCACTTGCGCGCGTTGTCGAGCAGGTTCGATACCGCGCGGTTGATCCGCTCCGGGTCGCCGCTGACGACGGTGGGCTCGAGCTGCGCCTCGAAGGTCAGGTCGCTGGCGCGGCGGCGCGAGCGATCGATCTGGCTCTGGACGAGAGCGTCCAGCCGCACGTCGTCGAGCGATTGTCCCGGCTTCGCGCCGCGGGCGAGCTCGACGATGTCGGCCACCAGCGCCGTAAGCTCGTCGAGCTCTTCCACGATGTCGGCTCGCAGGCTCTCGAGTTCGTGCTTGGGGAGCCGGTCGGCATCCTCGAGGACCTGGATGTTGGCGCGCAGGCTGGCGATCGGAGTGCGAAGCTCGTGCCCGGCGTCAGCGATCAGGTGACGCTGGGATTCGACCGAGCGGGCCAGCGCCTCCAGCGTCGTGTTGAAGCTGCGCGCCAGGCGTGCGAGCTCATCGTTACCCTGAACCTCGAGTCTCTGGGAGAGATCCGGGTTGACAGTGATCTTCTCCGTGCGCTTGGTGAATCGGGCCACCGGAGCCAGCGCCGTGCGCGCGACCACGCCTCCGAGGATGGCCGCGAGCACGATCCCGCCCGCTCCGACCAGGGCGAGCACGAGCAGCAGGTTCGAGAGGACGTGATCGACCTCGGTCAGCGGCCGCGCGACCTGGACCGCGCCCGACGCGCCCCGGCCCACGGTGAGCACGCGCAGGTGTGTCCCCCTGACCTGCATGTCGGCGTACAGGCGACCCTGGCCGCTCGCCGCGATCGCCTTGGCCGCCGCGGTGGGAGCGAAGTACGACGAGCTCTCGTCGGGCGGTTCGGATACCGCCCCGGTGGGGCTGATGAACTGCACGTGCCCCGATGCCCCGCCGAAGGGAGCGGTGGAGGCGGCCGCAGCGGCGCCCTGACCACCGCCGGGGTCAGATCCGCCCGATCCGGGGGGTGCTGCGCCCGATCGGGCTCCCGGTCCGCCCGACCCCGCGCCCGGTCCGCCCGACCCCGCGCCCGGTCCGCCGGACCCCGGTCGGCCCGACCCGCGTCGGCTGACGAAGCGACCCGCGCTGCCGGCACGATCGCGAACGCGCTCGCCGCGGCCTCCGGAGCCGCCCCGGAAGCGGTCAGCTCGCCCGAAACCGGCTCCGAAACCGCCCCCCGGGAGACCGATGCGGGCGTTCGCACCGCCCCTGTCAGCGCCCGGGCCGGGGCCGGGGCCGGGCCGGCTCTGCATCACGAACGGCTGCGCCCGATCGGCCAGGGCCGAGTCGATCTGGCCGCGCAGCTCCGAGCGAACCGCGATGTAGACGGCGATGGCCACCGCCACCACGGCCAGGGCCACGGCCAGCGCGGCGACAGCCCCCATGCGATTACGAAGAGTCATGCCTCACGCAGGACGTATCCGACGCCGCGCACGGTCTGGATACCCGACCGCGCGCCGGCCGTTTCGAGCTTACGTCGCAGATAGCTGATGTACACCCGCAGGGCATTCGAGGCCGGCCCGAAGTCATAGCCCCAGACCCGGTCGTAGAT
The DNA here is from genome assembly GCA_035938095.1 of Solirubrobacteraceae bacterium. Lineage (GTDB taxonomy): Bacteria > Actinomycetota > Thermoleophilia > Solirubrobacterales > Solirubrobacteraceae > AC-64. The sequence continues at coordinate 30,660 of DASZHF010000190.1, forward strand.
GAGGCTGTGGGGAAGGATGCGACGCGGGTTGCGCAGGAAGAGCTCGAGCAGTTGATACTCGGTGCGGGTGAGCTCTACGAAGCTGCCCTCGACGTCCACTCCATGGCGAGCGCTGTCCAGCCTCAGCTCGTGGAAGGACAGGGAATCGGGGTCGCCCTCGGTACCAGCCCGCCGTAGCAGCGCGCGCACGCGAGCCTTGAGCTCCTCAACGTCGAACGGCTTGACCAGGTAGTCGTCGGCCCCCGCGTCCAGTCCCTCGATGCGGTCGGCGATCGCGTCTCGGGCGGTGAGCATCAGAATGGGCACTCGGTTACCGACTGCACGCAGCCGCTCGCACACCTCGATGCCGTTGACGTCGGGCATGTTGACATCGAGCACTATCGCGTCGGGCTCGCTCTGGACAGCTTCGGCCAGGGCGCTCCGGCCCCCGTCGGCGCACCGGACCTCATATCCGCCCAGCATCAGGGCACGGCGCAAGGCGTCGCGGACGCTCCGGTCGTCATCGACGACGAGAATCCTCACGCACCCATTGTTACCCGTGTACGGGAAACTGGCCGCTACTCCTACGTACGTCTAATACACCCGGCGTCGCTAGCCCCCGAGCCGCCGGCGCGGCTGGCCTAACGCACGGGTGTCAGGGTGACGATGGCGGCACTGCCGCGCGCGAGGCGCAGGCTGAGGGACCCCGCGCCGTCGGCGAGCGCCTCCCCACCTGCGTGCCAGCTGCCGCCCGGACCGATCTCCGCCCCGCCGAAATGCGCACCGCGCCTGGCAGTCAGACCGGGCGCGACGAGGCGCTCCAGCGTCGGCCGGTAGCGCCCGGGCAACAGGGCGATCACCGGCTGGGAGGTGCCGCCCAGACTCAGGTTGTCGACCGCCAGGTGAATGACGCCGCTGGGCTCGCGGGTGGCGTAGGCGACGACCGAGCTCGGTGCCTGCAGCGCCAGCGGGATGAATGAGCCGCCCTCGAGCCGCGCCGCGGCAAGCAGCCCGTAGAGCACCGGCTGCGCGGTGAACTGTCCCGCCGCCGCTTCCGACGCGCTCGCGAGGCACAACGGACTGTAGGTCCGCGCCGTGCAGGCTCCGAGCTGGTCGTGGAACTCGACGTTGCGGACACCCCGGCGGGCGCTGCGTAGGGCCCAGTCCAGTGCCCACAGCGCGCTGGCGAAGCGCGGGCTTACGGTGGCGCTCCCGTTACAGGCGACGGAATTCGTTTCGCTGAGCACGGCCGGGCGGCCAGCGTCGGTGCTGGCGCGGCCCAGGAGCGCAAGCAGAGCGTCCTCCTTGGAGCGCACACGGGGGCCGAGCAGGTCGGCGATGCTGGGCCTGCTTCCCTGGCACGCCCAGAGCGGGTAGTAGTGCTGGGTGATCTGGGCGTCCTGGCGTCCCTGGGTCCTCGCGTAACGCAGGGTCCAACCCGTGCTGGAGAGATCGGGGCCAACGGTCCGAACGCCCGGCGCGGCGGCTGCTATCGCAGTGCGGTAGGCCGCCAGCGAGGAGGCGTAGGCGCCGTAGCCGTACCCGCGCGCGGGCCGGAGCCTCTGGAGCGGATACCGGTCGGGCTCGTTGCCGATCTCGATGCCCGCGAGCGAGGCGCCGAGCACGTGGGCGGCCGTGGCCGCTTCGCTGGCGGCGCGCGCCGGAGCGAAGTGTCCGAGGTTCACGCCGAGCACGACGCGCCAGCCCGTGGCGCGGGCCAGAGCGCCCAGGCGCCTGAGATCCGCGGGCACTATCGTGGCCTGCGCCCAGCGGGGCGCGCGCTCGCCCGTGGCCGTCCAGAACGACAGGTCCGCGGCGTCCCCCGCGACGCGGAGCACGCCGGGCCCGAGCAGCCGCATGACCCTGGCCAGGTTGCCGCGCGCGGGATCAAGGGTGGGACCGGAGAGCACCGAGGCCTCCACCGAGAGTCCAACCGCGCCGCGGGCGAACGTCGACCCGCGCCCCTCGCCCGAGAGATCCAGCATCGCCGTCGCGCCCGCCGGTAACGCGGACGTCACAGCTCGCGGCGGGGTCGAGAGCCCGCGCTCGCCTGCGCCTGTGAGCGCCCCGGGCCCGGCATAGCGAACCATCGCCGCGTACCCGGCGTCGTTGGGAATCGCGTTGTCCCGGGAGGCATAGCTGGGCTGCAGGCGCCGCCAGTCGCGCGGGTCGCGCAGCACCGCATCGAAGTCCAGCACTGCGTCGGCTCCCGCCGGGCCCCGCGCGGCCCCGGTGGTCCGCATCCACCCGTTGACCCGCTCGCGTACCAGCTGTCCCGGGTCGGTCCCGGGAACGCCGGGTCTTGCGCCGGCCGGAGGCGGCATGGTGCCGAGGTACACGGCCAGGCCCCGATGGTGCGCCGCGCGGATCATGCTGGTGTAGGCCTGCTCGAGCCGCAGCGCCGTGGACGGGCCAGCTCCCCGGCCGGCAGCGGCGATGTCCTCGGCCCCGGCCAGGATCAGCACGGCGCGCGTACCGGGCAGCGCCAGGGCATCGGCGCCGAAGCGCGACAACAACGATGGGCCCGTGGAGCCCACTCCGCCGGCGGTGCCGGCCAGGACCTGGTTGCCGGTGAGCCCCTCATCGACCACCGCCAGTCGCCGCTCGGGAGCCAGGCGGGCCTGCGCGCTGACCAGGCCGGAAGCCAGGCCGTGCCGTCCACCGCCGACGATCGACCCGCCGATGACGACGAGCGTTCCGGCGCTCGTGCGCGTCCTCAGCTGGACGGAGCTCAGCAGCGGTACGGCCGCCAGACGCTGACGGAACGCGCGTCCGTCGACGTCGGAAGCATGGTCGCCGGTGGCCACGTGGGCGGGAACCGCGCCACCGGGATGGGCAGTGAGCGGACCGGTGCCACCGGGCAGCCAGAGGCTGACCGTCAGCGCAGCTCCCGTGGAAGGCACCGGAAGGGTCACGGGATCGCTGAGCGCCTGGGATCCGGGCGTCAACCGGATGCCCGCTCGGTGGTCGAATGTGAGTTGGCGCAACTGGTGCAGCCGGCCCGACCGCGTGGTCAGCGCCACCGTCGCCGCCCCGATCTCCACCGGCCGCTGACCGAACCGGTTGGACGCCTCGATCCGCACCTCGTCGCCCCCGCTCGAGGACGGTACGACCAAGCGCAGGGTCTGGCGGCCGAGGCCGCGCGCTCCGAGCGAGCCGGAGGCCCGGGCCAGCGCGGTGGCCCAGCCCGTGACCCAACGCGGCCCGGGCCCGGCTCCGGACCCAGTTCCCCGGGCGCCGCTCCGGCCCGCGCCACGTCCACCGCCTCCGAAGAGGACCGCGGCCAGCGCGACGATCGCGACCGCGAGCAGCCCCATACCAACAACTGCCACCGGGCGCACGCGCCGGCGGCCCGAGGGCGGTGCCTCAAGGGAACTTGGCAACAGGTGACGGATCGAGGTTGGCCTCATCTTCGCGGCCCAGGAGCTTGGCAGAGAGCAGCCGCGCCTCGCGCCCGGTCGCCCCCGGTACGCTGGGCGCTACGTGACAACCAGCGAGACGAGCAGCTCGAGCGCGGCGCCGGGCCACGAGGCGCTCAGGCGCCTGACGCCCGAGGAGTTTCGCGACGTCATCGGTCATTTTGCCAGCGGTGTGACCGTGATCACCGCGTTGTGCGAAGACACGCCCTACGGCACGACCGCGAGCGCGGTGAGCTCGCTGTCACTGGAGCCACCGATGGTGCTCGTCTGCATGAGCAGGCAGTCCGAGACCGGGCGCGCGGTCGGGGACTCGGGCCGATTCGCCATGAACATCCTGGGCGAGGACCAAGCCGACGCCGCCGTGCGCTTCGCCAGCAAGGGCTCGAACAAATTCGACGGCGTGCCCGTCACCCGCGGCGAATGGGGTGAGCCGCTGCTCGAGCAAGCGCTCGCCACGTTGGAATGCCGGGTGGTCGAGGAGGTGACGGGCGGGACCCACTCCGTCTTCCTGGCCGAGGTACACCGCGCGTCGGCGCGAGCCGGCGCCCCGCTCGCCTACTTTCGCGGGCAGTTCGGGCGCCTCGAGCTGGCTCCGGCGGAGCGTCCGGTGAACGACTTCGAGGCGATCGAGGACGCGCTCCGCGCCGGGGCCACGATCGAGCTCGGAGTCGCCGCGCTTCGCGTCGGCGGTCTGGACACGCACGAGCTGGCCGAAGCTCAGCGGCTGGTGGAGACGCTGGCAGCGACCGGAGCGGTCCGGGCAGCGCCACTCGAAGAGTGGGTTCTGGCGCTCACCGAGCTCCTCGAGCACGTGATCTCGCTCGCCGGCAGCGAGACGCTGCTCGACGCCTACCGGCGGACCAACGTCGCCGCGATCACGGCCCGTCTCCTCGCCTCCACGCCGGGCGAGCTCCCGCTCGCCGATGCCCATCGCCCCTACGCAGAGCTCATCGACGCCTACCAGGACGGGGATCTGACGCGGGCCACCGAGCTGATCTGGGCCCGCACGGAGCGGGCGATCGATGTCGCACGCCACCGCCGCGTTGCAGCCGGGGACGCCGGTTGAGGGCGCTCGGGTGAAGGTCGCGTACGAGCGAGGCCTTCACGAGCTCGGCGACGGGTTGTTCGCCTACCTCCAGCCGGACGGCAGCTGGGGCTGGAGCAACGCGGGCCTGATCACCGGTCCCGGTACGTCGCTGCTGGTCGACACGCTCTTCGACCTCCGTCTCACGCGCGAGATGCTCGAGGCGATGCGACCGGTCACCGATCCCCATCCCATCGCCGCCGCCGTGAACACCCATGGCGACGGGGATCACTGCTTCGGCAACCAGCTGCTCCCCGCCGGCGCCCCGATCTACGCGACGCGGGCGGCGATGGAGGAGATGCAACAGGTGCCACCGTCGCTCGTCCACACCCTGGTGACGGCCGACCTGGGGCCCGAGCTCGCCGAGCTGTCGGAGTTCGCCCGGAATATCTTCGGCTCCTTCTCATTCGAGGACATCGAGCTCAGGCTCCCGTCGTCGACCTTTGAGGGCGAGCTCGGCCTCCGGGTCGGAGACCGCGAGCTCGAGTTCATCGAGGTCGGGCCGGCGCACACCGCGGGCGACGCCATCGTGCACGTGCCCGACGCCGGGGTCGTCTTCACGGGCGACATCCTGTTCAGCGAGCGCACTCCGATCATGTGGCGCGGTCCTGTCTCTAATTGGCTGGACGCCTGCGACCGGATCCTCGCTCTGGGGGCCCGGGTTCTGGTCCCCGGTCACGGACCGGTGACCGATGACTCCGGCGTGCGCGACGTGATGCGCTACCTGTCCCACGTCCGCGACGAGGCCCGGGCCCGGTTCGAGGCCGGGATGGATGTCGACCGGGCCGCTGACGACATCGACGTCTCGGACTTTGCCGACTGGGGAGCCCCCGAGCGCATCGTCGTCAACGTCGACGCGCTCTATCGGGACTTCGATCCCGGGCGCGCCGTGACCGCCACTCCCGAGCTGCTCATCGGGATGGCCCGCTGGCGACGCCGGCACTGACCGAACTGGCGGGCCCTCACCGGGTTACGGCCGTGTGGCGCTCGACATGAGTTAGGACCGCCGAGACGACATCCGCTTCGGCGTCGGTGGCGAGCAGATGCCCGGCGCCCCGCACTTCGACGAAGCTCGCGCCCGGTATCCGCTGGGCCAGATCCCGTCCCTGCTCGAGCGGGACGATGCGGTCGTCCGTGCCGTGAATCACAAGCGTCGGCAGGTCTGCCAGCTCGGACAGCCGAGAGCGCGTGTTGTGCCCCGCGATGGCTGACATCTGCGCCCAGGCGGTCAGGCCGCCCACGCGATCCGACGCGCGTCGCCGCAGATCCTCCTCGACACGATCGGGCGCCCCATCGAGGGTCCGGGGCGAGTACAGCGCGGGCGCGACGAGCGAGAACGTTCGCTTCGGCCCGAGCACGGGGCGCAGGAGCGCAGCGGTCAGCAGACGGGCGTTGGGCGCAGCGGGATGCCCTCCGGCGGTCGTGCACGCCAGCATGAGCGAGGCGATGCGATCACGATGGTCGAGCGCCAGATGCTGGGCGATCATTCCGCCCATCGAGGCACCGAGGACATGCGCCCGGTCCACTTCCGCGCTGTCCAGCACGGCAACCGTGTCGCCCACCATGTCGGCCATCGTCAGCCGACGGCGGGCCGGACTGGAATCCCCGGTGCCGCGGTTGTCGAAGACGATTACGCGGTGGCGCCGCGAGAAGGACGGCACCAGGCGCCACCACATCCGGCCGCTGCCGGTCAGGCCCATGATCAGCAGCAGGGTCTCCGGATCGCTGACCGGTTGCGCCGGCTCGTGGACGGTGAAGCTGATCCGGGCGTCCGGTCTCGAGGCAAAGGCCATGCTTGAGCTTATCCCGAGGAGCGTTGCGCGGCGCGCTTTTCGCCGCGTCCTATGATCGGCTGGTGGACGCTATAGGCCCACGCGCTCGATGAACTTCTTCCCCGGCAATGGACGAGGCGGCCGGTGGCGTGGTGCGCGTGGGCCCGAGGTGAGCCCCGAGGACCTGCCGTCCACTCCGGTCTCGCTCCGCCGGGTGGGCGCCCTGTTCGTGCCCTACCGCTGGCGACTGGCGTGGCTGCTGGGACTGATCTTCTTCTCGGCCGGGCTGGGCGTGGTGAGCCCCTTCCTGCTGCGCGCGGTCCTCGACCAAGCCTTCCCCCACCGCGACACCGCCCTGCTGACGCTGCTCGTCCTGGGCATGATCGCCATCTCGGTGCTCAGCGGGGTGATCGGGGTCGCTCAGACGTGGGCGTCGAACGTGGTCGGCCAGAAGGTCATGCACGACCTGCGCTCATCCGTTTACGCGCACCTCCAGCGCATGTCACTGGCCTTCTTCACGCGCACGCGTACCGGCGAGGTGCAATCGCGGATCGCTAACGACATCGGCGGTATCGACAACGTCGTCACGAGTACCGCTACGTCGATCGTCCAGAACGTGACGACGGTAGTGGCCACGGTCGTGGCCATGGTGCTGCTCGACTGGCGCCTGGCCGCATTCTCGCTGTTCCTGCTTCCGTTCTTCGTGTGGCTCACCCGTCGCGTCGGCGAGGAGCGCAAGCGCATCACCTCGGTGCGCCAGGGCCGTCTGGCCGACATCTCGACACTGGTCGAGGAGTCGCTCTCGGTCTCGGGGATCTTGCTCGGTAAGACGATGGGTCGCGGCCCGGAGCTCGTACGCCGCTTCGCCGGGGAGTCGCGCGACCTGGCCGACCTCGAGGTCAGAAGCCGCATGGCGGGCCGCTGGCGTATGGCCTCTGTTCAGATGAGCTTCGCGATCATGCCCGCCACGATCTACTGGTTCGCGGGACAGAACTTCGCCCACGGTGGTCACGCAATCACCATTGGCACCGTGGTCGCCTTCACCCAGCTCCAGACTCGGCTTCTGTTTCCAATGCAGTCGCTGCTGTCGGTGGGGCTGGACGTCCAGACCTCGCTCGCCCTGTTCGGCCGCATCTTCGAGTACCTGGACCTACCGATGGACATCGTCGAGCGCCCGGCATCGCGGCCCCTGAGGTGCCTCCGGGGCGACGTGGCGATGGAGGGAATCTGGTTTCGCTACAGCGACACGGCGCCGTGGACGCTCCAGGACATCGACGCCGTGGTGCCGGCTGGAACCCGCACGGCGATCGTCGGCGAGACCGGCTCGGGGAAGACCACGATGGCCTACCTGGTGGCGCGGTTGTACGAGCCTCAGCGCGGTCGCGTCACCATCGACGGCACCGACATCCGCGACGTGACACTCGAATCGCTGGCCGCCAACGTCGGGCTGGTGTCGCAGGAGACCTATCTGTTCCACGCGAGCATCCGAGAGAACCTGCGCTTCGCCCGTCCGGACGCCACCGACGAGGAGCTCGAAGAGGCCGCGAGAGCCGCGCAGATCCACGACCTGATCGCTTCGCTGCCCGATGGGTACGACACGCCCGTGGGCGAGCGTGGCTATCGCTTCTCGGGCGGCGAGAAGCAGCGGATCGCGATAGCCCGGACCGTGCTCCGCAACCCGCCAGTATTGATTCTCGACGAAGCTACCAGCGCTCTGGACAACGAGACCGAGCGCGCCGTCCAGGAGGCACTCGATGACCTCGCTCGCGGTCGCACGACCATCGCGATCGCCCACCGGCTGTCGACCATCAGGGACGCCGACCAGATCCTGGTCCTCGACCGCGGACGGATCGTCGAGCGAGGCACGAACGAAGAGCTGCTCGAGCTCGATGGGCGCTACGGGGCGCTGGCCCGGGGCGCGCTCGAGGATGCGGCCGGCGCGACTGCTTGACGGCTGAGGGTTCCCCCGGTATCCAAAAGGGCGTACCCTTTTGGCGTCGAGGGGATTGCGGCTGTCGTTCGGCAGTCCGCGAGACCCACGGGAGGCCGTATGGCGCCCACGGGGTACAGGCCGTATGCAGCGTGCCGGACCGAGATCATCGACCTGGCCGAGGCCGGTCTTGAGCTCGCCGGTCTCGAGGATCTGATCCGGGCCAGTGCCCAGCTCTCCGAGGAGGAGCGGTCGGCACTGTGGCTCCTCGCGTGGTCGCTGCGCGGGTCCGATGCCGAGCTACAGCCCGCCTTGGTTGGTGCCGGTGAACGCTTCCCGCGGAGTCCGGAAACCCTGACCGGCGGCGGGCGAGGATCGCCGCCCGAGGTACCGCACGCATGAGCGCCCCACCGGAATCGGCGGGACCGGGATCGCTGGGAGCGGGACCGCCGAGGGCGGCAGCGCCGAGGACGAGACCCGGAGCGCCCAGGACGAGACCCGGAGCGCCCAGGGCGAGACCCGGAGCGCTGAGAGGCGTGCCGCGCCTGAAGCTCGAAAACGATGACCTGTTCGACAAGCTCGGCCGCATCATGCAGGCGATGAGCGGTGCTTCGCACGAGCTGACCACGCTCAGGCGGCAGGCACGGCGGCTGGAGGCAGAGAACAGCTCGCTGCGCGCCGAGCTCGACCTGCTGCGAGACACCTTGCGCCCGCTGCCCCATCCCGCCAGGCGGTTAGCCGCTCAGCCAGCGGCTGGAGCGCAGCGGCTCGGCGCTGAGCGCGCCCCCGGTGCCAGCACCGAGGGCGCGGGCTCACCCCTGTAGCTATTCGGCCGAGGTCAGCTGGCGCTCCGCTTTGCCGTCGAACGCCTCGCCGTCGAACGTCGCGTCGTCGCGCGCTTCGCGGTCGCACGCTTGGCGGTCGTCGCCCGCTTCGCCGTCGTCGCCCGCTTCGCGGGCGCACGCTTCGCGGTCGTCGCCCGCCTCCCGGTCACACGCCTGGCTGTCGAGCGCGCCGCCGTCCTGCCACGTGCCGAGGCGCTGCGCCCACTTTGGGCCATGGTCTTCTGGAGCTCGGCGAGGTCCTTCTGCATCGCCTTCCCCAGCTTGCCGCTGTGGAGCCGCGCGTCGCGCAGCACTTTCCCTATGTCCTTGTAGGCATCGCTCGCGCTAGCGCTGACATCCTTGCGCAGCGCAGTCAGGGCGGCGTCGGCCGAAGCAAGCGAGTTGTTGAGGCGCTTGAGCGCAGCCGGCTCCTTCGACGCCGCGCGTCGACCGGCAGTGGTACGGCGACGAGTGGTGGACCTCTTGGGCGCTGGCATTGAACAGCTCCTTTCGCGATCAGGATCCTGGGCAGCAGAGCCTAGGCGTTGTGGCCGGCGACCGCCAGGCGGATTTGCGATTGATGGCGTGTTGCACACTAGACCAATGCGACGCAGAGCGCCGGCGCGCGAGACGTTGGCGGACCATGCTGATGTGTGCGCGCGTGCACAGCGGCTCCAGCGCCACGCGTTCACTCGCCGGCGCCATGCACTCAGTCGTTGGCGAGCGAGGGACTGCGCCGCAACTGGACGAAGGGGTCGGCGTGCCGCGCTGAGAGCTCGGCCGGCCAGTCGCGTGGATAGTCGCCCAGGCTTTGCTGCTCGCCGCCGGGCACCCGCAGCTCGATCGCTATCCGACCCTCTCGAATGCGGATGAGGTTGTAGGCCGGGTCGGTGAACCCGCGCGTCCTGAGGGTCGAGACGGTCCCGGAGTGCACGAGCAGGAGTCCGGCCACCGGCCACACATAGGGCACGTGACGATGTCCCGACAGCACGAGGTCGACCTCGCACTGCCGCAGCAGGGAAAGCACGTCGCCGGCGTCGAGTACCTGATTTCGCTCACGTCCGGTCCCCGGAATCGGCATCAGGTGGTGGTGGCAGACGAATATCCGCAGGTCTGCCGGGCCCCCGAACCCTTCCTGGATCCAGCCGTAATGCTCACGCCCGATCTCCCCCTCGTCGAGATCGGGCTTGGACGAGTCCACCGCCACCAGCGCCACGTCGAGGTCACCGATCGACATCCGGGCCCGAGAGTCACGCGTCCCGAAGGTCTCCTCGAAGCGCAGATAGCCGACGTTTCGGGCGTCGTGGTTGCCGGGCACGAGGACGATCCGAGGACAGGTCAGGGCCGCGAGCTCCTGTTTGACGATCGGGTACTGGTCGGGGTAGCCGTCGTCGGTGAGATCACCGGCCACCACGACGAGATCGGGGTGCTCGGCGTTGATCTCCGCCACGGCGGTGCGCAGCAGCTCGTGCCGGTAGCGCGTTCCGCCAACGTGGGCATCCGAGAGCTGGGCGATGAGCACGCCGACAGTGTGACGACAACGATCGGGCGAGCGAGGACAGCCAGATCGGGTTCGGGCTCCGCGCTTGCCCGAACACGCACGGCCGGGGCGTTGGCGGGGCGGCCGGGCGGGCGTATAGTGGATTTGAAGAACGTGCTGGCTCTCGGCGTGATCCTGTTGGTGGTAGGCGTGGTGCTGCTCCTGGTCGAGGCGCACGCCACGACCGGGGGGGTGCTGGGCGCCGGCGCTGTCGTGGCTGCCGTCGGGGGCCTCGCCATCGTGCTGATCGCCGCGGGGACCGGCGTGGCGGTCGGGCTGGGGGTGGCCGTGGTCCTGGGTGTCGGGGGTCTCGCCGTCGTGGCCATCGGCGCGCGACGCATGCTGCTCAGCCAGGGGCGCCGGCCGCGCACCGGCCCTCAGGCTCTCGTCGGACACAGGGGCGTGGTCCGGAGCAGGAACGGGCACGTCGGCGTCTTCGTCGATGGTGCGCTGTGGCGGGCACGACCGGAGTTGATCCAGGAGGCGGACGCGATACACGACGGCGACCACGTGATCGTCGAGGGCGTCGACGGGTTGACCCTGTCCGTGCGCAAGGCCGAGAACTGGGAGCTGAGCCCATGATCGTGACGATCGTCGTAGTCGTGCTGGTCGTGGTTTTCGTGGCGGGTGCGATCGCCGCAGCCGCCTCGGTGCGAATCCTCCGCGAGTACGAGCGCGCCGTCGTATTTCGCCTCGGGCGCTTGATCGGGGAGAAGGGGCCGGGCGTCGTGCTGCTCGCGCCGTTCGTAGATCGCATGGTGAGGGTCAGCCTGCGCACCGTGACTCTCCAGGTACCGGCCCAGGAGGTGATCACGCGCGACAACGTGCCTGCGCGCGTGACGGCGGTCGCGTACTTTCGCGTGATCGACCCCAACAAGTCGATCGTCGAGATCCAAGACGTCATGGCCGCGACTTCACAGATCTCCCAAACCACGCTGCGATCGGTGCTGGGGAAGGCTGAGCTGGACACGTTGCTGGCCGAGCGCGAGCGTCTCAACGAGGACCTTCAGCACGTCATCGACGACCAGACCGAGCCCTGGGGGGTGAAGGTCACGACGGTTGAGATCAAGGACGTGGAGATCCCGGACTCCATGCAGCACGCCATCGCTCGCCAGGCGGAGGCCGAGCGCGAGCGTCGCGCCAAGATCATCAACGCCGAGGGCGAGTACCAGGCGGCCGAGAAGCTCTTCGGGGCGGCCGAGATCATGTCTCAGAACCCGACGACCCTGCAGCTGCGATATCTCCAGACGCTGCTGGAGCTGGGCGGCGATCAGAACTCGATCGTCGTATTTCCGCTGCCTATCGATCTCATCAAACCCCTGCTGGACGCTGCCACCAGCCGTGTCGGCGGCGGCGGCGCCACCACCGGCCCGGCCTCTCCCGAGGCAACCCCCTCACGCTCCGTCGGCGATGGCCCCGCCCCGCCGGCCATCGCCGCAAAGGCCTCTGGCGCCGGCGACGAGTCACCGGCCGGTTCGGCCTAGACAGGAGCTCCCCTTCGCCGGGTCGAGCCCGGACTGTAGGGTGGCCGCGCACAGCACGAGGGCGCCATTGTGCACGACCGCCAGCAGACACAGGTGGCAGTGGTAGGGGCGGGGCTCGCCGGGCTCACGGCCGCCTACGAGCTCGCTCGCAACGGATTCGAGGTCACCGTGCTCGAGGCGCGCGATCGCGTGGGCGGTCGCGTGTACACACTGCGAGATCCCTTCGCCGACGGGCAGTTCGCCGAGGGTGGCGGCGAGCACATTGACGGCGGTCACACCGCCATCCGAGCGTACGCCGAGCACTTCGGCCTGGCCCTCGATGACACCCGCGAGGACCTGCGCGGGTTGAGGGGGGTCGTCTATCGACAGGGCCGCCGGCGCGCGCACCGCCGCAGTTTCGCGCCCCCCTTCCCCCGGCCGTTCATGCGGCGAATGGAGGAGCTCGCGCAACAGGTGGACCCGGAGGATCCCCCGGCAGGCACTGGTGGCGAGTTGGACGGCCGATCGCTGGCCGACGTGTTCGACGAGTTCGAGCTGGGTGCGGAGATGCGGTGGCTGATGGAGCACCGCGCGCGGGTCGAGTTCGGTGTCGAGGCCCGCCGCCTATCGCTGCTGTTCCACGCCTGGCTGATCAAGCTGACCGAGGACCAGCCCTGGTCTGAGACGGAGGTCTACCGGATCCGCGGCGGCAACGACAGCCTCCCGCGGGCCTTCGCCGGGAAGCTCGGAGACCGGATCGTGCTGCGGTCTGCGGTGTCGCAAATCGACGCTGATGCCGAAGGAGTAAGGCTGCGTGGCGCGGCGGGCATTCTCCGGGCTCGGTACGCGGTGGTCGCGGTGCCCGTCCCCGCGTTGAGATCGATCTCGTTCACGCCCGCCCTGCCTGGCCAGCTGCGCGAGGCGATCGCACGCCTGCAATACGGCGTGGCGACGAAGACGCCCCTCCAGTACGACCAGCGCTTCTGGCGCGAGATGGGCTTCAACGGGAACACTGTTACAGAGCTGCCGGTGGGCATGACCTGGGAGGCGACAACCGCGCAGCCGGGGCGAGCTGGCATCCTGATGGCTTACGCGAGTGCCGACGATGGGGCGCGGCTCGGCGCGCTGGAGGAACACGAACGAGTCGCGGCCGTGCGAGCACAGCTCGAGCGCATCTACCCGGACGCGGGTGCGCGGGTGGTAGGGAGCTCTACAGTCGCGTGGGGCTCCGACCCGTACAGCCGAGGCGCTTACGTGGCCTTCGCCCCCGGCCAGGTCAACCGGTTCTGGCGGGCCCTGCGCACACCGGTCGGCCGGATCCACTTTGCGGGTGAGCACACCGACTCCTACGCCTCATACATGGAGGGCGCGGTCCGCAGCGGAATGCGGGTTGCGCAGGCGATCGGTCGACGCGAGTCGGGGCCGCTTGTAACTCCGGGGCGTCACCCCGAGCGCGGGCCAGTCAGCTGAGGACGTCGGATCGGGTGAACCGCGCGACCGCCGCACCCAGAAACACAGCCGTGTAGACAGCTTGGACTTCCAGGACGTGTGCCACCCCACCGGTCTGCATGGGAGAGGTGAAGAACCCCGTCCACAGAGTCGTCCCCCCATCGGTGACGGGTAGCCACGGACTCAGGGCGTGCAGACCGGGGATATTGTCGAGGGCGCGGGAGAACAGGCTCAGTCCCACCCCGCCAGCCACCGCGCTGAAGGGCCGCTCGGTGAGGGTCGACAGGAATAGCGCGAACGCGAACGTGCTGGTCAGCGTGGCCAGGATGTAGCCGCTGGCCAGGGCCAGGTGCCCGATCGCGGTCCACTGGCCGAAGCTGGCCGAGGCCACCAAGAATGGCGTGGTGTGCTGGAGGTCCAGGACGGTCAGCCGGTGCCATCCGAACGCCAGCACCCCCGTCGCCAGTGAGACGACTACGGCCAGGATCACCCCCGCCACCGAGTACCCGGCGGCGACCCCCGCCTTGGCGGCCAGCACGCGCCAGCGGGGAACCGGGCGGGCCAGCACGTAGCGCAGGCTGCCCCACGATGCCTCTCCGGCGACGGTCTCGCCGGCAAAGATCGACACGATCAGCGGGAACAGAAACAGGAGCATCGCGCTGAGGGCAATGAGCGGGAGCGTTAGGCCGGACGTGTTGGTGACCACCGATCCCCAGTCGCCGACGCGTTCGGCGATCCGGGCTCTGCTCACGCCGATGACCAGGGTGAGCGCGGCGGCGATGGCCGCTATCACCCCGAGGGCGACCCAGCCTCGCGGCCGGCGCGCCTGCTTGATGAGCTCGATTGCGATCACGTGAGGATGTCCTTGCGCCGAAACGACCACCAGGCGATGGACAGGAACACCCCGGCGTAGACGACCTGCAACACCAGGAAATGCGCCATGCCGGAGGTCTGGGCCGGCTGCTGGAAGAAGTGCTGCCACAGGTCGACGTCGTTGTTGGGCATGTAGGGGCTGAGGATCGCGACCCCAGGCAGGTAGTCGCCGTTCAGTACTCGAGAGACGATGGTGAGTCCGACTCCGCCCGCCACGGCGGCGAACGGACGCGTGGTGAGAGTCGAGAGCAGGAAGGCAAAGGCGAAGATGCTCGCCATTCCGGCGGCCACGTACGCCGTGCCCAGACCCAGGCGGGCGATCGAAGCTCCGGAACCGAACGTGACGACCGTGTTGTGCATCGCGGTCGAGGCACTCCCGTCGATCGCCGTGAACGGATGCCAGCCGAAGACGACGGTGCCGACGGCCAGCGCCGCTGCGGGCACCAGCACCACGGCCACGACCGAGAACAGCAGCGCGACCACGAGCTTGGAGAACAGGAAACGGCTTCGCGACACCCCTCGCGCGAGCGTGTACCGCAGGCTGCCCCAGCCCGCTTCCCCGGCCACCGACTCGCCCGCGAACACCGCCACCGCCAAAGGTAGGAAGAACTTCATCGTGCTCGAGAGGGCGATCACCGGGATCGAGAGCCCGGACCGCTTCGGCACCACGAGCAGCGGAATGTCGCCCACGCGCTCGAGCTTTCCGGCCCCGGTCGCCGCGAGCGCCGCCGTCAGCGCGACCGTGAACAGAGCGAGCGCGGCGAACGTGAGCAAGGTTCTCGGCCGGCGCCACTGCTTGGCCAGTTCTATGCGGATCACGGCAGCGTCTCCTCGCCGACGGTCGGGCCTACGCGGCCCGGGCGTCGCCGCCCACCAGGGACAGATACGCGTCCTCGAGGGAACGCCCGCGCCGAAATCCGTACACCTGGACCGACGCTTCGTCGAGGACGAGCAGCAGATCCGCCGGTCGCAGCGACCCGCCCTCGACGTACACGCTGCCCGCGCCTGCGGTCACCGACGCGACGGTCGCGAGGTCGGCCAGGACGTCGCACGCGCGGTCCGGGTCGTCGACGTCGAGTTGCACGTCGACGGCGCTGCCTACCAGCTCGGGTACGGCGCCGGAGGCCACCAGCCGCCCGCGTTGCACGACCGCGGTGTGGGTGCAGATGCGCTCGACCTCGGACAGCAGGTGGCTGCAGAACACGACCGTGGCGCCGTGGACCGCCGCGGTGGCGATCGCGTCTCTGACCTCGCGGATGTGGGCGGGGTCGAGTCCGGTCGTCGGCTCGTCGAGCAGCAGGAGGTCGGGGGCACCGAGAAGTGCCTGGGCCAGCCCCAGCCGGTAGCGCATGCCGTGCGAGTACGTCCGGTACCGGCGATCGATCGCCGCGCCCAGGCCCGCGATCTCGATAGCCCGCTCCAACTCGGCGCCGCTGTCGGGCCGTCGCGTCATGCGCCAGGCCAGACGGAGGTTCTCGAGGCCCGAGAGGTGGGGCACGAAGCCCGGCCCGTCGACCAGGACACCCACCCGTCCGAGCACTTCGGACCCCGGCCGCACGGGCTCGCCGAACAGCTCCACCCGGCCCGACGTGGGCCGCACGAGGCCGAGCATGATCTTCAGCGTGACCGACTTGCCGGCACCATTCGGTCCCGCGAGTCCGAGGATCTGGCCCGCATTGACCACGAGGTCGAGACCGTCGACGGCCAGGACGCCGCCTCCGAGCCGCTTGGTCAGCCCTTCGATCAGGATCGGTGGTGGGCTAGGCGCCATCGGAGTCTCCTCCCCCGTTGTTCTCGCGCTCGCCGGATGGCGAGAGCGAAGTGATGTCGATGACCTGCGTTGGCGGAGGGGCGGCGATGCGCACCGCGTCCCCGAACGATCTGACGGTCACCACGGCGGTCCCCTCGCCGGCCCCAGGCAGGCTGGCCTGCAGCTGGACCACGCGCCCGGCCCGGTCGATCCAGACCAAGATCGGGACCGTCGGCGATGTCGACGACGACTGCCCGGATCCCACCGCGGTCAGCTGTTCCTGGATGGCCAGGCTGGAGGCCGGGGCAGCCGGTCCGGTCGCGCCCGACAGGGCCCGCGCCAGGTCCACGGACACTCTGTATTCGTGCAGCGGCACACCGCTTATCCGTCGCCCCCCGAGAGACTGCGCCGCGGTGGCACCCCAGGACAGCTCATCGACCAGGAACACCGGATTGACGCCTTCCACCTGTCCCACGAACTGCGGAAAGTTGCGCTTGACCGATTCCGACCCGGAGATCGTCGCCAACAACCACGGCTTCCCGCGCGGGAGGACGGCCGTGGCGGTCGCCTTGGGCTGCAGGAAGACCTGCGCGGGCAAGAGGAGTGCGTGTTCGGTCCCGGGCTCCTGATGCCGAAGCTCGGGGAGGTCGATCACCAAGCTGCCCCGTCCGGAGCGAAAGTCGAATTGCCCCTGCCCGTAGACGGGGGCCCGCGCGGGACCGAACACCCGTGCGCCGTCCCATCTGAACGACACCGTCGCCGTCTGGGCCAGGGTCTTCACCGCGGCAGCGCCGACGCGCCGCAGCGCATCGGACCCTGCCCGGCCGGCTGGCGACCCGGGCTGGCCGGTGACCCGGAGCGGGCTCGGACTGGATGGACGGGCGCCGGGCGCGGCCGGGCCCCCACCGCCTGCGTTGGCGCCGTATCCCCCGGAGCTGCACCCTGCGAGGGCCGCGGCGGCTGCGATCGCGGTGACGGCCATCGCCGGGGCCGCGCGACCGCGCCGGTAGGACCATGCGACCCTCCGGTCCTGCGCGGCGCGTGGTGTGCATCTTGCCCTCATCAGCGGTTTCTGCTGTTCTCCGGGTTTGTGCGGGGCCGTCTGTTGCCCTGCCGGTGGTCGTGCGTTCACGCGATGCGTTGTCAACAAGGACGCCGAACAATGCGCAACTCTTCCCGGGACCGGGTTCGATCGTTGATCCGCGTGTTTGCGACGCGCCCTGGCCGATTTGAGACGAGGCCCGCCATGAAGATCGGAATCCGGCTGGCGCTGGTGCTGGCCATCGTCGCGTGCTCAGCAGCCGCGGCGGCGGAGCTGGCCAAGGGCCCGAGCGTCAAGGTCGCCGACAACGTCTTCAGGCCCACTTCGCTGAGCATCAAGAAGGGGGCCACCGTGACGTGGCGCTGGGCCGGTAGGAACCCGCACAACGTCACCGTCACCGATGGACCCCGGCGGTTTCGCTCACCGACCCAGAAGCGGGGCTCCTTCAGCCACAGGTTCACGGCGAGGGGCGCCTACACGATCGTCTGCACGATCCACAGCGGCATGGTCATGCACCTCAAGGTGCGCTGAGCGGGCGGCCTCGGGCGGCCTCGGCGGCGCGCGCGGTCGGGTCCACCTGGCGCCGACGGCGGCCTTTCCACGCCGCCTGGCCGGAGGGCCTTCTGGGGGCCGGCCGGCCACCCTTGACAAGTTTGTGAGTGATCACTAACCTTCGCGCGGCCATGGCCCCCACCGAGCGCATGTCCGCCGAGGAGCGTCGCGAGATGCTCGTGGAGGCCGCGATCGTCGAGTTCGCCCACACCGGGCTGCACGGCACCTCGACCGAGACGATCGCCATTCGCGCCGGCATCTCGCATCCCTACCTGTTCCGGCTGTTCGGCACCAAGAAGAAGCTCTTCCTCGCCTGCATGAAGCGCTGCGTCGAGCGCCTGAGGGAAACGTTCACCGCGGCGGCCGAGGCCGCTGAGGGCGGCGACCGCCTCAAGGCGATGGGCGAGGCCTACGCAGAGCTTCTCGCCGACCGCACGATGCTGTTGATGCAGCTCCAGATGTACGCCGCGTGTGACGACGCCGAGGTCCGGCGTAACGCCAGCAGGGGGTACGCGGACCTGTGGCAGCTGGTCCAGCGTCTGTCGGGTGCGAACGACGAGGACGTCCGCACCTTCTTTGCCAACGGGATGCTGCTCAACGTCGCCGCGGCCATGGATCTACCCGAGATCGTCGAGGACCCCAAGTGGACGCTCGCCCACACGCGCGAGCGGGGCTCGGAGACCGCGGCATGAGGGCTCTCTTTTTTTCGCCTGGTTACGCAGTGACTACTCACAAATCACCCTCCTCGGCGAAGGCCGAGGCCATCAAGAGACCTGGGAGACCGAAATGCTCTCGACGCTCGCCCGCCTAGTTCATCGCCGGCGCACCCGCGTGCTGGCCGTAACCGCCACCTTCGCGCTCGCGGCCGCGGTGCTCGGAGGCCCCGTGGCCGGCCTGCTGAAGTCCAACCACGATTTCGAGGACCCGGCCTCCTCCAGCGTCGTGGCCCGCGACCAGATCGCGAACGCCACGGGCGCACTCGTCACCCCGTCGGTTGTCGCGCTCGTGCGTACGCCGGGCCCGGTCGCCGCTCACGCTGCCCGCGCCGAGTTGACCTCGCTGGCGCGCACGATCGCCACCGACCGCGACGTGGCCCGCGTCGACTCGCTCCTGTCGACCCACGATCCCAGGTTCGTCTCCAAGGACGGGCACACCACCTATCTGGCTGTCACCTTCCGGGCCAGCGTCAACGAGGCGGATGCGACCGACCGCTTGACCTCGCTGGTCGGCCATCGGCCCGGCGTCACGCTGGGCGGCGGCGCCGTCGTCGGACAGGCGGTCGGCACCCAGGTCCGCCACGACCTCGGGCGCGCCGAGCTGCTCGCCTTTCCGCTCCTCTTCCTGCTCTCGCTCGTGTTCTTCCGAGGCCTCGTCGCCGCCATGCTTCCGGTCCTCGTCGGTGGGGTCTCGATCGTCGGGACCTTTCTGGTCATGCGGCTCGTCAACGAACAGGTCGGCCTGTCGGTGTTCGCGATCAACCTGGTGACCGGTTTAGGGCTTGGCTTGGCGATCGACTACAGCTTGTTCATGGTCTCCCGCTACCGCGAGGAGCTGACGCGGGTGGGGCCGGGAGCCGAGGCGCTGCGCCGCACCATGGTCACCGCCGGCCGTACCGTCCTGTTCAGCTCGCTCACGGTGGCGGCCGCTATGGCCTCGCTGCTGGTGTTCCCACAGCGATTCCTGTACTCGATGGGGATCGGCGGAGTGATCGTCGCTCTCGTCTCATCGGGCGTCGCGCTCGTGGCCCTGCCCGCGCTGCTCGCCGCCCTAGGTCCAAGAGTCAACGCGCTCGCTCCGGCGGGTTGGCAGCGACAGCGGGGCGAGCAGAGCCGGGCGGGCTTCTGGTACCGCCTTTCCCACGCGGTCATGCGCCGACCGGGGCGGGTGGCGATCGCGACCGCCACGCTGCTGGTCGTCCTGGGGTTGCCGGCCTCGGGCATCAAGTTCACCGGTGTCGACGCGAGCGTCCTCCCGGCTCGCGCCGACGCCCGGGTCGTCGATCAGGCCCTGCGCCGCGACTTTCCGTCGAACCTCACCAGTCCCGTCTATGTGGCAGCAAGCGCGCCGCGCACGGCCGTGAGCCAGGTCGACGCGTACGCGAACGGACTGAAGATGCTTCCCGGTGCGCGAGCTGTGACCCGGCCCACGGCCGTGGGCAGCGGTCTGTGGCAGTTCGAAGTGATCCCTCGCGGCACGAGCCTGT
Source organism: Solirubrobacteraceae bacterium (assembly GCA_035938095.1). GTDB lineage: Bacteria > Actinomycetota > Thermoleophilia > Solirubrobacterales > Solirubrobacteraceae > AC-64. Next base: position 50,540 of record DASZHF010000190.1, read on the forward strand.
CCACCTCATCCAAGGACCTCGTCCGCGCGATCCGCGATCGCCCCACCACATTCCCGGTCCGGGTGGGCGGGGACACGGCGGCGTTCCTCGACCAGCAGGGGAGCCTTCTCGCCCACCTGCCCATCGCACTCGCCCTGGTCGCAGCGACCACGCTGCTGATTCTGTTCCTGATGACCGGATCGATCGTGCTCCCGTTCAAGGCGCTGGTGATGAACGCGCTATCGCTCACCGCTGCCTTCGGTCTGCTCGTCCTGATCTTCCAGGGCGGACGGCTCGAGGGTCTGCTGGGGTACACCAGCCAGGGGGCGCTTGAGTCCACCCAGCCGGTGCTGCTGTTCGCGATCGCGTTCGGCCTCTCGACCGACTACGGAGTCTTCCTGCTCTCCCGCATCAAGGAGGCGCACGACCGAGGCCTGCGCACGCGGGAGGCGGTGGCGCTCGGCCTGCAGCGCACCGGACGCCTCGTGTCCGCTGCGTCGGTGCTGTTCTGCGTCGCGATCGGCGCGTTCGCGACGTCGCAGATCGTCTTCATCAAGGAGCTCGGTGTGGGGACCGCGCTCGCCGTCCTGATCGACGCGACGCTCGTCCGCGCGCTGTTGGTTCCCTCGCTCATGATGCTGCTCGGCCGCTGGAACTGGTGGGCGCCACGTCCGCTGCGCCGTCTTCACGCGCGCATCGGACTGCACGAAGGGACGCCCGGGCAGGCGCTCGCGTAAGCCGCTCGCGGGCCGCCCCGGCGTCCGGGCCGCGCCCGGCGTCCGGATCACCGCGTTATCCTGCCGGCATGGCGAGCCTGTGGCGGCGCTTGATGGCGATCCTGGCCCAGCGCCGGCGCAAGCGCCGGAATCGGTTGGGGCGCTAACTGGAGTCCAGCGCGAAAGGAGGCTGCCGGCTGGCAGCCCCCTTTCGCGGTAGGCCGCGTCGAACCCTGACCGGGTCCGATCGATCCGGCGTCTATCGAGTCCGGCGCCCTCCGACGGCGAACGCAAGCCCGGCGAGGAGGATCGCGCCGCCGAAGATGGCGACCCAGCCGCCCGTGCTCACACTGTTACCGCGATTATGGGCGGCCGGGGGGGCGAGCGCGGCCTGCGCAGCGGGGGTGCTCGCCTGCTTGAGCTTGGAGCCGTAACCCGCCTGCGGGTTGGCCCCGGCACCCGGGTCCGACAGGTAGGGGAAGTGGTCCAGGAACGGGACGGGGTTGGCGTTGACGCCGTCGCCCAAGGGCACCTTGTTGCCCTTCAGCGCGCCGGCGACGACCTGGAGATCGATGTCCACGACGTCGTCGGTCAGACGGCGACCGTTGGGGTATCCCTGCAGGTCTCCCCCGAGCACTCCCAAGCGATTCGGTTGTGCCGTGGGCGCAACGCCGAGGTTGAGCTTGAGAGTGTCCGTGGGCAGCTTGCCGTTCTTGCCCGGGAAGGCGTTCAGGCCCGGGATGCCCTGTAGCACCGCTTGGACGATGTCCGTGCGGTTGTCGGTGGGCGCGTGGACGGCCGGGTAGAGCGCATTGAGCGCGGCCGCGAGGCTCGGCTTGAGGACGAACGCGCCGTAGTTCTTCGCGTCATTGGCCGGCTTTGTCTGGTTGAACTTGTCCTTGAACTTCAACGGAATGATGAGCTCGTTGACCAGCGGGTTGCCCAGGCGCGAGACCTGGTGCCAACCATTGCTCCCGCCGCCGCTTACGCTCAGCCCGCGCCGGTCGGTCGATGACCAGACGCCGATCACCGCGTTCTTGGCCTTGGCGGAGCTCACGGGCTTGTGATCCCGAGTCACCTGGGCGATCGGGAGTTGCAGCACGATCGAATGCACGGCGTAGCCGGCGAGGTCGTCCACGCCGCCGCCCTTGTTCCCCAGGCCGGCGCCCGTCAGGTTAACCGTGTCGAAGATCCGTCCCAGGCTGGCGAAGAACGGGTCGTTGCGCTGACCCGCGAACACCTTGCCGCCGCCCTTGAGCTGGCTGATCGCCTTCTGCGCAGTGGCCGCGTAGTTCGGCGTCGTCTTGGGACCGACGTTGTCCGGCGGCGTGAGGAGGTTCCTCCCCAGCACCTTCGAGGACACAAGCTGTCCATGCCGGTAGTCCTGTCGGGTGACCGTGTAGGTCTGAATTACGTTCAAGTTCGGGTCGGTCGGGGACGTGATCGGTCCTCCGAGCCCGTACAGGAATGTGCCGGGCTTGCGGAAGTGGGTCTTGAACGTGAACAGGTAACGGATGTGGTACTGACCGTCGCCACGGTTGTCGATCGTGATGTAGTAGCGAGCGTTGTCGTCGAAGCGGTAGAAGTTCGGGCCGCCCGCAGGATCCTCGAAGGGGATCCAATTCGACACGAGCGTGACGGTGTTGGGAGCATCGGCCGTCCTGAACGCGTACACGTCGGTGTTGTCCGCCGTGGGGTCGCGCGAGGTCCCCGGCGCCTCCCGGTGGCTGGAGCCGAAGCTCAGGGGCACGGCGACGAGGCTTGCGAGCAGGGCCGCGGTGAGCGTGAGCAGCCAGCGACCACTCACGCGGGAAAGGAAGCGCATCTCACTCCTTAGGGGTGCAAGTGATAGTCCGATTGGATCGCCCGTCCGAGCGTCCAACCTGTCGCCCTCTGTGCGAGCGCCCGGTGACCGCGGATCAGTCGGTCACATAAGAGTTAGTGAGGCTGAGTCCCTAATGAGAGTCGTCCGCAGCCGGACCGGCGCGCCGCCGGAGCGGGTAGAACTCCCCCATGTCCCCGGTGCCCCGCTTTGCGCGCCGCTTCTTCGTCAAGGCGTTCCGGGACAACATCACCGGGCTGGCGGCGATGGTCGCCTACAACCTCTTGCTCTCGATACTGCCGCTCGCCTTGCTCGCCCTCTTCGTGTTCGGAACCGTGGTGGGCAGCGGTAGCCTCGAGCGGCAGGTCATCGCGGACCTCCACCGGATCTTTCCCCGCACCGCCCAGCAGACGTTCTCCAATGTGCTCATGAGCGTGCGCCGCTTCGCGCCGAGCGCGGGGATAGTGGGGCTAATCGCGAGTATCTGGATCGGCTCCTCGTTCTGGGGCGCTTTGGACACCGCGTTTTCGCGCATCTATGACGCACCGGCGCGAAGTTGGGTCCAGCAAAAGCTGTTCGCGCTGAGAATGCTCCTGGTCGTGCTGCTCTTCATGGCGGCCACGGTCGCCGTACCGACAGTGCAATCAATCCTCGTAAACGGTACGCACCTGCTCCCGTTCGGACTCGCACATATTCACGGGTTGGTGTATTCCCTATCGCTGATCGTCGGGATGTGCGTGCTGTTCGGGTCCCTGGTGGTGATCTACTGGAGAGTGCCCAACTCCGACGTTCCGTGGAGGGCGATCTGGCCGGGGGCGCTGGGCGCGACGATCGCAATCGGGATCGTCGACTACGGGTTTCCTCTGTACTTGGGGAACGTCTCGACGATCGCTCACATCGGCACCACGCTGGTGTTCATAGTGATCGTCCTGTTGTGGTTCTACGCCCTGGCAATCATCCTGCTCGGGGGCGCGGTGCTCAACGAGCTGCGGCTGGAGCCCGCGGACGCCAAGACTGCGGCCCAGCCGGCCGCCGCCTCCACCAGCGCGGCCAAGTCGGCTCCAGAGCCGAGCTGATCGACGTCACGGCGCCGAGCTGATCGACGTCACGGCGCTGAGCTGATCGACGTCACGGCGCGGGGGCAAACACGATGTGTCCCTCGGCGTGCGCGATCGCGGGCCCGTCCGCGACATGGCGAACGCGGCACGTGCTCGCGCACCGCACCGCATCCGTGCGCGCCCCGCCTTCGGTAGCTACGAGCAGGTCGCCGCCTCGCACGCCCGCACCCCGGAGTGACGCACTGCTGAGGGCCAGAATCGCGTCGTCGCCGGGATGGGGGTTGCCGGGGGTCAGCCGGTCGGCCAGGAGAGCACTCGCGCGCGCCGGCATCGGCGACGGTACGAATCCCGCGCTTTCGACTCCGACGTCACCGCCTCGAGGCAGGCCCGACGCGGCCACCAGCCGCCCCCGGCCGCCCGGAGCGATGGCGAAGATCCGTCCGCTGTTCTCATCGGGAGCGATGAGCTGGCCCGCGAAGCGTCCGAAGGTGGCCGGTGCTACGGCGATCCCTCCTTCCACCTTGGGCGCGGTGCGGGTGACGACGCGCACCTGTCCCCGGCAATCGATCGCGAACACCGTCGTCGCCCGGCCCGCAGTGCGGGTGACGAGCAGCCGGTGACCGAAGCGCCCCGCGCCGTCGAACGTGATCCCGTCGAGCAGACCCGCCCCGGCCAGCGTCGCAAAACGCTGGACGTGGCCCTGGGCGTCGACGGCGGTGATCCCGGCGGGATTGGCGAGCGCGAGTACGTAGACGGCGTCGGGCGGGAAGGCGCAGCCAGCTCCCGGCACCGTCTGGCCGGACGAGAGCGCCAGGTATGGCTCCTCCCCCGCGGCGCTGGAGTAGCCACCGGGACCCCCAGCGAAAGGCTCGGCAACGCCCCCGGGCGCCAGCAGCGCCAGGCGCCCGTTCGCCGCTACCACCAGGCTCCCGTCGCGGCGCGGAGCGCTGAGATCCACCACGCGCTGCAAGTGCAGCGCCTGGGTCCAGCGCGCCGGGCTGGACACGCCGACCGCGCTGACGCGACCACCGCCGGAGCCGGCCGAGCCGCACCCGGCCAGGGCCACGACGAGGCCGGTGAGCAGCAGGGCAGCCGACTCGAGTAAGCGGGTCACGGTGGCATCGCGCGAGGGGAGCGTCAGCCTATCCCCAACGGCTTGTCATGCTGGAGGCCGTGCAGCCGCGAGATGACCGCTTCGCGAGACCCACTCCCCGCGGGGAGCGCGGCCGGATAACACCGGTGGGGCCGCTTCCGATAGAGGGCTCGGTCGAGCTGGGGATGCCCGTCGAGAAGCTCTGGACGGCGTTCCTGGAAGTCGAGCGCTGGCCGGACTGGAACCCATGCATCTGGCGGGCGCGGATTCGTCCCCAGCCACTGGGCCGCGGCGCGACCCTGACCTGGGTTTTTAACCCGATCCGGCCCTGGTACCCGTACAAGATGCCGGCCCGCGCCGCGATCGTCGAGTTCGAGCCCCACGACCGGGTCACATGGGAGGTCGAGTTTCCCGGGTTTCATGCGCTTCACAGTTACCGGTTCGCCGGTCTGGGATCCGACCGCTGCCGCTTTGGCTCCTGGGAGGTGGCGGAGGGACCGGCGTACCGCGCCATGCGCAGATTCTGGCTCGCGCACTTCCGCTATGTCCGGGACGCGTCTCTCGTGGGCGCCGAGCGGCTCGCGAGCACCGCCCCTTGACGGACCCGCTGGTGCAGCTGTGCCACCGGACGCTCGAGGGCAATTGGGTGACGGGTGAGCGCGACGGAGTCCCGTTCGCTTACACCCGTCCCAGCCCCAGCCGCTATCCGTGGCAGTGGTACTGGGATTCTTGTTTCAGCGCGATCGCCTGGCGCCGCTTTGACCGCGAGCGCTCACGACTCGAGCTCCAGACTCTGCTGGCCGGCGCGCGTGAGGATGGCTTCATCGGCCACACGATCTTCTGGGATCGCCCGGTCAGCGGGGGGCGCCGCCTGTTTTACAACGTCCTCAGCCGCGACGACCCGATGACCCGAACGATCGGCCCGCCGTCACTGGCCTGGGCCTGGAAGATCGCCGTCGGCGACCCGGCGAGCGTGCCGGCGATCGTGCGCCATCACTCCTACGCGGAATCAGCGCGCGCTCTGGACGGCGACGGGCTCCTGTGGCTCGTCCAGCCCGACGAGTCGGGCCTTGATGCATCACCCCAGTTCGATCCCATATGGGGCCGGCGGGCGCAGGGCCTGCCCGGGTTCACTGCGCTGGTCGCGCGCAATCGCCGGCTGGGTTTTGACATCGGCGCAATTCGGCGCGCCGGGGGCCCGATCGTCTGCGAGGTGGTCACCAACGTCCTCCACGGCCTGTCGCGAATGGCCCTGGGGCAGTCGTCGATCACGCCCGCACTGGTGGCCCGACTCTACGACGAGCCGAGCGGCCTGTTCCTGCCCCGAGCCGACCCGCCGGTGAATGAACGCATCCCCGTGACCTGGAGCGCGCTGGCGCCCCTGGCCCTCCCTGACCTACCGGACGCGATCGGCCGCCGGCTGATCGAGGAGTACCTGCTCGATCCCCGCCGGTTCTGGCTCCCGGTGGCGCCTACGTCGGTGGCCGCCGATGAGCCCAGCTTCTCTGTGCGCGAGCGCTTCTGGGGCCTGCGCCGCTACTGGCGCGGACCCACGTGGGTCAACAGCGCCTGGCTGGTTTGGATGGGTCTCCTGCGCTTGGGCTACGACGACGCGGCGAGCACTATGGCTCGGGGGATCGTCAACGCCGTGCGCGCCGCCGGCCTGCGCGAGTTCTATGACCCGCGAGACGGGGGCGGAATGGGAGCGCGTGACTTTGCCTGGTCCGCTCTGGTCTTGGAACTGCTCGAGCCCGACGCCCGGGCCGCTAGGAGTCACCTGGGGTGAACGGAGTCTCGGCCGGTCTCGCGTTCGCGCCCTGAGCCGGCCGCGCCGCCAGCCCGAAGGGGCTGCCCTCCGAGTCCCGGCATATGGCCCAGCGCTCTCCCGGATGAATGACCTGTCCCCCGAGCGCCTTCACCCGCTCGAGACCCGCGGCGACGTCGTCCACCGCGAAGTAAGCCAGCGAGAAGGTGTCCCCCGGCCCCGCTCCGCGCGCGTGCACCCCGATCGGTGGGAGCGTCGATCGGGACTGCCACCCGGCTCCCTCGTCCTCGGCCCGCGGTTCGAGCTCAGCGCCCAGCATCCCCTGCCAGAAGCGGCGGGCCCGCTCCGGGTCATCGGCCGGGAACTCGACCAGCGCCACGGGCTGGGTCCCGCTCGCGCCCGCCCGACTCATCCCGGGCCGATTGGTCTTCGCCCAGGCCACGATGTTCGAGGCCCCGGCGATTGTCGTGCCGTCGCGTAGGTGCAGGACCGGGAGCTGCTCCTGGCCGCTGAGCTCCTTGAGCCTGGGGCGGCGCCCCCTGGTGAACAGCCCGAAGGGGCGGCCTCGGCCGAAGATCACCTTCTCGTATTCGTGCCCGGCCTCGCGCAGCGCCTCGTGGGCACGACGGCAGGCGTGCGGCTTGGGCCCGCGGTCATCTATGTGGCACACGTACAGAGTGAGCTCGACGGGCAACTCGGCCTCCGGGGGGACGCCCGCGGAGGATAGTGGCCCGTGATCGCGCGAGCCCGGGGCCCGCGACCAGACCGTCCGTGCCCCGCGATGGCGCGGGCAACTGCCGCGCTCGGCGCCTGAGCGACGCTACGATGCCGCGGATCTCAAATCGGGTTCGGGTACGCCCGATGCTGATCCCGGCCGGGAGCGCCTAGCTCTCGCCGGAGGTGCGGTCCAGGGAGGATTGGGATGACAGGGGAGCTTCGTGGGCGCCGGTGTCGGCGCCTAGTCCTTGTGAGCGTGATCGCCGCCGCGAGCCTGCTGGCCCCGGCGGTGGCCCGGGCTGCCGACACGACGCTCTCCAACGTCACGATTCCCGCCAGCGACGGCGTCAACCTCGTAGGCGACGTCTACCTGCCGGGAGATGGCCGGGCGCGCTATCCGGCGGTGATCGACATGGAGCCCTACGGCCGCTCCACGTCGACGCAGTACGTCGACCACGGCTACGCGCGCGTCAACACCGATGTCCGCGGCAGCGGGATGAGCGGCGGTGCGCTCTGCCTGCTGTGCCTGCGCGAGCAGCAGGACGTCGTGGACGTCGTCAAGTGGATCGAACGCCAACCCTGGAGCAACGGCCACGTGGCTCTATACGGCTATTCCTACTCGGCCATCACGGCGCTGCTCGGGGCGGCGCTGCACCCGCCGGGCCTGGACGCGGTCGTGGTTGGGCACCCGCCGACCGACCCCTACCGCGACGTGATCTGGCACAACGGGCTCTACGACCAAGGCTTCGTCGACCAGTGGTTCGCGGGCCAGACCGTCGCCCAGTCGATCGGGATCGGGCCTCAGGCCCAGATCGTCGACCGGGCCCAGCAGCAGTTCGCCGTAGAGACCCGCCTGATACCGCTGGATGGGCCGCTCTACGACGAGCGCTCCGTACTCCTGCGCATGAGACAGATCACGGTGCCGGTCTACATCTTCAGCGGGTGGCTGGACATGTTCAGTCGCGGCGACATGCGCCTGATCGACGGGCTCGGCTCGCGCTACAAGCTGCTCTATATCGATCCCAGCACGCACCACGGCACTGGGCAGGCGGGCGAGGTCGGAGCGCCATACGGTGGCTCGCCGTCCGATCAGGTGACGAACTCCGGTTCATTGAACTCGTCGCCGCCCGACAACGAGGACCAGGCGTGGCTCGACCGCTTCGTCAAGGGCATCCCCAACGGGATCGAGCACAAGCCTCGGGTCAGGTACTTCGACCTGGGCGACCGAACCTGGCACTCCGCGCCATCCTGGCAGTCGGCCACCAGCCGCCTCGTACCGCTGTACCTGTCGGCGCAGCGAAGCGGATCGGCGCCGCTGTCGCCCAATGACGGGACCCTCGCCGCTCAGACGCCGAGTGGCTCGGACTCCTACCAGGACATGTACGTCTATAACCCGGCCGCGGGCGCATCGATCCCGATGGGGACGGACGGTCCGGACGGTTTCCTGCCCTACGCGCCGCTCGACCAGCGCATCGACCAGCCCCAGGGAGTGACCTACACGACCCCGGCGCTCAGCGAGCCGCTGCCGCTCGCCGGTCCCTCGGAGTTCCGCTTCTGGGCCATCACCGAGGGCAGCGACATGGCGTGGGTAGGCCGGCTGATCGACGTAGCCCCGGACGGGTCCACGAGCTTGATCACCCAGGGGTGGCTGCGCGCCAGCTTCCGCTACGTCGACCCAGCCCGCTCACGTCCGGGCGCCCCTTACCTGCCCGACGACCGTCTGCTCCCGGTCACGATCGGACTGCCGACCGAGTACCGGATGGACATCTGGGACACCTCCTACACGCTTGCACCCGGGCATCGGCTCCGGCTGTGGCTCAGCTCGTCGGACACCCCCACGCACGAGCCCCTGGCGGTGGCCGGGCGCAATCTGATCCTCCACAGCAGCGACTACCCGTCGCAGCTGTTGCTCGGGACGCGGCTTCCCGGGCCGGGGTGTGCGACCACCACCAGCTGTGCCTCGACCCCGCCGGGACTGCTGGCGCCGTCGACCTGCTATCCGCGGACCGGCTTCGACGTGCCCCTGCCGGCGGGGATGCGCCGGGCCCGAGCCTTCGCCGACGGCCGCCGCCTGAGGATCGCGCGCCGGGGCGGCGGCACGGTGGCGCTCGTCCATCCGCGGGCCCGCGACGGCGTCGTCCTCGTGCGCATACGTGGCACCGACGGCAGCGGTCGTCGGGTCAGTCTCAGCCGGCGCTACCTGCTGTGCGGCGCGCCGGCGGCGCGCAGGTCGCACACGCGGGCGCACTGACGGTACCGGCGCCGGCGGGCACCTCGCAGCGCCTCAACTCGAAGCTGGGGGTTCGCTGCGCGCGTGCTCCCGGCCCCGTCGCCGCCGACTCGGGGATCTAGTATCGTCCGCCTCGGCGAGCCGCCCGGAGGGCCACCGAAGCTCGCAGCTGGGAGGAGCAGGAGATGAGGCAGGGCAAGCACGCCGGGCTGGGCTCGGCGGTCGCTTTGATCGTGAGCGCGTGCTTGATGACGGTCGCGGCGCCGGCCCTTGCCAGCTCGGGCGATCCCCAGATCGTGACCCTGTCCAATCGGGCCGACCTGGTCTCGGGGGGCGAGGCCCTCGTCCAGGTGGTGCCCCCTCCCGGAGTGGATCCGTCGGCGATCGACGTCCAGGTCGACGGGCGTGACGTCACCTCGACCTTCGCCCTGCGGGCGGACGGGCGTTACTTCGGACTGCTACAGGGGCTGCGAAACGGCGCCAACTTGGTGACTGCCCGCACTCCGGATGGCAGCGCCGCGCAGCTGACGATCACCAACCATCCCATCGGCGGACCCGTGCTCGCCGGACCGCAGATCCAACCGTGGACGTGCTTCGCCGGCGCGCTGGACGCTCAGTGTGATCGGCCGGTTCAGTACACGTGGATGTACAAGTCGACGTCGGGTGCCCCGCTTCAGTCCTACGACCCGGCCAATCCGCCCGCGGACGTGGCCACCACGACGACCGACCAGGGCAAGACGGTGCCGTTCATCGTGCGCCAGGAGACAGGCGCGATCGACCGCGACGAGTACCGCATCGCTGTGCTCTACAACCCCAAGCAGCCTTGGGCGCCCACCATGCCTCAGGACGGCTTCAACCACAAGCTCGTCGTCACGCACGGCGCCAGCTGCGACACGGCCTACACCCAGGCGGCAGCCCCCGACGTGCTCAACGAGACGGCGCTCTCGCATGGGTTCGCCGTGATGTCGCACGCGCTCGACAACGCCGGACACAACTGCAACATCGTCACCCAGGCCGAGGCGCTCATCATGACCAAGGAGCACCTCATCGACACCTACGGCACGATCCGCTACACGATCGGGAGCGGGTGCTCGGGAGGCTCGCTCGTCCAGCAGCAGGTCGCCAACGCCTACCCGGGCTTCTACCAGGGCATCACCCCGCAGTGCAGCTTCACCGACGCCTGGTCGTCGGCGATGCAGTACGAGGACTACACGCTGATGCGCCAGTACTTCGAGAAGCCGTCCGGGTGGGAGCCGGGGGTGACCTGGTCGACGGCCGACATCTCGGCGGTCGAGGGCCATCCCAATCCGGTCAACGCGGTCACGTTCACCACGGCGATCCCCAACAGCGGCAACCCGAGCCGCAGCTGCCCCGGCGTGCCCGCGAGCCAGGTCTACAACCAGCAGACCAACCCCAAGGGCGTGCGCTGCACGCTGAACGACTACATGGTCAACGTCTTCGGCCGCCGGCCCCAGGACGGCTTCGCGGGACGTCCGTTTGACAACGTCGGGATCGAGTACGGCCTCCGGCCGCTGATCGCGGGGCAGATCTCGCCGGCCCAGTTCGTCGACCTCAACGCCAAGATCGGCGCCGCGGACATCAACTTCAACCCGACGCAGGCCCGCACGGCAGCTGACCGACCGGCCCTCGAGAGGGTCTACCGCAGCGGGGCCGTCGACCAGGCTGACCACCTCAACCAGGTGGCCATCATCGACCTGCGCGGGCCCGACCCGGGCGCCTTCCACGACGTGTACCGGACCTATGTGATGCGGGCCCGCCTGCTGCGGGACTTCGGGACGGCCGCCAATCAGGTCCTGTGGCGCGGCCAGGCCCCGCTGTTGGGGGATGCCAACTACGCCAACGAGTCGATCCTGGCCGAGGACCAATGGCTGGGCATCGTCGAGAAGGACCCCCGCGACCTGCCCCTGGCCCAGAAGATCATCCAGGACAAGCCGGCCTCGATCCAGGACCGGTGCACGAACGGCAACGGCCAGACCCTGCCTTCGACCGAGTGCGACGCCGTCGTCCAGGCCTATTCCGATCCGCGCCTGGAGGCCGGAATGCCGATGGCCGACGACACCATCAAGTGCAACCTCAAACCGCTCATCCGAAGCGACTACGCGCCGGTGACGTTCACCGACGCTCAATGGGCGGAGCTGGTCAAGGCCTTCCCGGACGGCGTCTGCGACTACTCCCAGCCCGGCGTCGACCGCGTTCCCACGCAGACCTGGCAGACCTACCAGGACGCCAGCGGCAACGTCGTCTATGGCGGACGGGCGCTCGGCCCGGCGCCCGCCTCGGGGCCCCCGGGCGCCGCGGCCGCACGGGGACCGGCCTCGTGCGTGAGCGCGGGGCGCTTCCGGCTCCGCCTGAGCGGACGCCGAGGCCGGAAGTTGCGCTCGGCCCGGGTCTATGTCAACGGCCGGCGGGTTTCCGCCCGGCGCCGCAGTGGACCCCAGGCCGCGGTCGACCTGCGCCGAGGCACGGTCTCTCTGAGCGGCCTGCCCCCGGGCGTCGTGCGCGTCAGACTCGTGGTCCGCACGCGGGCCGGACGCCGCCTCGCCGTCCGGCGGCGCTACCGCCCGTGCAACACGCCGACGGGCGCCCGGCGTCACCGGCGCCGGCCAGCGCGCTCGCACTAGGTCGTCCGGGTTCGGGTCGCCCTGGTTCTTCGGGGCCGGTCGCGAGCTAGGCGTCCGGTTCCGCTAGCTCGCCGATCTCCGCTAGCTCGCCGATCTCCGCGAGCCGGCCGGCGAGGAAGCGCCGCTCGGGTTCGGCGCTGGCGAATTCGAGCGCGCGGGCGTACGCCGCGCCCGCCTCCCGGGTGCGTCCCAAGCGGCGCAGGAGATCGGCGCGGGCCGCGTGGAGGTAGTGGTAACTCCCGAGGTCCAGCCCGTCGATGATCGCCAGGGCGGCCTCGGGCCCGGCGATCTCGCCCACCGCGACCGCCCGGTTGAGCTCCACCACAGGCGAGCCCGTGACCCGGAAGAGCTCGGTGTAGAGAGCCGCGATCTGCGACCAGTCGCGTTGCTCGTCTACGTGCAGCGACGCGATCGCCGCCTGGATCACATAGGGGCCGCGACCGCGCAGCGCTAGCGCCCGGTCCAGCGCCGCCCGTCCTTCGGCGATGCGCTTCGTGTCCCACAGGGACTGGTCCTGATCTTCGAGCAAGACGAGCTCGCCGTCGCGAAGACGGGCCTCGCGTCGCGACTCGTGCAGAAACATGAGCGCCAGCAGACCATGGACCTCGGGCTCGTCGGGCATCAACTCGGCCAGCGCACCGCCGAGCCGGATCGCCTCGGCGGCCAGGTCGGACCGCCCGCCGTATCCCTCGTTGAAGATCAGGTAGACCACGGCCAGGACCGCGGCCAGACGGTCGGGGAGCAGGTGCGCGGGAGGCACTCGGAACGGGATTGCGGCGTCTCTGATCTTCCGCTTTGCCCGAACGAGTCGCTGAGCCATCGTCGGTTCGGGCACCAGGAATGCGCGGGCGATGTCGTCGGTGCTCAGGCCGCCCAGCGTCCGCAGCGTCAGCCCCACCTGAGCCTCGAGGGCAAGCGCCGGGTGGCAGCAGGTGAAGATGAGCTCGAGACGCTCGTCGGGGAAACTCGTCTCCTCCACGGTGTCCTCTGCGGCCTCGGGGACCTCGAGCAGCTTCGTCTTCGCCGCGAGCGTCCGGTCCCGCCGGATGCGGTCGATCGCCCGATTGCGGGCCGTGGTCACCAGCCAAGCGCCCGGGCTGGCCGGGGCGCCGTCGCGGGGCCAGCGCTCGGACGCCACCGCGAACGCGTCCTGCACGGCTTCCTCGGCGAGGTCGAAGTCGCCGAGGAAGCCGATCAGAGTGGCGAGGACGCGCCCCCACTCATCGCGAAAGACAGCTTCGAGGTCGCTCAGCGCTCCACCACCGGGCGCACCTCGACCCCGCCGCCTCGCCGCGCGGCCGGAATGCGAGCGGCGATCTCGAGCACGGCGTCGAGGTTGTCGGCCTCGACCATGTAGTAGCCCCCCAACGCCTCCTTGGTCTCCGGGAACGGCCCATCGGTGGTCAGCGTCCGGCCGTTGTCAACGCGGACCGTGGTGGCGGTGTCGGCCGGTTGGAGCTGTGAGCCGCCGACCACTGCGGGGGACTGCGAGATGGCCGCGTACTCGCCGAAGATCGCGTTCTGCTCGGCCTCCGAGAGGCCATCGAACTCGGCGTCGCTGGAATAGATGAGAAGTGCGTACTTCACGGTTCCTCCTGTGGTGAGTGTGGTCGCCTGTACGACGAATGGCAAGCGCCGAAATCGACACCCTCGACCGCTCGGAGAAACGCAGCCGCGGAGCTGGCGCAGCTCAGGCGGCCGTTTGGGAGCTCGCGGGCGCCGTTCGGCCGGGGCGGGCGAACCGCCGCGCCGCAATCAGGCCTCCGATCGCCCCGAACAGATGGTCCTGCCAGGAGATCCCAGAGTGGGGGATCAGACTCCAGACCAGGGCGCCCCCGAACACGACCCCGACGATCACCCCGATCACGAGCTGGCCGAGCCGCCGGCTCAACAGTCCCCGCCCGACGAGGTATGTGGCGTAGCCGAACACGACTCCGCTCGCGCCCACCGTGACCGTCGAGCTCGGCGCCGTCAGCCACGTGCCCAGACCGCTGACAGCCACGACGATGGCGGTGACGGCGAGCACGCGGGCGGCGCCCTCCAGGGCGATCGTGAGCCCGAGGGCGAGGAACGGAACCGTGTTGGCCAGGAGGTGGCCGAAGCTCGCGTGCAGGAAGGGGGCGAACAGAATGCCCGGAAGCTTCGAGACGTTCCGCGGAACTATCCCATCGCCGTCGAGACGGTGGCTGTCCAGCGAGTCGATGATCTCGACGATCCACATCAGCGCCGCCATCGCGGCCACGACCTGTAGCCCTGCGATCCGGCTGGCACGGACAGACTCAGCGGGTGTTCCCACTCGCACAGCATGACGGCCGGAGACGGGGCTCATGCGCCGGGGGGACAGTGCACTTGCTGGGCGCGCCTGGAGCTGAAGCGCGGGCCGGCCGGCGCGCCCCCTCGCAGCGCGCCGATGCTGAAAGGCTGGGCACCCCCGGACGAGCCGCCCTGGCCCGCGCCGGACCGGGAAGTTGGCCGCTTGGCGCCCGGTCTGACGCACACGCCGATCCAGGCTTGAACGGCGCTGAATCCTGGCTGACTGACTCTGATCCGGATCAGCTTACGGCCGGCCCGGCGGTAGTGAAGGATGAGGCGAAACCCGATTCCTTCGAGGAAGGCGTGCCGGCCATTGACCGTGACCTGACCGGGAGGCTCCGCGGCGCCGGCCACGAAGACCAGCCCACCCGAGATGTGGGCGCCCTGCTTGGGATCGGCGATCTGGAGCTGGATCGGCTGCTGACGCGCACGCGCGGTCGTCCCGGCGCGGTGCCCGCGGGCCCGCGGGGTGGAGGCGGAGGCGTTCGCGGCGGAACCGGCCGGGGTCCCCGTCCCCGAGGACGCGCCGGGCCCGGCGGGCGACTGGCCGGCGGGTGAGCTAGGCCCGCCCGCGCTCGATGCACCCCCGCCGCAGCCGACCAAGCCCAGCGCGACGGCCAGCGTCACGAGCGCTGCCGGGGCCCGGGCCGGGATCGTGCCGAGCCGGCCGAGCGCGTCTGCCAGGTTCATCGTCCGAGTGTGCATCTCGCCGCCGAGCCGGTCGGCAACTCTAATGGGCTGCGCCCGAGGACCTGGGCTCAGAAGCGGCTCGCAGGGTCCTGGCCGGCGCAACGCAAGCGCACGCGGCCGGACGTCGGGTCGGTTCGCGGACCAGCGCTGACGAGCACCTATTGACCTAGAGTTCCGGGACTCCAGGGCTCGGCAGGGTCAGCGGCGAGGGCCCGCCGGGATGAGAGGGAACGGGAGAATGCGGTTCGACAGGGGATTTGGTGGGCTGGTTGTGGCCGTCTCGATGCTGGCCGGCTCCAGCGGAGCGACACTCCTCGCCCAGGACGCCTCGGGCGCACTGCCCGGACAGCCTCCGGTCGTCGACCCCACGGTTCAACCCAACAGACAGGTCGAACCGGTGGTCCTCACCGGCGCGGACTTCCCCGGCTGGGCGGTGCCGGGCAACGTCACGGCCAAGTCGCCGTTCACCGACCTGGCCGACTGCCCCCCGGGGAACAACACCGATAGCTGCCAGCACAACCGCTACGCCACGCCGGAAGTGGACAGCAGCGGGGTGCAGAACCAGATGCCGGTCAAGGGAATCATGCCCAGCCAGCTGCTGGGATACCGCTGGACGGGCAAGCGGTTCGTGCAGATCCCCTTCCAGGTGGACAAGGTGTTCACGCGCTATCTGGAGAACGACGCTTCCGGGTTTGCGATCTATTCGGGAGCCGATCAGCACACCACCTACCAGTTCGACCGCGAGGGCTTCCGCTACACCAAGAGCGACCCGAACAACCCCTGCCTGGCGGTGGCGGACTCGCCGCCGGCCAAGGCTCCGATCCCGTACTTCGACACGAACGACGAGATCGCGTTCATGTACAGCGACAGCGGTCCCCAGGCTCCCTCGACAGTCCACCAGCCCAAGGGCATCACCGACATGCGGGCGGTGCAGATCACCGATCCCCAGAACGCCTCGGCGCCGCCCCGCTACGTCTACGTCATGGAGGCTGGCCCGAAGGGTCCCAAGCCCGCCTACAACGCCTCCAACGGGTATGTGCGCTACACGCGCGACTCCAACGCCAACTTCTTCGAGTTCTCACAGTCGAACTACTCCAACTACGGCAACGCCGCCCCGGGCGTCGTCTGTGACGCGAGCGGCCACGTCATCCGCGACGCCCACGGTAACCCCGTGATCGGCCGCCGCCGACCCCGTGACTACGCGACGGTCACCACGCCGCGCTACAGCTTCCGCTACGACGGGCGCTGGCTGATGACGGGCATCGGCATCTCGCCCCACAGCAACTGGCTATACGGACCCAACGTCGTGGACCGCTGGAAGGCGCGGGCCTTCGCCCAGGACCCCAGCTCCAAGACACCATGCTGCGGCTTCGAGGAGGAGGACACCCATTGGGGCGGGTCGAGCACCTTGCTGGGCGAACGCGTGGGCCCGGTCAGGGCCATCCGGGCCACCTGGGGCGCCGACTCGGGCACCAACGTGATCCGCATGGAGACCTTCTATCGCGACCAGGTGCGCCAGAAGACCTGGCTGCGCGTGCACGTCATCCCGCCGCTCGACGGGATCTACGCGCAGTGGGATTTCCGGGCCGGACGCATGACGCGCTACTTCAACCCGAATGTGCCCAATGGGGTGGCGGTGGACGGCAAGAACGACACCGTGTTCGGCAACCTCGACGACCCGTGCAACAACAACTACAACCAGGACAACCTGGGCACGGGGATCAGCGCTCCCGGCACGCCCCTGAACGGGTTCGACCCCAACCAGGCCTACCGACAGCTCTACCAGCAGGCGATGGTCTGCAAGTCCGGCGACCCCTACCACCAGAGCATCAATCTCGCCGATCCCACCTTCGAATCGGTCAACGCCTCGTTGCCCTGGAACGAGATCACCGGACCGTTTGGGACGATCGTGGACCGCTACCAGCTCGACAAGGCCACCGACCTCACGCCCGGCGGCGCGCCCCAGTCGCTGCTCGCGCTGCCCTACTACCGCGACGACTCCTGCTTCGACGACGGGACCGGTAGCGATCCGGGCCCGCGGGTCAAGCCCGGATCCGCCACCGAGCCTCGGCTGGCGTCCGACGGCAAGCCGCGCAAGTGCTGGACTCCGGCCGACGGGATTCCCAAGCCCGGTGACGACCACTACTTCCAGGGCGACATCGGCACCCACGGGCTCCACCTTCTGTTTCAGGTCGAGAGCGACAACGCCCGCCAGACCGTCCCGGTCGACGAGATCGTCTCCGAGCAGCGCATGGTCATGCTCCCGGGTCAGCAGGCCAACGTCGGCGAGCAGTACGGGCGCGAGTTCGAGAAGCCGCTCGTGAGCCGGGTAGTCACGCCTGCCGGGTGAGCCGCCCACTCTTCGAAGAGTGAAGCCCGAGCGCGGGGGCCGTCACCTCACCCGGTGAGCGGGCCGCGCGGGCGCGCACGGCCCGAACACCCGTCGGAACCGCAGGCGCCGGCCCCGGTTGGTGACCACGAGCACGCGAACGCGAATACGACGTCGCGGCAGTCCGTCGAGGTAGACGCGAACCCGCCCGGGCCGGCCGCCGAGCGCCACGGCCTTCAAGCGGTGCCGGCGGGCCGTCGCGTGCACCCGTCTAACCCGCTCACCCGGGCGCAGTCCCCGGACGCGCACGCCGACGGTACGCCGGGCCCGACAGGACGGGCTAGCCGAGACGGTCACCCCGCGAGGAGGGGCGCCGGCGGGCGCGCGACGGAGGGGCAGGGTGAGATGCAGCCCCGAGACCACGATTTGAAACGCCCCGTTCGAGGGGCGTCCGAAAGGCGGATCCGCCCCCAGCAGCTCGAGCTTCGCGACGTGCCCGGCGAGGAACGTCCATCCTCCGGGGTGAAGCTGCCAGGCCTGGACGCCCGAGCCGAGCGGGCGGTAGAAGCCGCGCGCGACCAGGGTCTGGGTGGCGCCGTCGGGCGCCACATCCCACAGCCGGCCGGCGACCTGGGGCACGCCGGCCTGACCTGACAGCTCGAGATCGGCGGTCACCGCGGGCGACCCCAGAAGCGTGTAGCCGCCGGCCGGGGCGGGGGGCAGCGTGTACGTCGCGGTGCCGGGCTCGGGCTGAGCCGGAGTCGTGGCGCAGTCGTTCCCGCCCCCGGCCAGCGGATCGATGGCGCGCCCCACGGCGGGGTCGCCGCCGCTGGAGAGGATGGTCTGTGTCCCGCCCGGGACGTAGCCCAAGCTCGCGCCGGAGAGCTCGGCGAAGGTTGGCGCCTGGAAGGGCCCTTCCGAGGGCGCGGACTGCGGACATGTCTCGGTCAGCGCCGTCACGCCGGACGGTGGCTCGGGAGCGTCGCCGCGCACGTAGTGATCGAACCAGGCATGAATCTCGGTTCGCAGGAGAGCCCGGTCCTGAGGCTTGTTCGCCGCCCGCTGATGACCGAGGTCGCCGAATACCGCCGCCACGGGCACGCCGGGGTGATCCCTCAGCGTCCGGTTGACGAATCGAAGTGCTTCGTCCACCGGGAACAGGTCGTCGGTGAAGCCGCTGGCCACCATCAGCGGCGCGGGAGGATGGCTCGCGTCTATGTAGTAGGCGGAGTGATAACGCTCGAGGAGGTCCACGATGGCGTGCGCCGACGAGTCGCTGTAGGGCTCGCCCGCACTCGCCCGCGCCAGCCAGCCGGTGACGTCCGCTTGGGGATCGACGCCGGACGGCGCGATGTAGCCGATCGGCCGCCCGGTGACGGCGGGCTCGCCGACGGGCTGGCCGGGTCCGGTGCTGAACTGGGCGGCGGCGAAGATGCCGCTGGCAAATGACGCCTTCTCCACCCCCACGGGCGAGCCGTCGACGCCCGGGGCGGTGACCGCGTCCGCCGAAGTGCGACCGTTGGGCGCGATCGCGTACACGAGGTCGGTCCAAGGGATGACGGGGGCGGCGGCGGCAATCCGCAGGGGCATGCCGTGCGGGCTGCGCCAGGGGACGAGGCTGCCGTCCGGGAGCATCACCCGATCGTGGAGGGCGGCCAGGGCCATCGACTGACCACCGCCATAGGAGTCCCCGGTCACGCCGATGCGGGCGGGATCGACGACCCCTTCGTCGACCAGGCGGCCGGCGAGCTCCTGCGTGTCGCGCACCTCGTAGCGATCGTCGGCGAGATGGATCCAGCCGCGTGCACACCCGGTGGGGCTGGCCACCCGCGACTCGGCCGTACCGCAGGACCCCCACAGCCCGCGAGCCGTGTAGGTCAGCACGGCATATCCGTCGCGGGCCCAGGTATAGGCGTTGTCGGTATAGGCGGTCGAAGACGGATCCAGGTACTCGTACTTGCTGTTACCGAAGCCGTGGATCTCGACCACGAGGGGCAGGTGCTGGCCGGCCGCTGAGGGCAGCGTGAGCGTGGTGTCCAACGGTACGCCGTCCCAGGTGCCCACCAGACCCGAGCACTGGTACACGCCCTCTTTCGGGCCGCAGCTCGAGAGACCAAGCGGTCCGGTGCTGCCGGCGGCGGCCGCCCCCGTCCCCGTCGACCAGGCGATCGCCGCCAGGGCAGCGATCAGCGCGCCCGACGACCGGCTCACCCCAATCCCTGTGCGTATTCGAGCGGCTGGCCACGCGCGGCCCCCGCCAGGGCTCGCGCGGTCGCGTAGCCGATCTGCACCGCACCCGCGATCGCACCGTAGTCGAGGTTGGCCGGTACGTCGGTGGGCAGGTGGTAGTTGGCCGCCGCGCGCCAGGCGGTGAGAGAGCCGATCGTGGCCGTCGGGTACCCGGCGCGAGCGGGAATCACGCTGTCGGTGGACGCACGCGCGTGGAAGCCACGCTCGAGCGCGATGTCGTTCTCCTGCGCGCAGCGCGCAATCAGATCGCGGAACTCGGGCCCGGGGTACTCCTCCATCCAGAACGGGCCCTCGCCCTCGAGCATGATCAGGTGCGGCGAGCCGACGGTGTCGTAGTTGAGCACCGTCGTGCGGCCGCGCTCGAGCTCGCCGGCGTGGCGGGCCATGAAGGCACGGATGCCGTCCTGCATCGTCTCCTCGGCTCCGCAGGAAACGAGCAGGACCCGGAGACCGGGACTCGACTCGGCGCTCAGCAGCTCCGCCAGGGCGACCAGGCATGCGACGCCCGAGAGATTGTCGTTGGCGCCCGGAACGGTCTGGCTGCGCCACATGTCGGCCATCAGCGCGGTTCCCATGGCTCCGAGGACCAGGCCCGCGCGCGCCGGTCCGCGCCGCCCAGAGAGCGCCGTCGCCAGCGTCCCCAGCGGGGCGGCCAGCCCGAGCCACCATTGCGGCGGCTGCGTCTTAAACCGGGCCAGGAGGCCCGGGAAGCGATCGTGGATGCTCCGCTGGAGGCTCTGGTCGAACAGGAGCCCGGTCTGGGCAGCGTCGTGGTGAGCCAGGACGAGTAGCGTGCGCTCGCCGGCCGGATCGCCGGTCCGAGCCACGACGTTCACCGTGCTCAGCCTGCGCCGCAGCGCCCGGCGAAAGATCCGCGGCCCGTTCTGAACCTCGTCGACGAGCGCCGCGAGGGACAGCGTCGCAACCGCGCCTGCGCCGGCTCGGCGACGGCGCAGCGCCAGCGCGGCGCCGACCACGCCGAGCGCCCCGAGCGCCGTGAGCAGAGGTGGAAACTTGCCCCACGACGGCTCCTGCTCCAACTGAACCGCGTCGGCCCCGGCTTGGCGCAGGCGCTCGGCCAGCCATTCGGCCGCCTCGTGTTCCCCGGGCGAGCAGGGCGGGCGGTGGATCGCGGCCAAGGTCTCGGTGACCTCCCGCAGCGTCTCGATCATTCCAGCACGGTAACGGCCCGCCCGAGGCGCGGCGCCTGTCAGCTCGCGCGGACGCGCGAGGGCGTTCTCCTATACCGCGCTCGCGCGGACGCGCGAGGGCGGCTCTCCTAGACCGGGACCTGCGCGGCCGGCGGGGCCGGGATCGCCGCGAGCACGGCGTCGAGCAGACCGGGGAAGCGGGCGTCGAGGTCCTCGCGGCGCAGCGAGTTGAGCTTCGAGGTCCCGGCCGGGCGTTGGGTGATGACACCCGCCTCGCGGAGCACGCGGAAGTGGTGGGTGAGCGTCGACTTGGTGAGGTCGATCCCGAACCCGCCGCAGGAGCAGGGCTCGGCTCCGTGTTCGGCGAGCTTCTTGACGATGTGAAGCCGGTGGGGGTCGCTGAGCGCGTGCAGGACCATCGAGACGTCTAGGTCCTCGCGGCTGGGGTGGTGGAGATTCATGACCTAATTGTACGACGGTTAGCGAACTATCTGATACGATGGTCGCCGTACAAACGAACTGTTAGGAGCATAGCTCACATGCCAGCTGCCGCCCCGTCCCGCCGGATCAGCGGCGCCCGGCTGGGCGCAATCGTCGAGGCGGCCTACATCCTGGAGATGCTCGGGCGATGAACGCGGCGGCGATCGCGCAGCCGCGCATCGAGCGCGCGCGCCATAGCCCGACCGTCCTGCTGGTGGTCGTCTGCCTGGCCCAGTTCATGGTCATCCTCGACGTCTCGATCGTCAACGTCGCCCTGCCGTCGATCCGCGGCGCGCTGCATTTCTCGACCACCGGACTGCAATGGGTGGTCAACGCGTACACGCTGACCTTTGCCGGCTTCCTGCTGCTCGGAGGGAGGGCGTCTGACCTCCTCGGCCGCCGGCGGGTGTTCCTCGCTGGCACCGCGCTGTTCACGCTCGCCTCGCTGGCGTGCGCGCTGAGCGCTGGGCGCGAACTGCTGATCGGCGCCCGCGCGCTCCAGGGCATCGGCGGTGCCGTCATCTCGCCCGCGAGCCTCGCGATCTTGACGACGTCGTTCGCCGAGGGACACGACCGCAACCGAGCGCTGGGCTTCTGGGGGGCGATCGGCGGCATCGGGGCATCGTCGGGCGCGCTGCTCGGAGGCCTGCTCACCCAAGGCCTGAGCTGGCAGTGGGTTTTCCTCGTCAACCTGCCGGTCGGCGTCGCCGTGATCTGGCTCGGCCGTCGACTGATACCCGAGGGCCGGACCGAGCTTGGCCACCGCCACTTCGACCTGAGTGGCGCACTGCTCGTCACCGCGGGCTTCGTGGCCGTGGTGTACGGCATCGTGCGCACCGATGCGCTCGGCTGGGGAGCGACCGGGGTGCTCCTGCCGATCGCGTTCGGGCTCGTTCTGCTGCTCGTGTTCGTTGCCGTCGAGGCCCGGCTGGCGAAGGCCCCGCTCGTACCGCTGCGGATCTTCGCGCTCCGGCGGCTGCGCGCCGCGAACGCGGTCGTGCTCGCGCTCTACTCGGGCATATTCGTGATGTGGTTCTTCCTATCCCTGTATGTCCAGCAGGTGCTCGGATTCGGCGCCATCGAGACGGGGCTGGGGTTCCTGCCGATGACCCTGACCGTGGCGTTCGCCTCGTCGCTCGCGCCCCGGCTCGCCGCTCGCTTCGGCACGCGTTGGACCCTGACGGCGGGCATGCTCAGTGCCACGCTCGGCCTTCTGCTGCTCACCGGGATCCATCCCGGAGGCAGCTACTTCGCTGACGTCCTCCCCGGTGGGATGCTCGCCGCCGCGGGCCTGGGCCTCTCGCTCGTCCCCGCCACGATCGTCGCGGTCCAGGGCGTGCCCGCCGCCGAGGCCGGGCTCGCCTCTGGGCTTCTCAACACCTCGCGGCTCTTGGGCGGCGCACTCGGACTCGCGGTGCTGACGACGATCGCCACCTCGCATACGCACGCCGAGCTCAGCGCCGGCGTGATTCCGCTGCAGGCGCTGACCGACGGCTACGGCCTGGCGCTGCTCGTCGGCGCCGCGATATGCGCGCTCGGCGGTCTGGCCGCGGCCGTGCTTCTGCGAGAAGGGACTGCCATCAACCGAGGCCTCCAATGGCCGGTCGGGCTCTCGGTCGAAGCTGGGCGGGTCCGGATCGCGGCCGTACGTTCGCGCGTCTTCGGTCGCGGCTAGCCCGCCGGCCCCGAAGGCGGCGGCCAGCTCAGCAAGGGGCTGGGACGCCTGACAGCCTCGGGCCCTCACCGAGCTCGAGCGGCGAGAGCGGCGGCGTCGAGATCCGGGAGCGAACCGGCGTGCTCGGGAACGTGGACCCAGCGGATCACGCCCGCAGCGTCGACCGCGAACGTCCCCGCGGTCTGCCACCGGGTGCCGGAGGGATGACGGTTGCGGACGCCCTTGCGGCCAAGATCGGCCACCGCCCTCAGCGATCGCGTTCCCATGAAGTGCGCCAGGGAGCTCCGGCCCAACCCCCAGGCCGCATAGATCGAGCGCTGCTCGTCGAAGACGAGCTCGACCGCTCCAGGCCCGCCCGCCACCGCTGAGCACCACTCCCGGGTCGCGGCCGGGGACGCGTGGCTAACGGCAATGAAGTGAACGTGATCCTCGCCCGCGGCCCGCTGGCTCAACTCGCTGAAGGTCGCTTCCGCGAACGGACAGCCCACATGGCGCAGGAAAGCGACGACGAGGGGACGCCCACCCAGAGCTCGATCGAGCGGGGGCGCCTTCTGTCCCGGGCGGGGCACCTCGGCGACCGCCGTCGGGCGGGGCGGAACGAAGGTACGCAGGTCGATGCCGCGCGACACTACCCGACCCGGGCGCATGAGCCGCCGACCGCGCAGGCCTTGGCGCCCGCGCGCCCAGAGGGTAGGCTGAGCGCGAACCCGTTCGGCTCCGATCACATGAGCATCGCCGCACTGCCCCTCGCTGTGAAGCTCTCGTGCTGCGGCCTGCTCGCGCTGTGCGTCGCCCTGGCGTACTTCGGGCCAGCGCCGGCCCGGAGCGTCCCACGCCAAACCATCGCCGCGCTCCTCGCCGGTTCGGTGATCGCCTGGGGGATCGGCGTCGCGATGGTGTCGGCGCGGCGGCCCGGGTGGGCGGCCCTCGTGGTTTGCCTGGCCGTGCTCTGCGAATCCCTGGCGGCCTGGATGTCTCGCTCGCGGCGCGGCGACGGCCCGCCTGGGCCGGCGTCATCGCCACCGGATGAGCCGGCGCCGGAGGACTGGGAGCGCTTCGAGCGGGCCTTCCGGGCCTACGATCGGCGTCGGGGGCGGGAGCGAACGCCGGCTTAGTCGAGCTCGCGCCCTTGAGCGCCCTCGAGTCCGCTCGACGCCCGGGTGGGCGGCGGGTTGCCGGCTCGGGCCCGCTGCGTGTTCAGGCGCGCGACGCGTCCGTGGGCCGCTAACGTACGGCGCCGTTCTCTGAGCGGCCGGGGAGTGGACGAGGGAGGCGCGATGCTGGTCCTTGCACCGGAGCGCTGGCACGGGCAGTCCGGTGTCGGGAGGTACCGGGTCTTCGCAGCGTGCCTGGCGTTCGTGGCCGCCTTAGCGATGCTCCGAGCGGGGACGGCAACCGCCGCGGCCGCTTCCTCGTGTGCGATGTCGCGGCCGGCGATCACCTACCTGCCCGGGGGAGGACCCGCCCCGCCTCCCGACCAGTCGCCCCTCGTCCCGTGCGCGTACCACACGGGCTTCGGCGCCATGGAGCCGAGCTTTGGCTTCGTGCGCGACGGCCGGATCCTGCTGCAGGCCTGGCACACCCGTCCGGACACTCCCGGCGGGGCCCCTCCGTACTCACAGGTCGTTCGCTCCAACAGCGACTACACGCGCTGGGAGGACGTCTCGCCCAGCGCTACCAACCAGCATCCCCAGAGCTTCGACCCGCAGCTGCTCATCGACCCCCGCACCAACCGAGTGTTCAGCGTCGATTTCCTCTCCGACGCCCAGCCGATGTGCTCGACGATCTCCTACAGCGACAACGCGGGCGACAGCTGGACGACGAGCCCGCTCGCGTGCGGCGGCTTCGATGGGGAGAGCATCGGGACCGGTCCACCGGTCAGCAGCCCGACCGTGGGCTACCCCGACATCGTCTACTACTGCACCGGGACCACCCCGACATCGGCTCCTCCGACCACGACGCCCGAGTGCAGCAAATCGTTGGATGGAGGGCGCACGTTCGTCTTCACCGGAACCTCCCCCTATCCCCCGTTCAGCCCCGAGCAGGACACGTTCGCCCCCTGGGGCGGGGACCCGCTCGTCGGCCCCGACGGCACGCTCTACGTGCCCAAGCGCTTTGCCGGACAGCCTTGGATCGCCATAAGCCACGACGAGGGGCTCACCTGGACCCAGGTCCAGGTGGCGAACAACGGCTCGGGCGGCGAGGCCAACCGGGGAGCCGTCGACTCGGCGGGCAACGTCTACTACGCGTGGGTGGACGCCCGTCACGCGCCCTACCTCGCCGTCTCGCGCGATCGGGGCCGGACCTGGACGAAGCCGATCGCCCTCGGGCCGCCCGGGGTGCGGGAGGCCGCGCTCCCTCGCCCCGCCGCAGATCGTCCGGGAAGGGTCGTCGTCGCCTGGCTCGGAAGCACGAACGCCCCCGGCCACGAGCCCTTCTACGCATACTGCAACGTCCTGCTCACGCCGTGCGACGACGGCTCGTACGCGGGCGCGACGTGGAACGGCTACCTGACCGAGATCGAGAACGTGTTCAGCCCGCTACCCGTGCTCCGGACCGCAACGGTCAACGATCCCCGCGCCCCGTTGTTCACCGGGGGGTGCAGCGCCGACGGCGCATGCAAGGCGAACCTGGACTTCATCGACGCCGCCTTCGGTCCCGACGGAACCGCCTGGGGTATTTTCGTAGACGACTGCGCCTGGAAGCGACAGTTTCAGCCCCTCTTCAACCCCGGAGCGGGCCAGTGCGCGGACGGCGTCGGCGAGGGCGTCTTCGGCCGGCTCGTACCCGCGAGCCGCGCCGCCGCCGTCGCACCCGCGGTGCCTTGCGTGGACACTCGCGGGTTCAGCTTCAAGCTCCACCACGCTCCCCACGCTCGGGTGATCAGGGTCGTGATCTACGTCAACGGGAAACGCACCCTCACCCGGCAAGGACACAACCTCACGCGCGTCACCCTCGAGCGTCTCCCTCGGGGGACGTTCACGGTCCAGATCATCGCCACCCAGAGCACGCGATCGAAAGTGATCAGCACGCGCACCTACACCGGGTGCAGAAAGACGCCTCCCAGGATCCGTGCGCTCCATCACCGCCGCCGGCGCAAGCGCGGCTGAGCTACGGCTTGAGCGCCACCGCAGCCTCGGGCGTGGCGACGTGGAAGCTGAAGCTCTCCTCGAGATAGAGGCGCACCAGCTCGCCGTCGTGCGACTCGTAGCCGATCGAGAGATCCTGGCCGGACTCGAACACGAAGTCGCCCCCCCGCAGGCTGACCACGACGGCTCCGTTGACGCCCGGCGCCCAGACGATCGGGCCTTCGAGGATCTTGCGCAGGTGATCGAGCAGCGGATAGCCCCCGTGTTCGGCGGTCTCGACCACCCCCCGATATTGCTCGCGTCCCAGCGCCAGCCCGTACGGCCCGGTGATTCCATTGCAAAGAAGCCGCTCGACGGCGCCCGCCACGTGCCGCGGATACCCGTCCGTCGCGGCGCCGAGCCGCACCTGCTTGTGCGGCGACGCCTCCCCGATGCCGGTGATTGCTCCCTGCCACCCGTGAAACACGGCGATGTTCTCGGCCACCGCGATCCGATGGGCGGCGTCGTCGAGTCCCTCGAGGTTCGTGTCATCGGCGCCCCGGTCGGCGTCGCGAAGCTCGGCTCGCGAGAGCTCGAAGTCCGCCCGCAGCTCGACCAGCGCCAGGACGCGCCGCTGCAGCCCGGACACCCCATCGCCCGGCGCCGACGCCAGCGGGCTGGTGCGCCCGAGGTTCGTCGCCGAGTGATCCCAGCCATGCGGCCCGGAGAAATCAACCAGCTTGCGAGCGCCGAGCGCGGGGGCCAGCCGCTCCCGGGCCTCCCGATCGAGAAG
Organism: Solirubrobacteraceae bacterium; assembly: GCA_035938095.1. Classification (GTDB taxonomy): domain Bacteria; phylum Actinomycetota; class Thermoleophilia; order Solirubrobacterales; family Solirubrobacteraceae; genus AC-64. Next base: position 77,311 of record DASZHF010000190.1, read on the forward strand.
CTCCCAGCCCGCGTCGCTGATCGGCGCGTTTGAGCGAAGCAGGTGGTTCATCGCGACGCTCCCCTCAAACCGCCGATTCCGAGCGAGCCGTCCTCGTATGCACCGCTGGCTCCCGACGCCCCGCCCTCGAAGGCCTCGGCCTCCGCCTCCTCGCCGTGCTCGACGATATCGCCGGGTTGGAACAGGATCCCCTGCGCGACCTCGCGCCACGGCGGCGTGCGCCGCAACAGGAACTCGAGATCCATGCTGAAGTGCTTGAACTCCTCGCCCTGGGCATCGCGCATCACGGCGAGCGCCTCGGGATCGGTCTCGATCGCGATCCGCTGCTCGTACCAGCCAATCGCCTCGGCCTCCTCGGTCAGCGACGCGCAGAGACGCGCGAATGTCCGCGTGGCGGCCGGCAGCTCGCCAGGCGGCTCGTGGTACTGGTCGAACCCCATCGGACCTCCTTGAGTGAGGTGGGTACGGGCTGGACTCTACGGCGGACTGGGTCCACACGAGGCCAAGCGCCGGCCTGTGTTCCGGCCCACAGCCGGGTCGCCCGCTCGGGACGGGTCGCCCGATCGGGACGGGTCGCCCGATCGGCCCGATCGGGACAGGTCGCCCGAGCGAGACGGGTCGCCCGAGCCGGACGGGTCGCCCGATCGGCGTTGAGGTCTCACCACGTGTCTACGTGCGGGCGCTTCTTGCCGGGCCTCCGTGCCCAGCCCTCACTCGAGTCGTCGAACAGCGTGGCGGCCCAGCGGCGCGAGTCGGCCGGGTCGATGACGTCGTCGATCTCGCCGTAGGCGGCCATGTTCAGGCCCTGGCCGCGCTCGTAAGCCGCGGCCACTGCGAGCTCGAAGGCGCGATCGCGCTCATCTGGGTCCTCGATCGCCTCGAGCTCGCGGCGCATGCCCAGGCGCACGGCGCCCTCGAGGCCCATGCCGCCGAACTCCGACGTCGGCCAGCCGACGGTGAACAGCGGCGCCTTGAAGCCACCGCCCGCCATCGCCTGGGCGCCGAGTCCGTAGCCCTTGCGCAGCACGATCGTTCCGGTCGGCACGCTGAGGTTGGAGCCGACGACGAAGAGGCGGGCGAAGTGGCGCACCGTAGCCGTGCGCTCGGCCGCCGGACCAACCATGAACCCGGGCGTATCGCAGAGGAAGAGCAGCGGCAGCTCGAACGCGTCGCAGAGCTGGAGGAAACGGGCCGCCTTGTCGGCTCCGTGGGCGTCGATCGCGCCACCGAGGTGCGAGGGGTCGTTGGCGACCACTCCCAGCGGGCGCCCGTCGATGCGCGCCAGCGCGGTCACCATTCCCAGTCCGAAGCCCCGCCGCAGCTCGAGGACCGAGCCCTCGTCGAAGAGCGCGTCGACGACGCCCCGCACGTGGTAGATGCGTTTGCGCTCGACGGGAACGAGATCGCGCAACAGCCGCTGGTCGGGCGCGGCGAAGTCGTCACGCGGACCGCGGAAGTATGAGAGGTAGCGCTTGGCGGCGGCGACCGCTGCGGCCTCGTCGTCGACGCGCAGATCGACGACGCCGTTGGCGTACTGCACGTCGATCGGCCCCACCTCGTCGGGCTGGTAGACCCCGAGTCCACCACCCTCGATCATCGCGGGACCGCCCATACCGATGCTCGAGTCCTCGGTCGCGATCACCACGTCGCAGCAGCCGAGCAGAGCGGCGTTGCCCGCGAAGCAATAGCCCGCCGTGATGCCGACGAGCGGGACCAGGCCACTGAGCCGGCCAAAGAGATGGAACGCCCGGCAGTCGAGGCCGGCGACGATCGGCCAGTCGACATCGCCGGGTCTTCCACCGCCCCCCTCGGCAAAGAGCACAACCGGTAGGCGGCGGCGCTCGGCGACCTCGAACAAACGGTCCTTCTTGAGGTGGTTGCGCATGCCCTGGGTGCCGGCGAGGACCGTGTAGTCGTAGGACATCACGACGCAGGGCGCGCCTTCGACGTCGCCGACGCCGGCGACCAATCCGTCCGCCGGGGTGCGCGCCATCAGTTCCTCGCGGGGGCGGCGCCGCTCCTGGGCGGCGAAGATCAGCGGGCCGTACTCGACGAAGGTTCCCTCGTCGACGAGGTCGGAGAGGTTCTCGCGGGCGGTGCGCTGGCCCCGCTCGTGGCGCCGCGCGACGGCATCGGGGCGCGCGTGGTCGAATCCGAGCGCGTGACGCTCGCGCACGGCGACGAGGTCGTCGCGTATCGCGTCGAGATCCACCGGCGCGGGGGAGGACTCGCCGCCCACGGCTCCCTCGTCGGGCACCAGTATCGCGAGCACCTGTCCCTCCTCGACCGTGTCGCCGGCGGCCACCTCCACGCGGCGCACGACCGCATCGGTCTGGGCCACCAGCTCGTGCTCCATCTTCATCGCCTCGAGCACGACCACGGCGGCGCCCGCGCGGACCTGCTCGCCCGCCTCGTGGCCAATCGCAATCACCGTGGCTGCGAACGGGGCCGTGAGGGCTACGTCGGGCGCTCGCGGCATCTCGCAATCATCTCTCACCCGGTCGCCCGGACGCGGCACGGCCACCGGGGACCGGTTCCGGCGTCGTCAGGCCGCCATCAGGGCGGCGATCCGGGCGAAGAGGCTCTCGACCCCAGTGCCGTCGGCGCGCTGGCCGTTGACGTAGAACGTGGGTGTGCCGTTCACTCCGCTGGCCAAACCGCCGCGAAAGTCCTCGAGGATGCGCTCGAGCGCGACCGGGTCGTCGATGTCGGCCCGGAATCGTTCGACGTCCAGGCCCGCCCGACGAGCGGCGTGCTCGAGTTCGACAGCGTCGCGCGGTGTCTTGAGCAGGATCTGCTCTTGGCTGTCCTCGTCGGTCATGACTTCGTGCTCCATGAGCAGGTCGTGCATCTCCCAGAACCGGCCCTGGGCCGCGGCCGCTTCGACGGCCTGGGCCGCGTGCAGCGCCAACGGGTGTGCGTCGACCAGCGGGAAGTGGCGAAAGGCCACGCACAGCCGGCCGTCCTCGAGCCAGCGATTGACCCGGGCATACAGCTCGTGCGCCTCGGCACACTCGGGGCACTGGTAGTCGCCGTACTCGACGATGACCACTCTCGCTGCGGGGTCGCCGCGCACGTGGTCGCGACCGCCCTGCACCTGCGTCGACAGCGCGGTGGCCTGAGGAATGTTCTGGCGCCACGCGTGGATCACCGCGGTCAGATCGGCTGCGGATCGCAGCGGGCCGTACGTGTGCTCGAGGCGGGCTCTCGTCGACTCGCGCCGAGCCGCCAGCTCCGCGGGCGTATCGCCGTCGAGTTCGCGACCGAGCGTTGCTTGCAGCTCCGCCTCCTCGCGAGCCAGATCGGCCTCGGCGCTGATCGCCTCCTGGCGACGCTGACGGACGAGCTCGAGCTCCCGGCGAACGTCGTCTCGTTCCACGCAACCAGGATAAGCCCCGGCTGTAGGAACTGGTCAGCGCTGCCCCCCGAGCGACTACTGGGAGCGGGGCTGGGCTTCGATTTGTTGGGCGGCGGTGAGGGCGTTGGTGAAGGCGGCGAGGAGGAGGTCGCGTAACTGTTCGCGCGCGAGGTCGTCGGTTTGCGTCCAGTCCAGGATGGCGGCGTCCATGTAGCCGAGCCAGCCCTGGATCGCGTTGCGCAGCGCCGGGGGGGTGGGGCCGTCGGCGGTGAGCTGGGAGAGGATCATTTGCATGGTGTGCTGGCGGAAGCCTTCGACGAGTTCGCGCGCGTCGGGGAGGGTGGCGGCGCTTTCCATGAGTTTTGACCAGGTCTGGGCGTTGGCCTCGATCCAGGCCAGGTAGGCGTCGAGGCTGCGGGCGAGCTGCTCGAGCGGGGCTCCCTGCCCGCTGGGCTCGATCAGCGCCTGGAGCTCCCCGGCCGCCTCGGCGATTGCGGCCTTGAAGAGGTCGGTCTTGCTGGGGAAGTAGTGGTAGAGCAGCGCCTTGGACACGCCCGCCCGCTCGGCGATCTGGCGCATCGAGATCTCTTCGAAGGCGTGCTCGGCGAATAGCTGGGCGCCGGCTTCGAGCAGTTGGCGGCGGCGCTCGTCGACCTGCAGGCGCGTGTAGGCGGGCTCGCTCACCGGCCTGATCATAGCGGCCTTGCTGACCGAGGGTTGACAAGCCCTAGGTCTTGGTCTACCCTCCCTATCAACCGTCGGTCAATAGGAGGAAGTGGCATGAGCATCGCGGGCCGTGAGAGCACTGTTGAGGACCGGATCACCCGCCTCGAGCTGCGTCTGGGGGAGGGGATCGGGGCGCTCGACCGACGCGCCGACGGATTGGACGCCCGCCTGCGAGGCGTGGAGGCCAGGCTGCTCGGCCGGCCCCAGGCTCCGAACGTACGCGCGGGCGTGGTGCAGCCCGCTTCGCGAGGGGCCGCGTCGCCAGCGCCTCCTCGCGATCCGCGGCGCGCGCCCATCGACCGGAGCTCGGCCAGGCGACAGCCGGCCGCCGGGCCTTCGCTGGGCGATCTCGTTGGTGGCCGTGTGCTGGCCTGGATCGGCGGAGTGGCGACGCTGCTGGGGATCGTGTTGTTCCTGTCGTTGGCGATCTCCCATGGCTGGATCGGAGAAGAGGCGCGGGTCGCACTGGCAGGTCTGGCCTCGGCGACGCTGATGGCCGCCGGCGTGTGGCTGCACGGTCATCGCGGCCGCACGGAGGCGGCGCGGGCGATGGTGGGCGCGGCCACCGCCGGGCTGTTTGCGACGCTGGTCGTCGCCAGCGAGATCTATGAGCTAATCCCAGCTCTGGTGGGCGTGGGCGTCTCGATGATGGTCGGCGCTCTGGCGACCGTAGTCGCGGTCCGTTGGGCCGGGCGCGTGGTCGGCGCGCTTGGGCTCGTGGGCGCGCTGTTGTCTCCCATCCTGGTCGGAGCCGATCCCGGAGCTGCGACGATCGCCATACTCGCCGTCGGCGGCGCGTGCGCCATGTTCGTGGTGGTACGCCAGGGCTGGGGCTGGCTGGGCCTGGCCACCGTGCCGATATGCGCAGCGCAGTGGGGAAGCTGGGTCTTGGAGGGCCAGCCGGCGCTGCTCGCCATCATCGTGCTGGTCGCGTTCGGGGCGCTGGGTCTGGCCGGTCCGGTCGCGGCAGCTCTCCAGCGGCGCGCGCAGGGTCTCCAGCCTTCCTGGACACTGCTGGTGGGCCTCAACGCCCTGCTGGTGGCGACCATCGGCTACTTCGCGCTGCGCGATGCCGGCGGGACTGTGGGCGGCGAGCTGTGGCTTGCCTCCCTTGCGGCCGTGCACGTGGCGGTCGGGCTGTGGCCTCACGGTCGAGCACGGATCTCCCAACCAATGCGCCAGCTGCTGATCGCGGTCGGCGTCATCCTCGCCGACGTCGCCTTCGCGCTGAGCGCCGACGGGCTCGTCCTCGCCTTCGGATGGGGCGCCGCGGCAATTGGGTTTTCCTGGCTGGCCCGGCGCGCCACCCCCGGGGGCAGCGATCGGTCCCTGCTCGGCTTGGGCCTCGGGGCCCACCTCACGCTCGTGCTCACCCGTGCCCTGCTCGACGCACCGCCCGGCGACCTGGGGGCCGGCGACGCCCAACTCGTGCCGCTGCTTTCGGTCTCCGCGCTGGCAGCCACTTCGATGGCCTGCGCGCGGATCACCGACCCCACCCTGCGAGCGTGGCGAGTTGCGCTCGACACCCTCGGCCTCCTCGCCGTCGCCTACCTGACCGCGACCGCGCTCGACGGCACGGCCCTGGTTGCGGCCTGGGCGTTCGAAGGACTTGCGCTCGCCCAGCTTGCCGGCCGCACGCGCGACGACGTCGCCCGCTACGGCTCGCTCGCCTTCCTCGGCGGCGCCGCACTGCACACCCTCGCCGTCGAGGCGCCCCCGGACGCGCTGCTGACCGGCGTGAGCGACCTGGCCCCCGCCGCCGTGGCCCTCGCGGCGGTCGCGGTTGCCACCGTGCGCGCCGCATTCGCTCAGCCCGCTCAAAGCACTCGACGACGTGTCCTGCTCGGCGCCGCGGGTGCCGGCCTGCTGTACCTCGCCTCGGTGGCCATCATCAGCGCTTTCCAGCCGGGCTCGAGTGAGACCGTCGACACCGTGCTCGATCTCGGCGTTCGCCAGCAGGGCCAGGTCCTGCTCAGCACGCTGTGGAGCCTCATCGGGCTGACCGGACTGATCGTCGGCCTGCGGGCGAGGCTGCCAGCGTTGCGCACCGCGGCGCTTGTCCTGCTGCTGATCACCGTCGCCAAGGTCTTCCTCTACGACCTGTCCACGCTGACCTCGATCTACCGAGTCATCTCCTTCGTCGTGCTCGGAGTGCTGTTGCTCGCCGGCGCGTTCGCCTACCAGCGCCTGCGACCACCGCCTCTGCCCGACATGCGCGCCCTGCACCCCAGCCAGCGATGACCAGCCACCCCGCCACACCCGTGACACCCGCGCTCGATCGCTATCGCGCGTTCCCCAACGCCGCCCGGCGTAACGCCATGCAGGAGATTCTCGAAGTCCCGGCGTTGGTGCGGCTCCTCGACATACCCCGCCGGGCGCGCATTCTCGAGGTCGGCTGCGGGCGCGGCATCGCGCTCGCACCACTGGCGCGACTGTGCCAACCGACCCGGCTGACCGGTTTGGAAATCGACCCGCAGCTCCTGAGCGAAGCGCGCGACCGCCTGACGGCCCGCGGGGTGCAGGCAGAGCTCGTGTGCGGCGACGTGCGCGAGATGCCGTTCCTTGACCAATCGTTCGACGTGATCGTCGACTTTGGCACCTGCTATCACATCGGCGGCCCGGAGCTGGCACTCCGCGAGATCACACGCGTCCTCGCCGACGGCGGTGTGTTCGTGCACGAAACACCGCTCAGCCAACTCCTCGCGCACCCCCACAGAGCGACCGGACGCAAGCTGCCGTGGTCCACGGCGCCAGGGCTCACGCCCAACCGGACCGCCGCCCTGTGGTCCGCCCGCCTGCGCGTCGCACCCGCGTAGCGGTCCGGCTTTCGAGTCTCGGCGAAGGGGACGCTAGCGGCGGCCCCTCGCCGCGGCGATCCTGGTCAGGTTGGCGCGGGTCGTGCTGGTGGCGCCGGAGGAGTTGGTGGCGGCCAGCGTGAAGGTGGCTGCCTCGCGCGCCTTCTTCTTCAGGCCCTTCAGCGCGACTTTGGGGAGCTTTACGGTCAGCGCGACCGGAACCTTGGCGGGCACGGAGGTGCTCGGCGTAGCAAGCGCAAAGGCCTTGATCTTGGCCCTCCTGCGAGCGCCGACCCCGGCGCCGTGCGCACGGCGCCGAGGTCGCTCGGTCAGCCTTCCGGTCACGCTGATTCGGGCATCCTGGTTGCAGCGGGCGACCAGCGCGAGGGCGCCCACGAGCGGACTGGTGGGGACCGCCCTGCGAGGGAGCCCGCGCAGCTTCACGCGGGTCGAGCTCGGGGTCAGCGAGCACTGCGGCGCGGGGATAGCCGGGCCCGTGATGGAGAGCTCCGCGAGGGCCGGCGCGCCGTTTGAGCTCACCTGCTCGGTGAGTCGCACGTAGCGTGCTGCGGTCGCGAAGGAGAGGTGGTCGGTGGCCCCGGTGGCGCTCGTCACCTCGGCGACGCCGTGCCAGTGCTGTCCGTCGCTCGACGCATCCAGCGTGTATGCGGACGGCCGGACGCCATCCCACTGCAGGACGGCGCCCGTGAGATCCCGAGCCGACCCGAGGTCGACGATCAACGCGTCCTGGCTGGAGGACGGGACCCAGGCGGTCACCGCCGAGCCATCGACGGCGGCCATCGGGTACTCGTCCGCGGCCGGTTGGGTGGCCCGCGCCGGACGGCAGCGCGCCAGGTCGCTGGTCGGCGCGAGGTCGGGACGACGGGTGGTGATGTCGAGCGGGTGGCCCTGCGCCAGCGTGCGGCTCACGCCGCGCACAGCTAGCGTCATCGGCGCGCCCGAGTCCAGCACGACGTGGGTGTTCTCGGGGCCGATGTCGACCGTGAACATCCTGCCTTGCCAGTGCACTCCGCGCAGCGCGACGCCGGGGAGCTGTGGGGGGAGCGTCGGGTCGAGCCCGACGCGATGGACTCGCCACCGCAGACCGGAGAACCCGTAGATGTAGGTCTGCAGGTACCCGCCGACGGCGGTCAGGAACGTGAAGGTTCCGCCGGAGCGGGTCTCGTGGAACTGCTCGAACGGCGCCTGCAGGAACGGGTCCGACGCCCGGCGCAGATAGGTGTAGTCGGCGCACCCGGGCAGGTTGAGCGTGGCCGCGACGATGGAGTGCATGGCGTCCGTCATGCTCGGTCCGCTGGTGGAGCTTCGCGGCGCGTAGTAGTTCAGATCGGCCGCGGCCACCTGCGCCGCCATCGGAAACTCCCATGGGTAGGTGAGCATCACCACGTCCGCCTGCTTGATGGCATCGCCGCTGTACGAGTCGAACTCGGGGTGGATGCCCTGGCTGGCGTCGAAGGGGACGTACATGGCGTCGGCCACGGTCGACCAGCTCGCTGGCGCCGACTTTCCGAGCAGGCTCGCGGCCTGCAGGGCGAAACGCAGAGCGAGCTCGGCCGACGCGTTGGTGTAGGCGCTGTTATTGACCGGGAAGTGGTTCTCGTCCGGAGGCATCACCTGATCTATCTCGTAGCCCCGCGCCGTCTTGGTCACGCGGCTGACCCAGAAGTTGGCCACCGCAGAGAGCACCGGCCAGCCCTCCTGGGCCAGCCAGTTGCGATCTCCGGTGGCCATGAAGTACTGCCACTGCGCGAGCGCGACGTCGGAGGAGATGTGCTGCTCGAGAACGCCCCACGGAGGAGGCGCCTCCTCGCCCCCACTGCGGGCTGACTCCCAGGGGTAGCGTGCTCCCGCCGTACCGTTGGCCTGGGCGTAGGCGGTCGCCGCGCCGAGCAACCGATCGCGATAGGCGACCATCGAATGGGCTTGGTCGGGGTGCATCGCCAGCAGCGACGGGAACATCCAGGTATCGGCATCCCAGAAGACGTGGCCGTTGTAGCCCCCGGAGGAAAGGCCTCCGGGGCTGGTGCTCGTGTCCACGCCAGGGCGCACCGTGGTCAGCAGGTAGTACTGCTGCGCGAGCACGCGTCGCTCGCTCTCCGCGTCGCCGGTCACGTCGACCCGGCTCGCCCATAGGCCGCGCCACGCGCCCGAGCTCTCGCTAAACAGAGCCGCTGGTCCGGCGGCCGCCGCGCTGGCCGACTCCTGATCGGCGGTCTGCACGGCGGCGCTGGCGTCGCTGGACGAGGACAGGCCGACGACCTTGTCGAGTTCGTAGGTCCGGCCCGCGGTGACGGGAAAGCTCACCTGGAGCGCGCTGGTGCCCGTGCCCATGACCGCGACCGGAGCGGTGACGGTCACGGCGGACGACCACAGCAGCCTGGAGGTCTCCGCCACCACGGTCCCATCGGGGGCGCGTAGCTGATAGCGGTTGGTTGCGGTCGCGGGGTCTGCGCTCCCCGCGTTGAGGGCGAGCGGGAGCGTGGGACCAATGCCCTCCTCACCGTTGATCCCGGCGCCCGGGCCGAGGACGTCTTGGACCGTCGCGTTGCCGGACCACTGCGGAGTGAAGCGCATGCGCACGACACCGACATGGGCTCGCTGCTGGTCGGCGATCACCTCATAGGTCAGCTGGGTGACGTTTCCGTCGCCCGCCCGCCAGAGCACGCTGGTCGACAGGACCCCGTCCAGCATGTCCAGGGCTTGACGGTATGACAGCACCGTTCCCGCGCTCGTCGTGAACGTCTGACTGCCATCCGACAGGGTCAGCCCGGTCCAGCTCGGCGCTGCGATAGGCACCGTGGTAAAGCCGGGTACCGTGGCCATTCCACGCGTGTCGACGGTCTGCAGATAGGTGCCCGCGATGTGTGTCTCCGTCGCGACCGGAGAGCTGCTGTAGCCCTGCCCGTCGGGCGGGATGCGCGTCCCGAAGTACCCGTTGCCAACCAGGGTCGGCGCGTAATCAGAGCCCGAGGAGGGAACGCTGTCGGTGGACAGCGTCCACACGTTGTCGGCCTGCGCCGACGACTGCGTCCCGAGCATCATCAGCGCCGCGACAAGACAGGCGAACGCCAGAAGGAGACGACGGCCCGCGCGGGCTCCGCATGGCCCTAGACCTCCCACAACGCAAGCCTAGCCCCCGGGTCAGGCCGGTGCGCCGGAGGCGCACGGTCACCCTCAAGAGCTACGCCTGGGTCGTTCTCACAAGCCGGCGGCCTGCAAATCGGAGCGCAGCTGCGCCTTGCTGCGCCGCGCACGAGCGCGTCGCGTCGAAGCGGTGGTGACAGCGACGAATCGAACCCGTCCGCGGCGGACCCCGTACACGTACCGAGTCCCGGCGCGTGTTCTGCGCCCCACCCAAACGCCGGGCATGACCCTACGCGCCCGGCGCCGCAGCCGGCGTGCGCGGCTGCCGGGGCCGATCCGCCCGGCGAGGTCTCCAGGGGCCGTGCTCGCGATCATCGACAGCTGGCCGGAACCATTGAACAGCGCGATCACGGCGGCACCCTGGCCAGCGGGGCCGGTGACGCAGTAACGGTATGAGCGTCCGGGTCGCGACAGTGGCTGTCCCGCGCGGTACAGCGCATCGACGGTGCTCTGGCCGAGCTGAATCGAATTTCCGAGACCCGTGCGTGTGAAGCGCTCACCGACGGGACGACAGCTCATGGCCGGCACGCCGACCGCACGCTCCCACGTCTGCAGGTAGGCCTCGGCGCCCTGGAACATGTCGGTCATCAGCGGTCGCCCTCCGACCTGCTGCAGCTCCTGGAGCCAGTCGGCGTACATGCCGTAGTTGGCCAGGCCGTCGGTGTTGAGGTCGAAGGTTCTCTGACCCCACTGCTCGCGGGTGAACGTGACCCCGCCGTCGAAGGACTTGAACGGATAGCTGATCGGCGTCGCGGACGCCGGGCCGGGCTGGTCGCCGAGGCCGTTCTCGTCGGAGCCCCAGCCGAATCCGAAGTGGTATCTGGGGTCCATCAAACTCTTGTCGACCTTCCCCTGCGCGGCAAATGCCGCCGCGGGAGAGACGGGTGGGCTGATGAACCCGCCGCTCGCGTAGATCCGCGTGAACAGTTGCGCCGACGAACAGCAGTGGGCGGAGATCAGCCCCGAGTAGTGTTGGCCTTCCGCGATCGACACGGCTGCCGTGGCGGACTTACTGCTCATGTGGTCGAGTTGGATAAGGAAGTGCTGATTGATCATCTGCTTGATCACGTAGGCGCCGAGATCGGTCAGCCCACGCACGTTGCAGTGCGGGCCGGGCGGGTACACGGGCACCGGGTTTCCGTGCGCCAGCGTGGCCACCACTCCGTTCAGCGCCGGCGCGAGCGCGCTCGAGGCCGGGCTGGTCAGCTGCGGAGCGTCCTGCTGCTCCGCGGGGCATGGCTCGACGGTCCAGAAGCTGCCGGTCTCCTTCCGGTTGCCGGCGTTGACGACCGCCCCCTGCCCGCCCGCGATCATCTTCGTGCCGCCGAACGCGTTGTCGAACTCGTGGATCGGGAAGAACGTACGCACGCCCAGGTCGTGGATCTCTTTGAGGCCGGCGTCCACCTGGGCGCGATCGCATTGAGGGACGTCGTACTGCTGGCCGCAGCCGAAGATCCGTGAGACCTCGATCCCCTCGATCACCGCGAGCTTGCCCTCGTTGATCACCTGCCGGGCCTGGAACGGGTCGGTCACGATCCTGAACCATCCCTGCCCGGGGCCACCGGACTGGGCGTCGATGTAGTCCTGGAGCGCGTACAGGTCGTGGCTCTGGATGTGCACGCTCGCCATGTCGTTGCACGGGTTGTGCGTCTTGGTCATCACCGAGCAGAGCGCCTCGTTGTCGACGAGGTTGGTCACCATCAGCCGGAGTCCCGCCTTCCAGGCCCGCTCGATCCCGGTGTAGTAGTCGCCCTCCTCGGCCAGCGCGGTCGGGCTCGGCCACTCGCGAAACGTCGGCCACCCGTGCATGTCGCTCGGTCGCGTCGGCCCACCGAAGTCGATGACGCTCTCGAAGGCACCATTGGTCCCCTGCTGGTCGGGCGAGCAATCGGCGGGCAGCGCATAGGGAGCGCCAAACGGACTCCACGGTCCCCCGCAGTGCCAATCGCCGCCGAAGAACTCAAACGCGGTCACGTGCGCGTGGCCCTCGACTGTGCCCAGGACGTTGGCCTCGGGACTCGCGCCGGTGAACGCCGGGCCAGTGGCGTCGACCTGTGCCTCGGGGTATTGCGCGCATCCGCTCGCCGGCACGAACGTCACCGGCAGCCGGGTCGACGTCCCGAGATTGGTCATCGAGAACCCCTGACTCGAGCCGCCCTCGACCCGCCATTCCGCCGCGGTGCTCGGCGCGCTGACGCCCTGGGGCGTACCGGTGCCGCTGTCGGTCAGATAATCGCCCCGGGCGCCGTACAGGAGATAGACCCCGAGCGCCGCCGCCTGCATCCGAAACGGACCTTCGTCGGGTGCGATCGCATTGCCACCGGCCGACGAGTGCAGCGTGTAGCAGCCGTTCACCAACGAGTACCGGGTCACCTGTGCCTGGGCCGTTGACGCCCGGGGCGCACCGGTGCTCGCCTCTGAGCTGGCTAGTGCCACGATCACCGCAGCCGCGAGGATAAGGATGGGCATAACGAGCCTCGCCAGCCGCGTCGCGTCGGACCGCCAAAACGCAGTTACCGAACGTCCCAACCGACCCCGATCCATCCCCAAACTCCTCGCTCGCCCAGCCATCCAGACAACGATTCAGCAGACGCCCGGGGATTATGACCGCTCCCCTGCCCAGAAGCCGCAGCTCACCCAACCCGACGTCGCTCGCTTCGCCCTAGAATCGGGCGCGGGCCCTCTTGGCGCCCGCCTTGGGCGGTGCCCGGCGCCAGGTGCCCACCGGCCTGTGAGGGCTGGCGATGAGTTCCGGGGAGTTCAGCGGTCTAAGCGGGTGTAAATCCCAATCCCTAGGAGGATGTCGTGACCAGCACCAAGACTCGCGTAAACAAGATCAATACGGTCGTCATCCCGGTGTCCGATCAGGACCGTGCCATCGAGTTCTACGTCGAGAAGCTCGGCCTCGAGAAGCGCACCGATATACCCTTCGGCAACGGATACCGCTGGGTCGAGGTCGCGCCGGGCGACGCCGAGACCACGATCGCCATCGCCCCGCCGCCCGAGGGCACGCCGACCGGCAACCGCGAGACGGGCATCGGCCTGCAGACCGATGACATCGACGCCTACCACGCTGAGCTCAAGGCCAATGGCGTGGACGTCGACCCCGAGGTCAGCCGCATGGGAGACCCAGTGCCGCCGCTGTTCTGGCTGCGCGATCCCGAGGGCAACTCACTGATGGTCCTCGGCTGAGTCGCTGCTCCAGCGGGCTCGGGCATCGGGCCGCGCGCCCGAGCCCGAGCGCCGCGCGTCACTTGTCCTGCGGCACCGCCCTCCCTGAAGGGCGATCCTGGGTTCCACTTCTTAGTCTGGACTATGGCGTCGGCAGCACGCTCTGGACTACGGTGTCGGCAGCACGCTTTCGGGTGCCGGGAGAACGCTCTCCGGCGCAAACGGACCGACCGGATCCGGTCCCGGCATACCCCAACGGGCACAAAGTGAGGCGAATTGGTCGATGACGCTCAGCTTGAGCGCAGCGACGTCCACTGGTTTGGGGTTCCAATTCACCTTGTGCGCTTGGTCGAAGTGATGCACGTGCACGAGCTTGGCCAGCGCCGAGAACCGCTCCACGTCAGATGAGTTGCCAGCCGGGCTGTCGACCGGGTAGAACACGATGGTCGGAATTCCCATCGCGATCGCCGGAAGTGCGCAATGGAGGAAGGTCGTCACGATCAGTCGGGCGCGATTGCGGTACCTCTCGAGCATTGCTTTGGCCGCAAGCAGATTGGACCCGAAGTCCTGCGTGTCCGTGTAGTGGCTGAGATACGTTCGCGGGCCAAGGTGTTCTGGGACAAGGTCTAGAAGGCGGCGATCGCGCGAGACCACGAATAACTCGGTCTGCAACGACGGTTCGGCCAGGCGGCAGTGAAGCGTCAGCGTCACGCAGTTGGTCTCGAAACACTCGACGCCGGCCCGGCTCAGGAGCTCCAGGGTGTATACGTCGCGACAACCAATCGGCGCCTGGCGCCGGTAGTAGTCCACTGCCTCCGGCGACATGAGCGCGGGGCTCTGAAATAGCCGGATATGAAACCCGAAGAAGATCGGGGCAATCTTCTCGCTCGGTGGCCACCGGTCATGACCGTTCTTGAACCACCCATGGATGAGCATGCCGATCGGACCGGGGAGTTCCCGCAGCGCGCTGCAGTCCTCGAGCTCGTAGTCGCGATCGATGAACGCGCTGGGCCGTATTCCGAATCGCCTCAAGAGCTGCAACGCGGCCAGAATCTGCAGATGATCTCCGAGGTTCTGCGTGGAGACTCGGATTGCTGCGATAGAGCCCACTGGGTTGGTGACTGTCTTCTCTGTCTCTGCGAGATCGGCGGATGCCATCGCTCCACGTCCCGCCTCAGCCACCGCATTGGCCGAGGCCGCATCGCGGTCGGGGGTCGACTCCAACAGCTCCCATGCCAGCAGTTTGGGCCGGTAATCGTCGCTGGCCAGACGGTGGGAGAGCTTGAAGACCGGCGTCGTCCAATCGATACGCGGATCACCAACTGATGCGGACGAGGCCATCCCGACGGTTTGAATCGCGTGCGGAGCGTCGGCTCCTAGCTTCGGCACCTGACGCCATTCCTGGGCAAACTCAGAGTCGGTCGCGCATAAGGCACCGAACAGGTGATGAAACCAGAAGTAGTCGGAGGAACGCGTTCGCGCGGCCCAGTATTGCCGCACCATGGTGAACCAGCGACTGACAAGCAGGTTGTGGGGCGTGGCGGCGAGAAACCAAGTCGAAAGTTCACGATCTGGCCCGGGCTGCGCGAAAGCAAAGAAACCACGGCCGAAGACCGACCAGAGCCATTCGTCGAGCGGCCTGTTGCAGTACAGAGTCGCATCGACCCATACGCCACCAAACTCACGGAGCAGGTGGATGCGTAGCACGTCGGCGAAAGACGCCGCAGTGATCTCCTTGTCGGTCAGCTCGGGAAGATCGATGTACCGATTCACCGTTGCCGCGTCGAGGCAGCGGAAATCCCAACTCGGGTTACGGTCTTCCCAACTCGACAGACAGCGACGAACTAATGGCGGAGCGTCGGCTCTACCTTGTAACCAGCAGCTCCAGATGGTCCGGATCACGGTCAGGGTATCCGCGCACCGCGGCCCAGCCGTCGAATGGTGCGCTTGCCAGCCCGGAGTGGTGCCGTGATTCGCCAGCTCGGCGATGTCTGGATCGCTTCGAGCCAACCCTCTGCTGTGATCTGGCCCGCTGCGGCTGCCGCCGCGCGATCACGTTCGCCCGCCAGGTGCATCGACAGGGCCTCGCTGCGCTCTCGCTCAGCTGCCAGCTCGAGAGTCAAGGCCTCCGTGCGCTCACGCTCGGCTGCCAGCTCGAGAGTCAAGGCCTCTGTGCGATCACGCTCCGTGGCCGACGCCTGCTCAGCCTTGTCCACTCGTTCCAACATCGCGAGGCGCTCGGTTTCCGCGCGCACCAAGCTGAGAGCCGCCGGATCGGATGCGATGGCGTCTTCTGATATGTCGATCCGCTGATCACCCGGATCGAGCGATGCCAACTCGCTCCAGAGCTCGAGCTGGCGCACCGACATCTGCCGTTCGTGGTCACCCGGAGAGACGTGACTGCGGTGTAACGCGGGATCGAGGGCAGTCAACGAAGACTCGGAGTTGACGCGGCTCGCGAGATCGTCTCTGAGATGTCTAACCGTCGAGCCGATGACCAGATATGCACACTGGCTGGACTCCAGCAGCCGAGTGTAGGGCGCAACCGTGACCACCCGTCGCTGCAGGTGGGGCAGCATCCTCGTCATGTGCAGCTGCCATGCCGCCAGCATGAA
Organism: Solirubrobacteraceae bacterium; assembly: GCA_035938095.1. Taxonomy (GTDB): domain Bacteria; phylum Actinomycetota; class Thermoleophilia; order Solirubrobacterales; family Solirubrobacteraceae; genus AC-64. Next base: position 93,141 of record DASZHF010000190.1, read on the forward strand.
GCTTGTCGGCGAACCATCGCGCCGGTTCAACGAAAGCGCGACCTCGATTGGATCGCGGATCACGAGAACCGGATGCAGGTGATCGATGATCTCGCCCCAGAGGGGAAGCATCACCCCGATGCGTGGATCCTTGAGAACCACCGGGACGTTCTCCGCCTGGTCGACGACGCGCTCGAACACAGACCGCAGTTCGGGCACGGCCCAGGGGCGCGCAGCGAGCTGCCGGTCCTCGGATGGAGGGTCAAACCAGCTTCCGCCCAGTCGACCCAAGACGCTCTCGTTGGTGCGGCAAACCTCTAGGTTCTCCCAATGGCCAGCCGCGTTGTGCTCGGTCGCCGCCATCAGCTCCCGCTCGCGTGCAGCGAAGAACCCCGCCGAGGCGAACATGCCCGCGACCGCACTGGTCCCGCTACGACTCATCCCCAGGACGACAACCCCAACCTTGTCAGCGCTCATACGATGGGCAACTTAGCCACCTCGGCGAGCCCGCGCCACTCACGCGGCTCGATACCTTCGCGCGACAGCGGCAGGGGGAGTGGGCATAATGCGCGCGCGTGTGGCGATGGATGGCCCAGGCAGGGGCGGAGTGAATCAGAGCCGCAGGCTGATCGTCGCGGGCGTCGTTACGTCCTTGCTGGAGGGTGCGGGAAGGCGGCTCCCCCGCCGGGCGCCAGCACCGTGCTCGCGGCGGCGTCCGTTAGCTCGCGAGCACGCGCGCGCATGCTTCTCGCCGACAGTCGCGCGCGAACGCTTGGAGGCGATGCTCTCCGCGCACCAAGTAGGTTGGTAATTCGGAGTGCGGGCTGTCGTGGGGCGACGTGTAGCCTGAACGAAGTGACCGACGAGATCGCCATAGAGCCGCAGCTGATCTGCTGGCCGCTCGACCATTACTACAGTCCTGTGCCCGACAACCGAGCGCTGGCGCGGGAACCCGCGCGCTCGCGGATTTGGCCGCCCGCACCACGTGCGACCCCGGGAATCGACTGGCGCGCGGACGCGCAGGTGGCGCTGCTTCGCGACGTGCTCGGAGGCCAGAGCGAACTCGTCTTCCCCGCCGGGCCGACCGGCGACGCGCGTGACTATCACGCCGCCAACGTGGAGTTCTCGTCTCTAGACGCGTGGGTGCTGCAAGCCATGCTGCGCCATTTCAGGCCGCGGCGGATGATCGAGGTGGGCTCCGGGTGGTCCTCGCTAGTGACCGCGAGGGTAAACCGTGAGCATCTCGGCGGAACGCTCGACTTCACATGCATCGACCCCGATCCGCCCGAGTTCCTTGGGGACAGCATCGAGGGGATCACACGGCTCATCGTCTCGCCGGTCGAGCGACTGCCGCTCGATGCGTTCCTCGAGCTTGGTGGCGGCGATGTCCTCTTCATCGATAGCTCGCATACGCTCAAGACAGGCGGCGACGTTGTATTCCTCCTGACCGAGGTGCTGCCGCGGCTCTCGTCGGGCGTCGTTGTTCACCTGCACGACATCTTCCTGCCCTGGGACTACCCGCAGGAATGGGTCTTCTCGGGGCGCGCGTGGAACGAGCAGTACGCCGTCCAGACCTTCCTCAGCTTCAACTCCGCCTTCAGGATCCTGCTCAGCGTTGCCTGGATGAGCTGCTTTCGCCCGAACGTACTCGGCGCAGCAGTCCCCGGCTATCCAGAGGAGCACCAAGACGGCGGCGGCTCACTGTGGCTCCAGCGCACCTGGTCTAGCGCAGTAGCACCCTAATCACCTGGGCGGCATCGGGCATTCATCGAAGCCCGGCCTCGACCGGGCGGTCCGTAAGCCTTCACTTGGTTTGCTAGCGAGGGACGAGCCGGAGGATCGGGATGGTGCGACCGACGCGCGCTGCGCGGTCCCGGTAGGCGGCGTACGGCGGGAACACGCGGTCGGCGAGCTCCCAGAGCCGGTTCCGCGACGCCTCGTCATCGACGACCTCGACCCGGAATCGCTGGCCGCCGAGCAGGACATGAGGATTTGCGCAGGCGTTGTGAAACCAGAACGGATGCTCGGGGAGGCCGAGCTTGGAGGCGATGATCGTCACCCGCTCGCCGTCGTGGAAGTAGATGACCCCGTTGCGCCGCATGCGGCCGGTGCGCGCCCCGTGGGTCTCTAGCAGCGCGGTCGGGAGCATGAGCCCCATGCCGATCCGGCCGCCAGTCAGCCGCATCAGGTAGGGATCGATCTTCCACACGATTTTGGGCGAAAGCCATCCCCCCAGGCGCGTCCCGATCAAGCGCACATACGCCCGGTAGAGCGGACCGCGGGAGGCGAGCGGATCGACGTACGGCAGGGCGCTGTGCGAACGGTGCGCCACGACCGAGAGCTTACTGTCGCCGCGGAACCCTCCGATTTACCGGCTGACGCCGAGCCGACTCGAACAGAGGACCTCAGACCTTGCCAGTGGCGATGTAGGCGAGGACGTAGTAGCCGAAGGCAGCGAGCCCGATCCCGATTGGGATCGACGCGACCAGAATCCAGGTCGCCCACCGATCGCGTGCGCCGGCAGCGGCGGCTGCGGCGTCCGTGGAAGTGATGCTGTTGTAGCGCGCAGCGAACGTCGGCACGAGCTTGTGGTAGAAGGCGAGCGGCTTGCCTGCGGCGCGTCGGCGCTCCGCGAAGAACAGTTGCACGTCGTCGTAAACCGCGCGGCCGACGCGGCGGGCGAAGACGATCGACGCGAACAGGCCGACGACCTTCTGCGACACGGTGCCAGTCCAGAGGCTCTGAACCACGGCGTCCGAGGAAACCTGGTGCACATGCACATGCGCGATACCGTGCTGAATCAGGCGCGCGACGCCAGCTCCAATGGCGAAACCCGGGACTGCATAAACGAGGACCAAGGGCGGGAGCGCCAGCATCTGCCAGCCTGACGTTCGGCGGTCTTCCTTGAGATTCGGAATATGCAGCGCGATCTCGAGTCGGTCGACCCGATTCCGAGGCTTGGGCTTCACCCTGAAGTGATTCCAGATGATCGCCTGGGCCAATACGCCGCCGAGGAGTCCTTCGCCGACGTTCCGGATCAAGTGTCGCCATTCGGCCCAGTGGGCCTTCGAAAGCAGCGCGAGATGAACGTGAATGCCCCAGAAGTGCAGTTGGCCGGTGAGGGCATGGTCCCAGTCGTATTTGACACCGGGGATCGTCTGGAAAGCGAGGTAGTAGAGAGCCACGACGATCAGAGTGCCGACGTGGAGGAGAGCCAGACCGTCGACGGCCACCAGGGCTCGGTTCTTGAGCCACCTCAGGGGATGGCGCATCAGCGTCGCATCCAGAGGGGGTGGAGGCTTCTGGCGTGAATGGCGCTGCCAGAAGCGAAGCTGTGGCTCGGTGGCTGTCGACATCGGCGCTCGCGAGGTAATGGAGGCTATCGGCAACGCGCCGGCTCGATATCGAGACACGGTGATCGCTGTGGATCGCCTCGGCCTGTCCTACCGTGAGGCGGCTCGGTCCGGACGCACACGCGAAGCAACGCTGACAACCCGCCTATCTCGCGGACGACAACACGTCGCCGAGCGAAAGGTCATCGACGTAGACGGTCGTGAGGTGGATTGTCGTCTCGTCCCCTGTTTCACCGGGGACCACCGGGACGACCATCCCGGTGGTCCCCAGAGAAGCCGGCTCAGCTCAGTGAGGCGGAGACCTGCTCCAGCAGGTCCAGGGCGTCTTGGAGGCCGTCTTCCATTCCGGAGGCGATGATCGCGTCCCGTGAGGCCTTGCTGGTGGCCTGGATCAGGATCGTGAGTTTCGTCCGTCCGTCCGTCTCGCTCAACGTCGCGGTGTTCACGGTCGCGGCGTCCTGTTCGGGCACGCCTTCGGGCAGGCCCTCGAACACCTCGGTCGAGACGATCCGCTCGTCGGGCACGATTTCGCGGTACTCGCCGTGGAACCCGACCTCGGTTCCGTCGTCGGTGACCATCACGTAGCGGTAGAAACCGCCGATCCGCAGGTCGATCTCGACGAGGGTAACCTTGCCGCGCTTCGCGTGCCACCAGCGCTTGACCAGCTCGGGGGTCGTGAACGCCTTGTACACGAGGTGCTTGCGCGCGTCGAACTCCCGCTCGACCAGGATCTGCTCGTCGGTCGGGAGTGTGACCTTCGCTCTCCTGCTACCTGTCGCTGCCTCCATCGTTCGCCTCCTGTTGTTTGAGTTCCTCTAGCACGTCATCGAGCGCCTCAAACCGACCGGCCCACGTCTGCTCGTAGGTCTTCACCCAGTCGTGGATCGGCTTGAGCGCTCGGCCGTTTACCCGGTAGAGCCGTTGCCGACCCTCGTCGCGGACCGACACTGCCCCAACCTCTCGAAGTACGCGCAAGTGCTTGGACACCTGCGGTTGGGCGAGGCCGAGCAGCTCCACCAGCTCCCCGACGGGCCGTTCGCGGTCGGCGACCAGATCGAGGATCTGGCGCCGGCGCGGCTCGGCCACGGCGTTGAACGCGTCGGCGGTGGTCGCTGCTCTGGCCATGACCATTATTATATTCCTATATGGGAATGTGTCAACTGGAGCCCGCTCGTGTCCGACGGCCTGCTTTGGCCACGGCACGGCGCGCCTTACGGCTGCCGAAACGCATAGCGCGGAATGCGCGCATCCGGCGCGCCGACGAGAATTGGCCGGCTGATCGGTCGAGGAAGGTATGAACCGCGCCATGGGCGGCGATCGGTTGACGTTCGTCCTCATCCCTGGGGCCGGAATCGACCCAGGCGCTTGGCGGTGGACGATCGAGGAGCTCCAGGCCCGTGGTCATCGGGGCGTCGCGCCTCGGCTTCCCCTCGACGATCCGCACGCCGGGCCGAGCGCGCACGCGGACGCCGTCGTGGAGGCCGCGCGTCAGCTCCACGGGCAGCTGGTGGTTGTCGGACAGTCTCTCGGGGCCTTTGCGGCATCGCTCGTGGCGGCCCGCCTCGAGGTTGCCGAGCTCGTCCTCGTCGCCCCAATGATCCCTGCCCCGGGCGAGACTGCGGGTGACTGGTGGACGGCCGTCAAGCACGACGACGCGATCGCTCCCCTCATTCGGCGCCTGGGCGGCATGAGCACGTGGGGGCCCGAGGAGCTGGCCGAGGTGTTCCTCCACGACGTGCCCGCTGACATTGCGTCAGCGGCCGAGCAGTTCAACGCAACTCCGGGTCTGGGCATGTTTCTGGAGCCGTGGCCGCTGAGCGCATGGCCCGAAGTACCAACACGCGTGCTCGCGCCGCGCGAGGACCGGCTGTTCCCGCTTGCGTTCCAGCGGCGCGTCGTGTGCGAGCGGCTCGGTCTACCGGTCGAAGAGATGCCAGGCGGCCACGTCCCGATGCTCGCACGGCCCGGAGAGCTGGCGGACCGGCTCGCGGCCGTGAGCACGGGCGGCGACGGACGCTCTTGACTTGGTCCGACTGAACAGATGGCGTTACGTCGGAATGCGTGCGACGGGTCAGGTCCGGCGCGGGCGCGAGCCGCGGCGCCCGCGGTGCTGTGACCTGTGTCGGACGCGCGTACGCGTGCAGAGCCGGTAGCGGCGCGAGCTCGTGACATGACCGCCGGACGAGAGAGTCGTCACGATCTTGACCGTGAACGAGGAACGATGCGGGCGCTTGATCGTCACGAACGTCAGGTTGCGCCCGCTCAGCGAGCGCACGAGCTTGTCGTCAACATAGATCCGGGCGGCGACGACACGACCGCGGCCTCGACGGCCCGCGTGAAGGTGGTAGGTGAGCCGCGCTGATCTGGCGCAGGTTACGGACCTACCGCCGGTGGAGGTCGAGGAAATTGTCGATGCGCTTGCCGTGATCGTCAACCGCCCTCCCGGCACCGGCTTGGCGTTGGGCCGGCAGGGCTGATTGAGCAAGGAGCCGCAACGAGGCAAGGGTGCATGTGCCGTCGCGCCCGGCAGGAAGCCGAGGACCAGCTTCGAATCCATGCCCGGTTGGTGATAGACCGTGTTCGTCGCTGGGCCTGGCCGGATCTGGAAATAACCGCCTGGCGCATCGATGGTCAGCCGGATGGCAGAGCCGGCACGGAACACATGATCGAACGGCTCCATCTCGACACGGGCAAGGACCGGCTGCCCAGGGATCAGCGGCCTGGCATCCGTTTGCAGATACGTGTGATATGGCCGCAGCGCGGTCGACTTTCCGGGATCAAGCCGGCGATCGGACAGTCTCAGCCAGCCGTTCTCCACATACATTTCCTGGCCGTCCGGTCGTACTTCGCTCAGCGTGATCTGCACATCTGTGTCGGACGCGCTCGAAGCGATCCACAGATCGGCGCTGCCGCTGCCGAGAAACTCGGCGTCGTGCGTAAGCGCCGGGGTCGTGTAGACCACAGCGCCGCCGGGCACCGTCGGACGGTTCCAGGAGCTCTGACCAGCGAAGTCGGCCGGCGTGTTCGCGGTCGGCGTCGGATACGAATAGCTGTCCGCGGGCTGCGGCCGCGCCGGGGGTGTGAGCTCGAGACGGCCGCCCTCCTGAAGCTTCAGCGCGAGCGGATGGATGGCGGCGTCCATGTCGGACCAGTGCGTAAACGCGCTTTGCCAGGCGCCGGCGTGGTCATCCAGTTTCTCGTACACAGGCGACTTACCCGCCACCTCGTGCACCAGCAGCATGTGCGGCGTCGTCTCCCAGCCGTTGTTCTGCTGCTTTAGATATCGGTCGAAGAATCGCACTCGCCGGGCGCGCGAGGTGGGGCAATCGCCGTGTAGGCCGTCGCCGCCCACCAGCCAGGTCGTCGCGGGATCCAGCTCGCGGAAGGCGTTGAACGCGTGGCTATAGACCGTCGTGTCCTGCCAGGTGACGCAGCCTAGCGCCGGTATGTGCACGCGGTCCAGAAAGCTCGTGGGCTGTTTGGACCAGTACTCGTCGAGGTAAGGATGGCGCTGTGTGTCCAGGCCCTGGGCCTCGTTCGGCACCACCTGCTGCCCCAGACCGTTGGCGCAGCCGGGATCGGACGTTGTTTGCAGGGCTGCGGGGTAGCCGAGGAAGTAGTTGCGGACCAGAATCCACCCCGGAATCCAGCCGTTGTGGATTCCGCCGGGGTAGACCAGGTCGCGGTAGAAATCGGGGAACACATGATCAGGCGTGATTGCCTTCAGTGCCGGCCCGGCAAACGCGGCTGTCGCCAGCTGCGAAGTGCCGGTGAACGAGCCGCCGATCATGCCGATGTTGCCGTCGGACCACCCCTGTCTTGCCGCCCACGCCACCACCTGCGCCCCGTCCGAGCCCCAGATGTCCGCGCGCAGCGGCTGGAACGTACCGTGCGAGCACCCGGTTCCGCGGAAATTGACGCCGAGCATCGCGTAGCCGCTGGCATTCCAAGTCGGATCGCTGGTCGCGCCGGCGTAGTAGGGGTCGTACTCGAGCAGTACCGGAAACCGCCCTTGGGCCGACGGGAGGGTGAGGGTGTAATTCAGGAGCGTGTTATCGCTCAGGGGGAGATAGCCGTGCTCGACGACGCTCGCTTGCGCGACGCTGCCCTGCGCCCCAACGGTATGTAGCACCAGGATGACTAGCAGTGGCGTGCCGCGTCGGGCCATGGCCAGCGCACTGGGAAATGATCCGCGGCGGCCGCGAATTCTCCGAGCGCCTTGCTCCAGCCGCGCCATAGTGCGATTGAGCGCACGTCCCATCAGCTCGGACGAGAGAGCCCGACCCAACGCGTGATCCCTCATCTCTACCTCCCAAGTCCGATGGCACCAGCCTGTCGGCGGTCCCGCCGATGCCCGCCCTCGGCACTGCAGATTGTCGGGGAACTGGTGCCGGGCATCAACCGCCGTTCAGGGGGTGCTCACCCCCGACCGGGGGTGCGGTCTGGCCCGAGACCCCCCAAGGGGGCTTGGGCGCTAAGGCGCTTTGCGGGGAGGTTGCGTCGTCGAGAACCGGCCGCTCAGGTTCGGCGAGGTCAGTGGGGAGACGGTGCCGACCCGCTGATGGTCTCTGCTTCGCTGATCAGGCGGGCGGCAAGGCGACTCACATCGGCCGCGTCGGCGATGTTCCAGAACGTGACGAGCTGGCGCTCGTATGGCTTGGCAACGTACCAGCCCGGATCGCCGGCGAACCACGCCGCTTGCTGGTAGATCGTCGCGCCGATCCACACCGTGCCATGCCCATCAGGGCGGATTCGCTGGTTCACGGCCGGACCGGAGGCGAGCCAAACGAACGCCGTCTGGCAGCCACCCCGCCACGTCGGTTTGATCACTAGCGCGCGCAGATTGGTGAGCCCGTACGCGGTTCTGCGTCCGAAGTAGCGGCGGACGATCACCCGACCGGCGATCAGGTACAGCCCCAACGCGGCGAACAACGCGCCCCCCAGCGAGAAGAACAGGCCGACCGCGGATACACCGGAGCGAAGGTTCGAGGTCAGGATAATCGCTGCCAAGAAGATCATGAACGCCCCCGCCGCCAAGCTCATCTGGAGCCGGCCCTGAACGTCGGGGACGAACCAGCGGCCCGTGTCGGGCTGGCCGCTCCACAGCAGCCGCTCGCCCCGCTGGAGCTCGGCTATCAGGGAGTCGTCGAAGAGCGGATCGTGCAGCACACTCGCAGTATCGGCGGTGGCGGCCGGGGCCGTTACCGGCTGATCGCTCAGATCGCTCATACGCCTGAGCGCGGCTACCGACGCCCGGTCGTCACGGTCATAGACAAACCTGGGGCGCGACGCGCCCGGCAGGAGACGCCGACCGCAACCGCCGCCCGCTCGCGTACCGCGTGATCTATGCATCATGAAGCACGACTCCAGTGGTCTGCCGAAATACGGTGAGCTTCCCTACCGCCAGGCACGCGCGACAGCGCCGGCTAGCTATGGTCGGCTGATCGTCCGAGCCGAAACGCGACAGCGAGCCCCAGGTGATCGCAATCGGACGCGGTGTCCATCTCGAACGGGAACAGGAGTCGACCATGATCGCTATTGCCCGTGGTTCGATCACCGAGCCACAGAAACTCGGACCATTCATCGACGACGAAATGCGCGTCGTCGAACAGCTCAAAGCTGAGGGGGTGATGAAGGCTCTCTACCGGCGCGCCGCCGGCCCGGGAGTTGTCATCATCCTCGAAGGCGAGAGCATGGATGCCGTGCGTGAGCGGATGAACACCCTCCCCTTCGTGCTCGAGGGACTCATGAGCCTTGAGTACGAAGAGGTCTACGAGATCTGAGGACTCTCGCGGCCCAGTAGACGCGAGCTGCCAGCCCCCGCGGTGGCTCCCAAGCAACTGATGCATTTGTGCTCGCGCGTGTACAAGGTGGCGACGCGCTCGTGGCCACCTGTGTCCGGCGCGGTCGCGCGAGGCGGGTTCGCAATATCGAAATCGTTGCTTGTGCTGCCCCGCTTGCAACCTGTTCGCGTTCTGGCTAACGGCGATCTTCTCCGTTTCGTTGATTCCAACGAGCGCTTGCGCGAAGCGGAGCACGCTCGTCCAGCCACGCCCGCGGATTGAAGTCCGGACGCGCGTCGATCAGCTCCGGGAGGACCGGATCGGCGTGCCGCGGGAAGTCCCGCGCGCTGCTCGACCGGCGACCGCCGAGGGTCCCCTTGCGCGCTCGTCCGGCCATGATTTACGCCGACCGTCGTGTGGTCCTCAGCGCGCGTCCGAGGAACGCGCCCGCGCCGGCCACACCCAACCCCACGAAGATTGCGAAGCCGAGCACCGTGTTCGGCGGGCTGGCGCCTCGGTCGAGTGCGAATCCGGCGCCGATCACGGGAATCGAAAGCCCCACGTAGAGGGCTATGAGCAGATCCGAGGTCAACGCGAGGCGGCTCTCCGGCGGCGCCGCTTCGAGCACCAAACCGGTCGTGCCTTTGAAGACCGCGCCCGCGCCCGCGCCGATCAGGGCGCCGCTGAGCAGAAACAGCGCGAGGCTCGGGCTGGAAAGACGTACTGCGGTCACGAGCAGCGCGAGGCCGGCGAGCATGGAGATCGTTCCGATCACGAACACCCGCGACGCCGGCAGCCGGTTTGTCGCCAGCTGCGAGACCACCCCGGAAGTGAAGACCAGGAACAGCGTCGCGCCGGCCAACGCGTGCGAAGGACGGTCAAGGACAGCGGTCAGGAAGAGCCCGGACAGCCCCGCGAACAGTCCGGTTGCCGCGAACGCTGCCAGCGTCGCGGTCGCCCCGGGAACCAGAACCCGGACGGGGCGCGACCGACCGCTCGCCCGGCTCTGGCTCGAAGGCGCAGCGGCTGGCGCGCGGGTTTCTGGCGCAGTTGCCACGCCGATCAGAGCCAGCGCTCCGAGCCCCAGGAACACGAGGTACGGCAAGGTCAGGGGATAGCTCGCCCACTCGGCCAGGCCGCCTGCGATCAGCGGACCGATGCCGAGGCCGCCGACGCTCACCGCCGTGGCGATGTTCCGGGCGCGGGTCAAGGCGGAGGGGGTTGGGTCCTCGCGGGTCCGCAGCTCGATGAGGTAGGTGATGGCCGTCCCAGCGGCGAGCCCGACCGACACCCCGGTGATCAAGCGTCCGACGAGTACTCCCGGCAGGGCCTTCCACGCCGGGAGCAGACCCGCCGCGACGATCATCGTCCCCACCGCGCCGAGCATCGCGGCGCGGCGGCCGGCTCGCGCGGCGATGAGGCGCACCGACAGCAGCGCGCCGATCGTCCCGACGGCGAAGATCGCGTAGATCACCGTGACCATGAACGCCGACAGGTGATCTCGAGTCCGGTAGAGGCCATACAGCGGACTCGGCAGAGTGCCGAACGCCATCACGATCAG